>JAIETJ010000140.1 GCA_019745275.1 Pseudomonadaceae bacterium | reverse complement strand
TGGAAACGGTAAAATGGTATCGTTGTGCTCAAAAAAATAGACTTTAACTTTGGACGGCAAACAAAAGGGCCAAATATTCAAATCCACGCCCTCAAGATCAAAACCTTGCTATCCTGTTCGGGATGCGGACGCGGGTTCGGTTCCGTGTTCCACCACCAATCCATGTCAGGAAGCCCTCTAGAACGGGGCTTTCAGACGGTTAGGACAGAAGTAGATATCGCGCAGTCCCACTGCAACCCTCTGGGGAGATATCTACTATGTCCAAGCCAACCAAGCACGATCATCCCATTCACCTTGCCTGTTCGGGTAAGACTTACCAGTATTACCGCACCCTTCCCGAGAGCTTTCCGCGAGCAACCGGTACGCCTAAACAGATCCGTTGGGCGCTCAGAAGCAACCTAGACATCGCCAAGCTTTGCACTCGCAAGCTCAATCTGGCGTTCGATGATTTAGTCTCAAGTGCTCTCCTGCATAGCTGGACTGGCCAGCGCGCATTGCAAGGTCTTGAGAACATTCGCAAAGAGCATGAGCAATACCTTCAGGATCTCTACCTGCCACTGGGTGACCTGCCGGCACCTCACCGCCTTGCCTCCTCTGATCTTTCCGAGGGCTATCAGCGTCTGAACCAAGCCATCAGAAATGGCAATGTCGTCGCCACGGGCCGGGATGGAATGTACCGCCTCAAGTTGAAACCGAGCGCAGAGCTACTCAAGCACTGCCTGATCACGTTCAATCGTCTCGATTGGCCCCTAGACACCACCGAACTGGAAGTGGCGTGCTGGCGGGCTGCCTATATCTTTCAAGCAATCGCCATACTGGAGCGCTGGACGGGCAATGGGATGCTCTACCCGTTGCATGGCCACCTCGTAGTGATTCTGGCGCTGCATGACTACCTCGCGTACGTCCGCGAAGACCATGGACTTGGCTTGCAAGCTATCCCTTCGAGCCTGCCGCAATCAACCTCTGACCTACTGAAGCACGCTCCACTACAGAACCTTTCCACCCTGAAACACCTCAACTGCCTGCACATCTATCAAGACGTAGATGGCTACTTTGTACTCGAAGTGGATTTCAGCCCGCTAGGGATAAGCGGGGCGACTCACAAACTGAACCTGAAATGCACATCCATCATCGTAGTGACGCTCGCGATTTCATTCCTGATGCACGAGATAGGAGAGATCCTCGACGGTCTGGCTCACCCCGATCATCACAGTAACGATTCACCCTCCCTGGCTTTGCATCAGCTTGGAGATCTGCTCCGCCGTCATCTCTCCCTAGAGCAAGACGTTGAACCACTCGATGCATCTCTGCTTGAATCGACTGAAAGTGCTCCCGAAGCAATCGACCCGAAGATCGCGGCGGCAATAACCGCTATGGCCAGCCTACTGCCCAAGGCACAACAGAATGCGCTGCAACAGCTACTCAATGCTCCACCGCCTGCTTACAGCGGCAGTGAGCTGCCCAGTCGGGCGCTTCGCTTTGGCGAAATGGTCAAATCCTTCACCCGGCAGCAAGATCGCGAGCAGACTTGGTCGCACCCCAGGACACGTCAACTCAACCACTCTCGCCTTGAGGTGCTGCTAGAAATAGTAGGCGCTGACCGGGTCGTTTCGACGCTCACCAGGGCAGAACTTATTCGGATCAGAGACTCAATACGACTCTATCCACGCAATCGAAATAAACTCGTCGGCTATCGGCAGACACCTCTCCACGAGGTGATAACCCAGGGCAACTACATGCCTATTAACCCTC
The DNA here is from genome assembly GCA_019745275.1 of Pseudomonadaceae bacterium. GTDB lineage: Bacteria > Pseudomonadota > Gammaproteobacteria > Pseudomonadales > Pseudomonadaceae > Aquipseudomonas. Next base: position 9,977 of record JAIETJ010000140.1, on the reverse strand, counting down.
GGACAGGCAAGCAATACTTCGAGCTACTCCAACGAATCCTTCGGTATGCCCGCGACCATGAACTGATCGCTGAAGACCAGAGTAGCGGACTCACCTTTAACACCAAAGGAGCCCCCAGCGCTCGTCGACGCACCTACAACCACAGCCAGATCGAGAAGCTGCTGCAGGGGCCCGTTTATACCCTTACAAAACCAGAGCGCTGGCGACTGGATGACTACAAGTTCTGGCTACCATTACTAGGTCTCTTCCAAGGCGCGCGACTCAACGAACTGTGTCAGCTTCGGGTGGAGGATGTACGGCAAGAGCAAGGTATTTGGATCATTAGCATCAATGATCAAGGTGGGAAACGACTAAAAAACAGCGGCAGCAGTCGCGATATCCCGCTGCACAGAGCTGTACTCAATGCCGGGTTTCTGGAGTTTGTCGATAAGCGCCATGCTGAGTCCGACAGCTCACCAAAGGCACCACTTTTCACTGGACTGCCGTCGTACGGCATTGGTTACAACAGCCATGTAGCCAGCAAATGGTTCTTGGGCAATAGCTCAAACAGCGCAGGCTATTTAGCCCAATGCGGACTCTCCGAACATCAACTCACGTTCCACGGTCTAAGACACAGTTTCGTAAGCCAGGCACGCAACCAGAATCTCAACATTTTGGTGGTGAAAGCACTTGTAGGTCATACCGATAGCAGTGTCACAGGGGGCTATGGCGATAGCTACCCGCTGTCAGTGCTGAACGAAGTCCTGCAGCAGATTGACTACCAAGTCGAGCTCAACCATATCCACTACCAACACTATCAACAGCTGAAAATTCAGCAGGGAAAACCGAGAATTGGCCGTGCAGCATCTGAACCATCCAATACCACTCATCGGAAACCTAAAGGCTGGCGGTACTATTTAGCCACCGACCCGGACAGTTAACAGGGAAACATGTTTCCCTTATTTTATTACCTTTTTAAAAGGTTTCACTTCGGATTATTGACAACTTGTCAATTTAGAGCGGACTGCACTCTCCAAAATACTCATTGACGCTATCGGTTTGGATAATTAACTTTTACCCGAGAACTGCTCACCCCGAGCAAATATCAATGAGGAAATCTCTGTGCAGTCTGCCATCTCTACACCCCAGTCATTAGTACGCCTACCATTTATCGACGGAATAATTGTCGAGTTTCAGCCGGGTTATGAGCATTTACTCAACGAAATATGGGAACCTTTGACGTCTGTGCGTAGCGTGCTGAATACTCGGCAGAATCCAATTTTGCTAAGCGACTACATTGACAGCGTCATTGACAGACGCTTACGAGAATCGTCTGCCGCGCCAAAACATCAAAAACAAATCAGAAGTCGTGCGACAAAAATAAATAAACTTCTGACAGAGCTCTCACCATCTAGAAAAACAAGCTCGCTATCGCAAAATGACATATATACTTTAACGCACCAACTCCACCACCGCATTGATAAAGCGCGAGCTGGAAATAGCCAAGGCGAGACACTTCATGCTTACTATCGCCTATTCAACTACATTGCAGAGTCCGCATATCAAGATGGGCTTATTGCGCTGCAGTTAAAAATCCCCTGCAAAGAGGCCAGAAGACAGGGAGCAACACATCCTTTCAGCGAACATCATCTAGCTGATCTCTTTAGCGGCTGGATATATCAAAACTACAATATTGACTCTCACAAAACCAACCAAAACGCTGATTCTTGGAAATTCTGGCTGCTTCCACTCGGATTATTCACAGGAGCACGTCTTAACGAGTTATGCCAATTACGCCTTGGAGATATTTTCACTGACACACATGGTGTCACTGTCATCAGCATCAACAACCACGGCTCAAATAAATCCCTAAAAACGGCCAATTCCATAAGAAACATTCCTATTCACCCAAAGCTCATGGACATGGGATTTATTCAATTCCATCAAGAACAATTGAAGATTTCTAGCCAAAATGGACTGCTGTTCCCTGAGCTCAAATACAATGTTGAACACAGATACTCCAGAACACCCAGCCGCTTTTTCAGTGGAAAAGGCTACGGCCTAGGCTACATCGGCAGCACCAATGATAGCTTGAAACAAGCTGGCTGGAGCTACCGCAGCCTCCGTCGAACCTTTGCAGAATCCCTAAAGGATAACGGTGTACCATCCAGTTCGATTGCAGCTTTACTTGGACACGTACAAATTGACGCCAAAACCGCCTCAGCGCACTACATCGGCACACCCCATAGCCTATTGCAACAACGCATGCTGGTGGACGGTCTGAGACTCACTATTGATCTAAACCATATCCACTGGAACAACTTCAAACCGCTTTTTGAAAGCCACAAGCATCGTAAAACCAGGGGTAGAGTTCCCAACTAAGAAAACTGTACTTCTAGGATAGATTTGCTTCACACACCTCATGACGAGGTTCACATGATGCGCAATCTGAACAAGTAAAGGCTGGCGACTTGCTGGCCTTTATTTTCTTTACCGAAATTCGAAACCTGCCTACGAAACCAGGCCAACCACAGTCCCCAACTACAAAACAGCATTACATGAAGCACTAATAGTTTAACTAGCAGCCTCTTTTAAAAAACAGTTTTAATATATAGTATCTTCCAGCGTACGACACGCATCCTCCACACATACGGCACGACGCCTCTCAATGAGAAGCGCTCGCCGTGCCCGCAAAAAAGACCTCACAATATCAAGCCCCAGCACTTAACGTACTAATCACTCTTGACCTAAAAGAGTTAAATTACGTCGCGTGGCGAATTGCAAACAAGCACATAGAAGCGATATCGCGACTGAAGCAGGCAGAAATCGTAGCCTATGCGAACAGAGATCATGAATACGGCGTAAATGTATCCACCATAGATAGCTGCACTGCAGAGAACCAGATTAAGCGACTCGCCAACACTAAATTCTGGCGCACCAAAGTTAGTCAAATTACTGACTTGCAGCGTGAGCACAAAGCCATGTGCGAGGGCCGCCTTGGGCTCGGTAAGGAATTATTTTGCTCAGACCGCACCTTCAATATACAGGAAGAGCGTGAAATCGCACTCACTTCTTACCTAGCAAGCCAAGCGAATAAGGATCCTTTCGGTGGCAACTACAACCTCGCCGAAATTATCAATTCAGCGAACAGAAGACGCGTTAACGAATATTACCTCTTAACAAAGGCAATGGAGCAACTCGCCCTAAAACGCGACTTCAAGTGGATGATGCTCACTCTTTCCTGCCCGCCAAATTATCACTCCAATCCAGAAATAGGTCAGAACTCATTCAGTGGTGAAACACCGGATTCTGCCTATAACTACCTCAATGCCCTATGGCGAAAAATCCAAAAGCATTTAGGAAAGAACTATGAGGCTTACGTCGACTACTTTGGACTAAGAGTTACAGAGGTTCATTTAGACGGATGCCCTCACTGGCATGTACTACTTTTTTTCAGAAAAGGCTTGGAAATAGAACTCGAAAAGAAGTTGCGCAATATTTTTAACAAAGAAGGCTTGAGGCCAAAAAACCACTTCGAAGAAAACAAAGAGAAAATAATTGGACTAGCAAGAGAGGAAGGCAGTGGCCTAGCCAAAATATCCTCACCTGCCTCTTACATGTTCAAATATCTTGCCTTTGCATTAGCCTCAGATGGAAAGGATCTAACCCCGGCTCAGACGCTCGCTAAAAGACATCGCTGCGCCATACGCGCTGTACGCAAGCGCGCAGTCCAGCCGATAGGTATGGAAGGCATCCTAGAGAAACTACGCCTTGTAAAATCTTCGTTGACGAGTCCTAAGGCTTCAGAGGCCATTAAAAGGCTAGCGCGCAACCTTGTGGTCAGCAAAGATGATCCAGGAAGGCATGCCAAGCAGCTGATGGCTCTGACGTCATTCATTGACGTTGATCATGCTCGATTAGAGTTTATCCGAGAGACTTACACAAACCGCTACGGCGACGAACTACAAAGAAATACAGCGATTAGACTAATAGAAATACGGAATGAGAAACCTCAGCATCCAAGAAAGGGGGCAGTTGCGCTTAATTATACAAGTATAAAGAAGAGGAATTCGGGATCAGATACTCAAGACAAATTCCTGCAAAAAAACGATCAGATCAACCTTTCCAGCCCATCAAAAGTCACTTGCTGGCTCACTCGAAAAAAGATCCGAGAGCCACCATGGCTAAATTTTTGACTGAATGACCAACCTGCCCCAGCAGATATCTCGCAGGCCTCAAAGTCAGCAGCGAAGAGTCGATCTACGGTAAGGGCGCCCAAGAAATCCTCGGCACTCCTCGCTACGCCATAGCGTAATCAAGAGTTGCCTTCAGCTGCCGCGCTGAAGTGCTTCGTAGTCGGCAACCCGCGTATGGGACTACGCATAACGGCTGCTTCGGTAAATAGACCCCCGCGCCCCGGCTTGGTCTGGTGATGGCCTTGGTCGGGGCTGGAGGTCAGATACTGAGCTGGTGGCAATCCAAAACGGGCCTTACTGGTTGATCAACCTGGCGCGTTCACCTCCTCCTTTATTCTGCGTGTGCGATTTCCGTGCTTTTGATCATTTTTCTGACATCGACCATGCGCGCTTCACCTTGATCATCTAAATAGCCGTAAGTACCGAATAAAGGGTCACTCCAGACGAGAAGGCCGGATGAAGGCCGCTGCATGACATTGCTAATGTTTGCATCTATGTCACACCCCCCGGAGCGCACTTCTTCAGCTGCCTTCAGGAGTGTATTGATCAATGGCGCAAAGCTAGGGACTTGGGCTAGAGCCACATTGCATCGACTAATAAAATCTGGGATTCCCTGCTGCTGGACAGGTTCATCATCGGTCAGCGTGTGCAGTAGATTTTTCAGTTCCTGGACAACTGGCAAGCTGAGGTCGAGGTCTTCAAGCCACTCCACTTCGGCTAGCCAGTAAAACTCATCGCCGAAGTAATCCTCGTCGGAGGGAGCTACGGGGCCAAAGTCATGGATGATGCGCACCACGTTTGGGTTTCCTGCGGCAGACTCTGCGGCTAGAAAATTATGCCCAGAACCGTCGCGAGTAAGGCGGAATAATTGGCCATTACGTTGAAACAGCATGGCGGATGAGCCATGAGTAAAATATTCAGCTGTGCAGAGTGGTTCGATTGACATTAAGTAGTCAAAAAATGGCCCGCGAAAGAGACTTTGCATAGTGCTTGTTTCCCAGTTGAGTCGTCCGATAGGTTTTTTAATCAAGGACATCCTTAGATGCTCTTGAGCAGCGAGATACGCACACGAAGTTCGCTGATCTCGTTAAAGATGCGTTGCTCTCGGTCTTTGAATCGCTGGATTCTGCACGTCTCGTTCCCACAGCAATCGCCTTTTGAAAGCAGGCAATGCGGGCATCCTAGCGCAACAGCATCCTGTGTTTGCTCTTGAGCCATCTTTAAAATCGCACCCATAGCCGAGCATTTCAGCGACAGTAGAAACACCATGGGGAACATCATGATTCTTTGCATCATCGGCGGCCTTTCCCGGCCAACTGAGCGACCTTTAGCTGTAATTGGGATCGAGCAGCATCCAGTACGTCGGGATTAGTTTTGGATGACAGTTGATCGCGGGCCTTGTTGCCTAGGAAATAAATTATCCGCTCGGCATTTGCTGGAGAAGGATGGGGCAAGCCAGATAGAACTTGTTCAGGCCTGAGCAACCCTTTTTCTTGCAGCTGTAAAAACACCTCGGTTACTTTCGGGCCTAAAGGTAGATAGATGCAGTTGTCACTCAGGATGCTGACTTCTTCAGCGAGGTGGGTATCTACCTGTTGACGCAGTGATGGTCGACTCAGCATCGCTGGACTGCCGCTGTAATTTTTTCCATCGATGAAAACGGGATACCGAAGCGCGGAAGTGTGATGCACCAAATGCTTATGGGTATCAAACAGCAGAGCACAACTATTAATGGAGAGCAGATTGTTGATGCCAATCTGATCCAGCATCGAAATCAGGTTTTTCCGCATCGAGCCTGCAAAACTGGCCGTTTCTTTAGCGCAGCGCTTGGCCTCAAATAGGGTCGCTCCGGCCTTGAGCTGCTTGCGAGCCTCGTTCAAAGCTTCCGTGGCTTGCGTTAAGCCAGGGGTGATCCCGCAGATACATATCCGAGCCTGTGGGTTTATGTAGTCGAAGGGTGCGTAAAAGGTTTCGATGTTGCCTTCAGATGAAAGCAGCAGTTCTTTAGGCAGCGGGTTGCCTGCGAGGCTGAAAGTAGTGTCGGCTAGCAGTGGGCTGAATTTTTCAAAATTGCTCATTCTTGATTCCGTTCGTCAGTAATTTTTGTGATGAAGACGTCGTGCTGCGGGGTTTGCAGGAGCAGCGTGCCGAACTCGGCGGTGTGATTTTTGGGGTTTAAACCGGTCATCCCGATACCCAAGGGTTATTACCTTGCTGTCGATCACCACCGCGTAAATGTCACGGCTCCGATAGGCCAGTGAAAGGTCATGCTCGGAGACCTCATTTATTAGCTGTTCGAAACCGTCACGGTCGAAGTAGTAGGCATGTGCTCCTTTGTTGTGCCCGAGACATCCATAGCTCATCAACCAATCCAATTGAGTCTCTTGGATGCACCTCTGATGGCTGCGCTCTTTTGCATGTTGGGTCAGCGTCATGGCTAAAACCTCAGCGGAGAATGGAGGGCTTGAAGTTACGGCGCCCTTTCAACCAGCGCAGCGCCTCATGTGAGTCGACTACTGTCCGGGTGCCTTCTTTTCGTGTGTGAAGACGATCTGGAGCGGTCGGCTGAGTAGCGTTGCGGACTGACTTTTCGTGCATCTGAGCCAGAACGGCAATTTCTTTTAGATTCAGGTATCCGGTTTTCTGTCCGTGCAGAGGGCTCGGAAGCATGTCTTCATCAAGTTCAGGCAGCGTGTCTAGATCGAGCTGGGCACGAAGGATGGCGTGAAAGATAAGCTGCTCAAGCAAGATTGGGACGCCAATTCCTATGTCGTTAACGTCAGGGCTGAAAAACTCAATTCCGTATCGAGCAGCAAGGACAAGGCTCGCCAGTGACTTCCAGTCATGACTCAGTGATTCTGCTTCATCGAGCGTGTTAGCAAGAGGCAAGCGCCCATTAATGGCGTACTCATAACAAGCTGTCGCCGTCGCCACAGTGGAATACTCTCCACCCAGCAGGGCATCTAGGGCTGATGCTGGATGTGAGGAGTAAAACTGAAGAACCATCGCTTCCAAATTCCCGTGATAGGTATCTTTGGCTTCCTGGATCACAGCTTCGAGGGTTGGTGTTCTTTCGGGTTTGATAAAGGAGTCGAAGAGATGCTTCATCTGAATGTTCCATTCTGCTTGGAATTAAATAAGATTAGGTGCGATCAAGCGGGGAGTCAAGACAATGTTCCATTTTATTTGGAATATTGTCTTTCCGGGAAACGGATCCCTGAAAACCTTTGAGAAGCTCGACTTTTCTTCAGTAAGTTCGCTAGAATCCTGTGCAGGCGCCCGCCCAACTTGCACACGAGTTAAAAAAGGCCTTTTTGTTTCACCTTTCTCCTCTTGCTGTCTGAAACCTTCGAAGCCTAGTCGTTTGGGGCTTAAACGTGTGCCACGTGCTCCTAACGGTTGGGCTATGAGGATGGTTTCATGGCTATCAAAGAACTCGCGTTTTCCGCGAAACAGCATCTAAATTCCGTAACGGGCCAGCAGTTCAAGCAGAGCCATGTCTACGAACTTCTGGCCGCGTGCTTTGGATTTAAGTCCAGTGCCTCGCTAAATGCGGAGCATGTATTTGCCACGCTGGATGAAGATCCTGATATTTCGACAGAGTGCTTACTGCTTCTAAACCAGCGCCTGATTGAACTCGGCTATGCCGACGTCGCCGAGGCAGCAGGCTCCGCAATATTGCATCTCGTTAGTCAGCATCGGTTTGCAGCGGTATCCCTGTCATTTGTGCTCGCCTCTGTGAGAGGTGGCCATATCGGGAAGCGCTATCTTGATGACTACGATGATGACCCTGAAGATAGTGATGATGAGTTCGATTTCGTCGCTAACCGTCGAAAAGAGCCCTGGTTAGAAGAGGATCAGCTCGATCTTCTTTTAGATGGACTGGATGCTGCCGCTAGCCGAGGGAGCGCCTTAGCTCATTACGCACTTGCTCTTATGTACGGTCGTGATGGGCTCTTGGATGACCACGATCCAAGCGGTGACGACTATTGGTTTAAGCAGTGGCAGCTTGGAAAAGAGCTTAAGGGTGTCGAGTTGGAGTGGGCGCAGGCGAGCCTAGCGGATCGAGAGCGGATATTAAAATCTGACTTTCATCTTGAACAAGCAGCCTTACTGGGCTGCGCTGATGCGATGGTAGACCTCGCAGAAGAGACAGGAGATCAAGAGCTACTCAATCAGGTTTTTGCGCTTTCTTCTTTCAACGAGCCTATGCGGATTGCTGATTTAGCGGCGGAGTGTGGTCAGCCTGCGGTGTCGAAGCATTGGTGCATTCAAGCCGCCCAGCAGGGTGACCTGCAAGCTATGCGTCACCTGATCGATCACATCGATTCGGAAAATATATTCCAGGGCTGGGTCTGGATTTTCTTATCCGAGTTGCTCAGTCGCGACCTCCGCCGCAGTTCGATGAGGGCTTATCATGACGGTGGCATGTATGCCGATGAAGAGTACGACGATGATCAAGGTGGCCCGCTCTATGTCGCCGGGGATGAGGGCGTAGAGCTGGAGCCCATCAGTTCTGCTGAAGAGGCTGAGGCCAAGAAGCTGGCGGCTGAACTATTCCTCAGTATTGGTAGTAAGGGCGCTTTCGGCATGATGGATTCAACTACAGGGAGTTTCGTATGAGTGGTCAGCCGCAAAATTTAAATGTCGCTATGTTCATCGATGCGGACAACGCTCCGAGCCGAAAAATTGGAGACGTTCTCGCTGAGCTTGCATCCTATGGATCCGTTTCCATTCGCCGTGCCTACGGTAACTGGAAGAACCAATCCCTTGATCCATGGGGGAAGGTACTTCATGAGCATGCGATACAGCCGATTCAACAGTTCGATCTAATCAAAGGCAAGAACGCCACGGACATGGCCATGGCTGTTGATGCCATGGATGTGCTCTTCAATAAGCCGGTCGATGTCTTTTGTTTGGTTTCCTCCGACTGTGATTTTACCCCGCTAGTCATGCGACTTCGGGCTGAAGGTAAGCAGGTCGTTGGTTTTGGTGAGCGTAAGACACCCGAGCCTTTCGTTAATGCCTGCTCACGATTTCTGTATGTTGATCAACCGGAGCTGACGGATGATCAGGTCGGTGTTCTGATCGCTCATCTGGAAAAAAGCTTGGCGGTAGAAGACTCAGGAGTCGCAGTCTCGCCCGAGAGGAAAACCTGCAAGGCGCTCAAGGGCGATACCAAACTAATGAATCTGCTGCGCAACGCGGTCGCATATGCGGAGAGTGAAGATGGTTGGGCCTCTTTAGCTACAGTGGGTAGCCGTATCGGTAATCAGGCATCATTTGATGCTCGGAACTACGGTTATCCAAGGCTGGTAGACCTTTTTGCCGCCATCGATCTTTTCGAGATGAAGCGAGTCAACAATCATCCTCAGATCCGATACAAGAGGCGATGTGTTACTTCAGTAGCCTGACTTATTGGCTGAGGCCACTCCAGAGCCACTTGCTGCGGGGGCTGCTGGCAAATGTTTTTCAGCAAACCGCTATAGCGAATGGCTTACACGGCCAAGCGTTGTTAGCCGCTTCCTGCATCGCCTCGCTAGCACTAATCTAACCCCATCCACTGAGCAACGGATGCGCTCGGAATCAAGGATGATTGACCATCGCTAGGATGCATCGACAGGATGTTGAATGGTCAGGTAAGAACCCGCTTCGGCGGGTTTTTTGTTGTCTGAGAAAAGTGCGAGCACGTGGCCATTTCCTATGCATGAGTTAACAGTCGAGCTTAGGGATAGCTCGTTCTTTTGATTTATTGATTCTGTGTGTTGCCGCTGACCGAAAACTGACCCAGTAGAGGCTGTT
>JAIETJ010000143.1 GCA_019745275.1 Pseudomonadaceae bacterium | reverse complement strand
CCTTCTTCGGCATCGCGGGTGCGCTGCTCAAGCAAGTCGCTGCGCCGGCGCTCATCACCAGTAAAAGCGGTGAACTCGGTGAGTAACTCGGAGAAAATCGCCGGATCATCGACAAAGTCGTTGAGCAGGCGCTGCACCACTTGTTCGATGCGCAGATACAGGGTATCGCGCTGCTCGTCATCCTGTCCGCTCCAGCCCATGGCGGCGGAAGCGATTTCATTCAGTAAGCGCCGCGCTGGGTGCGTGCCACGGCTAAAGAAGGCTTTATCCAGCACCGCGACCTTGAGCATCGGGATTTGCAAGCGGGCGATTAGCGCTTTCAACGAGTCCGGCAGGGTGCGGTCATCGAGAATAAACTCAAACAACATCGACACCAGGTTGATTACATCCTCATCAACCTCGCCAACCACCCGCGCCTTACCGCTTTTCGCGCTAGCGCGGCCGAGCAAGGTTTCAAGCTGGTTGCGCAAGCCCAAATCATCGGCAGCCACCGCGGACGATTCCGGCAAACGTTGCTGCATGTGCGAGAGCAGCCGCAGCAAGTCGTTACTGGAGATCGGCACCGCCCCAGCCGGCAACTCGCGCGCTGGCATACCAGTGCCACGCACCTGCGCCAACAACTCCTGCAAGACGCCAAATACTTCCTGCATACCTTCTTCGTGGAAACCACCCGCCTCACTGGCGACACCATCCTGCGCCGCCGCACTGCCAGCAACACGAGCGGTCGCAGGGCTGCGATTCGGCGTGCGCCGTGGCGGTGCCGATTGCAGTTCCGGCAATACACCGGCGGTAATCAGCAGCTGGTTGACCTCGGCATACAGCTGATCGAGATCGGTCAGCACGTACTTTTCAAACAACTTAAATATGATCAGCTTGACCTTAATTTCTACGCCCAAGCTGCGGCAGGCATCCAAGAAGCCCGCGCACAGCTCACGCGGGCCTAGCGGATTGCTCTTATCGTCAATTTTTTTACTCACCAACGCATTCAAGCGCGCCGTGATATGGCCCAGCGCCACGCTATCGCGGCCCAGCACCTTAGAGACCATGCCATCCAGCGCCACGGACTCTTCTAAAGCGTCCTCTTGCACCAACGTCAAGGCATCGTACGACACCGCATCGAGCTGCACAGGCTTGCCAATTTCATACTGATTAAGCACCGCAAAGGATTCAAAAATCTTCTGCAGAAAGCCACGCTCGATATTTTTGCGCTTTAGCCGCAAATCGCGCATGGCCTCGAAAAAGCTATTTTGCTCAGCGTTGCTAACCGCCCGGTCGGCCATTTCAAACAGCGAATCGTCGGCGTTATCAAACAGCCCCTGCAGGGCTTGCTTGAGCTGTGCTGCAGCTTTGTCACGCACTTGCGTCAATGCCACGGGCAGTCTTCCTACCGGCGAAATGGGCGGCCGTACCGAGACCACTGGGCTCAGGTGCAGCACTTTAGCATCGGTCATTACGAGTCTCCTGCAGACGGCCCGACTGGGGCTAAACAACCTGCAAAGCTTTACTGAACGTCTTCCGTAACGTCAAAGGCATGGCGCCAGAACTAACTAATAACACCATTATAGGGTTCAGCCTGTGACAACCAAGGCGTTTTAACCTCTATACATGATCCATGTCACAGATGCAGCCCGGCAGCCTCTGAGCGGGCACTCGCGCGCGACCAACGCACCTTAATGGTCTAGCAGAAAGCGCCGTAAAGCACACGGCATTCGCTGCATCTAGTCGGCGCAGCCCCTATAATTGGCCGATCTTGAATGCGGAGCCCGTCATGCCCAACCTGATTCTTGCTGATCTCGCCGACGAAATTAGCGCCAACGTCGTCAACGCCCTGCGCGAAGACCTCGGCAGCGGCGACATCACCGCACAATTGATCAGCGCCGAGCGCCATGCAACAGCGCGCATTATCAGTCGCGATGCGGCGGTTATTTGCGGCACCGCCTGGGTAAACGAAGTGTTCCGACAACTCGACCCGAGTGTGGCCGTGCAATGGCAGGTACAAGACGGCGAGCGCGTGAACCCCAACCAACTGCTATTTACTCTCGACGGCCCCGCCCGCGCCCTGCTCAGTGGCGAACGCAGTGCGCTGAATTTTCTGCAAACCCTGTCCGCTGTCGCCACCCGCAGCCAGCATTACGCAGACTTGGTGCAAGGCACCGACGTAAAACTGCTCGACACCCGTAAAACCTTGCCGGGCCTGCGTTTAGCGCAAAAATACGCGGTCACTTGCGGCGGCTGCCACAACCACCGCATCGGCCTGTATGACGCCTTTCTCATCAAAGAAAACCACATCGCCGCCTGCGGCGGCATCGCCCAAGCCGTAGCCGCCGCCCAGCAAATCGCACCCGGCAAGCCCGTGGAAGTGGAAGTAGAAAGTTTGGCCGAACTAGAACAAGCCCTGGCCGCTGGCGCCGACATCATCATGCTCGACGAACTTAGCCTCGAAGACATGCGCACCGCCGTACGACTCACCGCCGGCCGCGCCAAGCTGGAAGCCTCCGGCGGCATCAACGACAGCAGCCTGCGCAGCGTGGCCGAGACCGGGGTGGATTACATATCGCTGGGCACCTTGACCAAGGATATCAAGGCAGTGGATTTGTCGATGCGGCTGAGTCTGTAAAGGACCGTTTGTCCGCATTAACGGCTACGCCACAATCTCGCAGCGGCATGCACGACACACCGGAGACCACGCTATGAACCGCGACGCCATCGTGCAAACCCTACAAGCCCGGGTACCGCAACTGCTGGCCATCTATGCCTTTGGCAGCCATATTCAAGGCACTGCAACAGCGCAAAGTGATCTTGACTTGGCTGTCTTGGTGGCGGGTTATGCCGAGCCACTCACCTTGTGGGCGCTGGCGAGCGACCTAGAAGATATCGTCGGCTGCCCGGTGGACTTGCTCGACCTGCGCGCGGCGTCAACGGTTATGCAATATCAAATTCTCAGCACCGGCCTGCGCTGGTGGGCCAAAGATACTCAAGCTGCACTCCTCGAGGCCGCCATGCTGAGCGAAAAAACCGCACTCGACACCGCCCGCGCCGGGCTACTGAGCGACATTAAAAAAGAAGGGAAAATCTATGCTCGATGATGTGCTGATCAACAAAGCCGCCACCATCGAGCGCTGCGTGGCCAGAGCGCGTGAAGAGTACCAGCGCGACCCTGCCACTTTCGCCTCTGACTTCACCCGTCAGGACGCCGCCATCCTCAACATCCAGCGCGCCTGCGAGGCAGCACTCGACATGGGCCAACACCTAATTCGCCGTGAACGCCTAGGCGTCCCGCAAAGCGCCCGCGACGTGTTTACCCTGCTCGCGCAGGCAGGTCGAATTGACTCTGCACTGGCCGACGGCCTCAAGCGCATGGTCGGCTTTCGCAATATCGCCGTGCATGACTATCAGGCCCTGCAACTGCCCATCATGGTGGCCATTATCGAAAAACACCTTGAGGAGTTTTTGCAGTACAGCCAGACGTTATTACTGCACGATGCCGCGCAAGCGTAGGATGGATGAATCGCGCGGCGGCGTAATCCGTCACTCACACACCACCAAACAAACGGTGAGTTGGTCGCGGTAAACGACGGAAGCGCCTGCGGCGATTCCATCCTACGAATCCGTCATATCGCGATTCAGCCGTAGGATGGATTAGCCGCGCAGCGGCATAATCCGTCACCTCGCTATTACCCGTACCACATGCGCCTCACGCATCCCCAGCAACGTTAAAATCGGTACATCCAGCCCAACCCTCGGGATACACCCCAAGCCGCACACCCCGATGAAAACTCGAATAAGGCCAGTCTTGCACCCGCCCAACCAAACCATGTTTGAGTGGATTGATATGCACGTAATCGACATGCCGACGAAAATCCTCATCGTCACGGATCAAATGCTCCCAATAGCGCCGCTGCCAAATACCACGCTCACCGCGTAACAAACGCAGCCTTGAGCGATATTCGTCCGGCGGCAAGGCACGGCAAAAGAAGGTTTTGATCAGGCGCCAGCGCATGGGATAAGCCGCATCGCCCGGCGGCAGCGTCCAGACGCAGTGCATATGTTCCGGCAGCACCACCAAGGCATCAATCACGAAGGGATGTAAACGATGCACCCGCCGTACCGCGTCGCGCAGCAGGTCGATATGCTTTACCAGCAAATCGTTGTTACGCCGCTGCAGTAGATTGACGGTAAAAAACCAACTCGCACCCGGTACATAAGCCCGACGATAATTAGGCATTCCATGCCCCTCCACATCCGCTACAGGGGCCAGCGTAGGATGGATTAGCCGCGCAGCGGCGTAATCCGTCAGCCCATCGCACATAAACCAGCGCCCGCAAAAGGCGGGGCGTTGATTTGCACGTAGTACGTGACGGCGAGCGGTTCGCGGTAAACGGTGCAAGCGCCTTCGGCGATTGCACCCTACGAATCCGCCATACCGCGATTCCTCAGTCCCAGGGTCGCAAGTTTACGATGGCGAGCACCTTCGCTTCGTCCTTGCGCAGCAGGATCACCATGGGCTGAACACGGCTCATCAAGGGTAGCCAAGCATCCGCTTGCGGAGCCTGTAAAAGCGCAGCGTCAACAGCGCCTTGACTATTGAATTGGCTCAGCGCCGCAAGAGGTTGAGCATGCTTGCGCATAGACTCGGCGGCCTGTTCAAGTGGGATAAACAACGCCGGGCGCTGCGCCACGTCGAGGCCGGCAAAAACCGCCTCAAGGGTCAAATCGCTGCGTGCTTGCGGATCATCCGGCAGGTTGGCGGCAACCCAACGGGGCCCAAACCAAGGTGCCTGCCGGTAAGCGGACGGGGCCTGATCGAGGTTGCGCTCATCAAGTTCATAAGCCTGCACCAGGTCAAAGCGCCCAACATTAAACACCAGCCAGGCCGGACGCCCCTCGGCAACTGCCCACAGCCCATAGCCGAAGGCCAATAATTGCACCGCCACTATGCAGCCCAAATCGAAGCGCAGCGAGGCCTTGTCCGGTTGAAACACCACCAGCGTGAGCAAAGGCCCGAGGATTACGTGAACCACAAGCATTAGCAGGAAAATCGAAGTAACACCAGCCGCCTCACTCAGCGGCGCCGGGTACCACAGGCCGAATACCAGCAGCACAGCCAACAGAGCCAAGCCGAGCGAGCCCGACAGATGAATAAAAAACGCTCGAATTCGTTTCAATTCTGTTCATTCCCCAATTGCAGAAACGACAAAGCCGCCTTGCGGCGGCCTTGTCCAAGGGCTAGCAAACAACCCTAGCTACATCAATAGCGGCAGGTAGCGGGTAAATATCTGAACACAGCGGGAGTACCGGCAGTGGTTGCACAGCCCCACGTTACAGGAACACCTGAAGCCAACGGCGTCGCTGGACGACCAACCCGAGCGCCTACTTCTTGCACAAGACCAGAACCTGGGGTCAAGATTACAGTTTCACCAGCCAACGCTGTGGCAACCTGGTTAGCATAGGTAATAGTGATTACGGCCTCATCCAGTGCCGGAGCCGCAACGTTGGCTATCCCGCCGATGGCGATTGAGGCCACGTTAGTGGTGCCGCCAACCGGGAACTGATAACCGTACGAACTTGCAACCGGGTTGCCGTTACCTGCGTACGCAAGCACCGCGCCCTGGGAACGCGAAGCATAGGTATCAGTCACTGCAGTTTTTGCTGCCGAGGCCAGAGTAAGACCCTCGGAAACCTTGGTACGAATGGTGTAATCCTGATATTGCGGCAAGGCGATGGCAGCCAAGATACCGATGATCGCGATCACGATCATCAATTCGATCAGGGTAAAACCCTTTTGCAGTTGTGCTTTCATGTGGTGTCTCCTGGACATGGGAAGGTCATGTGACCTGAAAGGGATAGAGCAGATTACGTGCCAGCTTGTTAGAGCGCGCCGAGAGTACCTAAACAAACACCCAAACACCGAGCTAATCTGTGTGTCAGCCATGCACCCAGTAGGCCTTTAGCTGCTAGGTAACGGTCAGAAAGCGGCGAGCCGCATGCAAACACCGCACTCAAGACGGCAGAAAACACCACTTACTGACATTTTTTGGCACTCGCACCGCGCACATTTGGCAGCAACCTACGACTAGGCTATAAGCCTAGGATAAATATCGCGAGCACAATGCCATGAACGACATCGTCACCCTGACCGGCCTAGCCAAACAATTGGTGCTGGCAGAGTTACTGGATGAGAAAAGCGCCCAGCAAGCGCACGCCCAAGCACAACGCAATAAAATTTCGCTAGTGACTTATCTGGTACAAAACAAACTGGTTAAGAGTCGCTTACTGGCCGAGCTGGCCGCTGAGCAGTTCGGCGTGGCTTTTTTTGACCTGGGCAGCATTGATAAAGACGGCCAACCCAAGGACTTGGTCAGCGAGAAGTTAATTCGCCAGCACCGCGCCCTACCCTTATGGCGCCGTGGCAACAAGCTGTTCGTCGCGGTGTCAGACCCGACCAACCACCAAGCGGTCACCGATATTCAATTTTCCACCGGCCTGACCACCGAGTCGATTTTGGTTGAAGACGACAAGCTCGGCGATGCCATCGAGAAGTTTTTCGACAACGCCGGCAGCGGCCTGGAAGACCTTGGCGATATCGATCTCGATGGCGTCGACATTCAAGCCGTTGACGATAACAAACAAGATGCAGGCGAAGGCAACACCGCCGACGACGCCCCAGTCGTGCGCTTCGTGCATAAAATGCTGTTGGACGCTATTAAAGCCGGCTCCTCCGACCTGCACTTCGAACCGTACGAAAAAAGTTACCGGGTGCGCTTTCGTACCGACGGCATCTTGCACGAGATCGCCCGCCCGCCGGTGCAACTGGCACCACGGATATCGGCACGCCTAAAAGTGATGGCCGGGTTGGACATCTCCGAGCGACGCAAACCGCAAGACGGGCGGATTAAGCTGCGCATCTCAAAAAGCAAATCAATCGACTTTCGCGTCAGCACCTGCCCGACCCTGTGGGGCGAAAAAGTCGTAATGCGAATTCTCGACTCCTCCAGCGCACAAATGGGCATTGATGCACTGGGCTATGAAGAGTCGCAAAAAAACCTCTATCTCGCCGCACTCAAACAACCGCAAGGCATGATTTTGGTCACAGGCCCTACCGGCTCGGGCAAAACCGTGTCGCTGTACACCGGACTGAATATTCTTAATACCGTGGATGTAAACATCTCCACCGCCGAAGACCCGGTCGAGATCAACCTTGAGGGCATCAACCAGGTCAACGTCAACCCCAAGCAAGGCATGGACTTTACCGCCGCACTGCGTTCTTTTTTGCGCCAAGACCCAGACATCATCATGGTCGGCGAAATCCGCGACATCGACACCGCCTCCATCGCCATCAAAGCCGCGCAAACCGGGCACATGGTAATGTCTACCCTACACACCAACAGCGCGGCCGAAACCTTAACGCGTTTGCGCAATATGGGCGTGCCGTCGTTTAACATCGCCACCTCGGTGAATTTGATCATCGCCCAGCGCTTGGCGCGCAAGCTGTGTAGCTATTGTAAAAAAGAGGTAAAAATCCCAAACGAGGCGCTACTGGAAGAAGGCTTTCCAGAAGACCAACTGGGCAAATTTAAAATTTATGGCCCGGTAGGCTGCGAAAACTGCAACGGAGGCTACAAGGGCCGTGTCGGAATATATGAAGTGGTTAAAAACACGCCGGCCCTGCAACGGATTATCATGGAGGAAGGCAACTCCATTGATATTGGCGCGCAAATGCGCAAAGACGGCTTTAATGACTTGCGCACCTCTGCCCTGCTGAAGGCCATGCAAGGTGTTACCAGCCTCGAAGAAGTGAACCGCGTGACCAAGGACTAACTCATGGCCGTTAAAGAAATAAAAACCAGCACCTTTAGCTGGGAAGGTACCGATAAAAAAGGTAACAAGCTCAAGGGCGAAACCGGCGGCCAAAGCCCGCTCTTGGTTAAGGCGCAACTGCGTAAACAAGGCATTAACGCCACTAAAGTACGAAAAAAAACGATATCTATTTTCAGCGCCGGTAAAAAAATCAAGCCAATTGATATTGCCTTGTTTGCCCGACAAATGGCCACCATGATGAAGGCCGGCGTACCGCTGCTGCAGTCGTTTGACATCATCGGTGAAGGCCTAGATAACCCCAATATGCGCAAGTTGGTGGACGACATAAAACAACACGTGGCCGCCGGCAATAGCTTCGCTGCTGCGCTACGCACCCGCCCACTGTATTTTGATGATTTGTTTTGCAACCTAGTGGACGCCGGCGAACAAGCAGGCGCACTGGAAAACTTACTTGACCGGGTAGCCACCTACAAAGAAAAAACCGAAGCACTAAAATCCAAAATCAAGAAAGCCATGAACTACCCCATGGCAGTCGTCTGCATAGCAGTGATAGTCACCTGTATCCTACTGCTTAAAGTTGTGCCGCAGTTCGAGTCAGTTTTCGCTGGCTTCGGCGCAGAGCTACCGGCATTTACTCAGTTTGTTGTAGGTTTATCGAGAGGGCTCTCTGAGTCTTGGTATTTATTTTTGGGCGCGATAGCAGCAATAGTGTTTAGCCTCTCTGCAGCCCATAAGCGCTCCGAAAAATTTCGCGACTGGCTGGATCGAGTAGCACTCAAAGCTCCAGTTATTGGCGACATCATTTATAAATCATCCGTCGCACGCTATGCCCGCACCCTAGCCACTACCTTTGCTGCCGGCGTACCGCTGGTTGAAGCGCTAGACTCAGTGGCCGGCGCAACCGGTAATATCGTTTTTAAAAATGCGGTGAACAAAGTTAAGCAAGACGTAACCTCTGGCATGCAATTAAATTTTTCCATGCGATCCACCGGGGTATTCCCTTCTATGGCCATCCAAATGACCGCCATTGGCGAAGAGTCTGGCGCATTGGATATGATGCTGGATAAAGTTGCCAGCTATTATGAGGCAGAAGTGGATAACGCCGTCGATGGCTTAACCTCATTAATGGAACCAATAATCATGTCCGTTTTAGGCGTGCTAATCGGCGGCCTGATCATTGCCATGTACCTGCCAATTTTCCAGCTGGGCGCCGTGGTTTAATTCATGTCCCCACTCAATGCACTCAGCAGCCAGCCACTAGCCCTGACAATCTGCACACTGCTGCTGGGATTACTAATTGGCAGCTTCCTCAACGTAATAGCCTATCGGCTGCCGAAAATGCTCCTGCGCGACTGGCAAGCGCAGGCTCGGGAGATTCTCAATTTGCCCGCTGAGGCCACAGGCAAAACCTTTAACCTGATCCTGCCGAACTCCAGTTGCCCGCACTGTTCGCACGAAATCAAACCTTGGGAAAATATCCCAATCATCAGTTATCTGTTTTTGCGCGGCAAATGTTCAGCCTGCAAAGCGCCTATCAGCCCACGCTACCCACTGGTTGAACTGGCCTGCGGCCTGCTCTCGGCTTATATCGCTTGGCATTTTGGTTTTACCTGGCAAACCGGGGCAATGTTGGTGCTGACGTGGGGCTTGTTGGCCATGAGCCTAATCGACGCCGACCATCAAATATTGCCCGATGCTTTGGTATTGCCACTGCTATGGCTGGGCTTAATCGTCAATCAGTTCGGCCTATTTACCACCCCAGCCGATGCGCTCTGGGGCGCGATTGCCGGTTATTTGAGTCTGTGGTCGGTGTATTGGCTGTTTAAGTTGGTAACCGGCAAAGAAGGCATGGGTTATGGCGATTTCAAGTTACTGGCCATGCTTGGCGCATGGGGCGGCTGGCAGATATTGCCGCTGACCATCTTGCTGTCCTCCTTGGTTGGCGCGGTGCTGGGCGTGATTATGCTGAAACTGCGTAACGCCGAAACCAGCACGCCCATCCCGTTTGGCCCTTACTTGGCGATTGCCGGCTGGATTGCCCTGCTGTGGGGCGAGCAGATCACCGGCACCTACCTGCAGATCGCCGGCTTTAAATGAGCGCCGCTTGGGTTCTGGGTTTAACCGGCGGTATCGGTAGCGGCAAAAGCGCCGCCGCCGAGCACTTTATTGCGCTGGGCGTACACACCGTGGATGCCGACCACGCCGCACGCTGGGTGGTCGAGCCGGATCGCCCGGCGCTGGCGCAAATAGCCGAGCACTTTGGCGTAGAGGTACTGCAAGCGAATGGCCAGCTGGATCGCACGGCCTTACGTGGGCGGATATTCCAAGACCCGCATGAGCGGCGTTGGCTAGAGGCGCTGCTGCATCCGCTGATCCGCCAGGAGATCATCAGCAATCTGGCCAAGGCCGAATCTGCCTATGCCATCTTAGTCTCGCCGCTACTGGTGGAGTCTGGCCAACACCTGCTAACCCAGCGCGTACTGGTGATCGACACTCCCGAACAACTGCAGCTAGAACGCACCATGCAGCGCGACAATGCCGACGCGCAGCAAGTGCAGGCAATTCTGAAGGCACAAGCCAGCCGCACCGAGCGCCTGCGCTACGCCGCCGATGTACTGCTCAACGATCGCGATATAAACTGGCTGCAGGCCGAAGTTGAACGCCTGCACCATTTTTATCTGACCCTGAGCACAGGCCAAGCATGAGCAAAATCAGCATCGTTATCTGCCCCACCTGCGACACCCCGGTCGAATGGGGCCCGCAAAGCCCGCACCGCCCGTTTTGCTCCGAGCGCTGCAAGCTGATTGATCTGGGCGCTTGGGCAGCCGAAGAACACAGCATCCCCGGCGACCCGCTGGAAGATGAGCTATTCAGCAGCGATATGCCGCCGCGCCAGCATTAAATCGCAGCCCCGAGAATCGCAAAACTCAAGTGCAACGAACAACCCGCCAAGTCGCGACACCAATCAAGGCCGCATAAAGCCGTAATCGCGACCGTCGACTAGGTTATCCGCCAAAAAACGTAGCTCTTGGGCTAAATCCTGCGCCGATCGGCCCTGCTTACTTTGCTCAATCACCGCACTGAGCAAAGCGCGTAAATACAACTGCGGGTCGTAACCCGCCTGCGTAGCCAGCGCCAAACTACGTTGCAGCTCTTGCTGCGCCCAGCCATGAATTCCCATTAACAGCACTCCCGCGCAATTCGCCTCAACGTGCGCGCTACAACGCGGCGCAGCATGATGTAAATCAACGCGCAGGCCCGCATCAGTCGGCTGAATCACCCGCAATCAACCGCACAACTCACGCGACTGCCCAAGCGCTCCGGATTGAGCTAAAGTCGCCGCCCCTGAGCCTGCGACCCAGCCACCATGCCTTGCCTTTATCTATCCGCACTACTGCTGCTGAATTTGCTTGCCGCGCCCATGCTGGCTGCCGCGCCGCGCAGCGACTATGGCAACGTGCGCGTGGACGAGGTTAGCAGCATTTACGATGGCGACACCATCAGAGTGACTATTCGCGCCTGGCCAGCCGTTGCAGGGGAGCGCATACCAGTACGCCTGTATGGCATCGACACACCAGAGATGAATGACAAACGCCCTCGCGTGTACAAGCTCGCACGCAGCGCCAAGCAATTTAGCGTGACGCAATTACGCGGCGCCAAACGCATTGAATTGCGCCAGATTCGCCGCGACAAGTACTTTCGGCTGCTCGCCGAGGTGTGGGTCGACGGCCGCAACTTGAGCGAACTGCTGCTCAAAGCAGGCCTGGCCAAAGCCTACTTCGGCGGCAAAAAAATTAGCTGGTAGCCTGACACCAAAACACGATTAGACTACTGACACAGACCAGCGAGGTTCGCCATGACTAGCCGCTTAAATGAACAAGACCAACAGCGGGTCAACCAGTACCTGAGCGCCCCACAGCACCAAGTCGAGCGCCAAGCATTTAAACCATGGCGCTTGCTGTTAGTGGTGCTAGCCGTGGTGCTCGGCCTCGGCCTATTGAGCCGACTACTTAGCCATCTGGTGCACTAAATACCGCATGCAAGACTTTATAGCCGCTAAATTTTAGGCAAAAA
>JAIETJ010000075.1 GCA_019745275.1 Pseudomonadaceae bacterium | reverse complement strand
GGGATGTACCAAGTCTTGCGGGTTTGCGGGCACCAGCGATTGGGTAAGTCGCCGGAGGCGGCGCACACCTCGACGCGGATCAGCCCACTGGGCGGCTGGTCGACGCTGGCTTGCACCTTGGGCAGCGCCAAGGGCAGGGCGTCGGCAATGCGAAAGAACAAGGGTGCGGCGGTTTTCAAACCGATAAAGGCCGGGTTCGGCTGGCCCTCGAAGTTACCTACCCAGACCACCAGCACGTAGGGGCCGATCAGGCCGGCGCTCCACGCATCGTGATAGCCCCATGACGTGCCGGTTTTCCACGCCACCGGCCAGTTACGTCCGCGCCGGTCGGGCGGCAAACCGTCGGGGCGCGGGTTGTGCCTGAGCATGTCGCGCACCATAAAAGCCGACTGCGGTGACAGCAGCGGTGCACCGACGGTGGCCGGTTCGTCCACTGTGTAGCGGACATTGCGCAAGCGCCCGTCGCCGGCCAACAGCAGGTACAGTCGGGCCAGTTCGGCCGGGGTCAGCTCGCCGCCGCCCAGCGCCAGCCCCAGCCCGTAGAACTCTTCCACCCGCAGCCGCTGGATGCCGGCGCGCTGCAGGAAACCGTGCAAAGACGGTTGGCTGATTTGGCTGGCCAGCCACACCGCCGGCACGTTGCGGCTGCGCACCAAGGCATCTTGGGCGGTGAGTGGGCCGGCAAATTTGCCGTCGAAGTTTTCTGGCTGGAAGTTGCCGAAGGCGGTGGCGGCATCTTTGATAATGCTCATCGGGTGGATCACCCCCTGATCGAGCGCTAAGCCATACAGAAAGGGTTTTAGCGTAGAGCCGGGTGAGCGCCGCGCTTGCACGCCATTGACCTGGCCGCGAATGCTCGGCGCGAAGTAATCCGCCGAGCCGACCAAGGCTTTCACCGACTGGTCACGGCTGTCCACCAGCAGCGCCACCGCGTTGTGCACGCCTTGCGGGCGGCGCTCGGCGACGAACTGGCTAACCAGCTGTTCGAGCAGGCTTTGCAGCGGCAAGTTAAGGCTGCTGTGCAGCTCCAGTTCTTGGCGCGTGGCGAGTAAATATTCACTCAGGTGCGGCGCGCGAAACGCCAGTTGCTGGCGCGTCCGGGCCTGCAGCGGTAGCTGCAATAAACCGTCGTTACGCGGGTCGTCGGGGTGCGCGGTTTGCCAGCTGGCCATCAACTGCAAGCGCGCCTGCTGCAAGGCTGGACCGAAGCGTCCACGACGGCTGGGTTGCTGGGGGATTACCGCCAGCGCCAAGGCCTCGCTTAGCGACAGTTGCCGGGCCGACTTGCCAAAGTAAATCCGGCTGGCGGCCTCGACGCCCTCGATATTGCCGCCCATCGGCGCCAGATTTAGATAGGCCTCGAGGATATCGTGCTTGCTGTGACGCGCCTCCAGCCACAGGGCCATGGCGATTTGCGCAAGCTTGCCGGGAATCTGCCGTGAGTTGAGGTCGTAAAGCCGTCGCGCCAGCTGCATGCTCAGGGTCGAGCCGCCTTGGCGCAGGCCGCCGCTGTAAGTGGCCATGGCCGCACGCACGAGAGCGCTGGGGCTGACGCCGGGGTGCTGATAAAACTCGCGGTCTTCTTTGAGCAAGATGGCGTCGATCATCGCCGGGGCGACCTGCTCCAGCGGCTGCCACAGGCGGTACTGGCCATCGCTGGCCAAGGTCAGGCGCAGCAACTCACCGCCCTCGGCCAGCACCACCCGCGACAACGGCGCCGCCTCGCGCAGCGGTGCATGCGGCCACAGGCGCAAAGCCAACAGCAGCGCGGCGCAGGCGGTGAGGCCGAGCAGATAGGGTTTTAGTCGGGGCATGGGGATTTTATCAGTGGCATGTTAGTCATCGGCTCGTTAGCCATTAGCGGCTGAGTCTGCCCCAGCTAGAGGGCAGATATCGGACGGACGTAAGCTGGGCGGGGTGGATGTAGGGCGGACTCAGGAGCGAAGCGAACAGTCCGCCACTCGCCGCGAACAATCCGCCAATGCGCGCACAGTCCGCCATTCTCGATCCCGCGTCCGCCAGCACCATCCTGTGCGCCGCAGTGGCGTACTGCCTGCGGCGAGTAGCACCCTACGTAAAGCTCGTCGCCTATGCAGCCGCCTCAGGGCTTAACAATCTCCAACTTGCCGCTCTTGCCACGTGCTTGCAGGGTGCTGTCGTACATGCCTTCGGCGTAGGCCGGTGGCGTGCCGAAGGTGCCGGCGTTGGTGGCGCGCACACGGTAGACGAAGGTGCCGACATCGCGCAGCACTGTGCCATACAACACCACGCGATCATCGCGCACATCGGCAAACTCTGGGGTCCAGTCGCTGAGCTTGGCGTCGCCCACCGGCGGTTGCCAAGCTGGGACTTCTGCCTCGGTTTCGCCTGAGTCTTCGTCGCTGGAGTCGCACTCCTCGCTGCATTCCACGTCGCCGGACTCACTGTCGCTGCTGGCCTCGGCGGGTGCCTCTGTCGGCAGGTTGTACACCGGCTCAACGCCGCCCGGCAGCAAGTCGATCACTGCCACCTGCTGGATTTCGTCGTGCTGTTTGGCGCGCAGGCGTAAGCGCACCAAGAACTCGTCGCCAACTTTCACCTGACTCAAGGCTTTGCCGTCCAGATCGAGGTACTCGCGCTGTACCTCCAGACCATTGCTGATCTCTTTGTCCGGCGCGCCGCGGTCATAGCCGGCCTCGCTAAGCATGTAGAAGGCCGGGGTGGCGCCAGCTTTGCTCAGCAGCAGTTTCTTGGTCGCCAGCGGTACGGCGCTGCGTGGCGGTTTGCCCAGCAGGGTCAAAGCTTGCTCGGTTTGCTGCTTGCTCCAGGCGCTGACTGTGAGGTTTTGCTCGCCTTCCGCCTGCGCGCCATAGGTATCGAAGGCACGCAGCAGCAGGGCGGCCGACAAGGAGTTGTAATGCTGCTGGTTGAGGCGCTTGCCGAGGTTGTCGAGCAGTTCCGGTTGTACCGCAGGCAGCGCGTTCGGGAAGTGCTTGCTGAGCAACTGCAGGTGCTCGGCGTCGTGGGTCAGGGTGTCGTAATACAGACCGTCACTGTTCCAGTCGCGCTCGCTGCTTTGCCACACTTGCTGGCTAAACAGCTGCTCGGCTTGTTTGTCTTGTTTGAGCAGTTTGTAGCTGGCGGCCAGATACGCCGCGCCTATATCGCGCTGCCAGTGCTTGCCTTGGTAAGTTTCGTAGCGCTCGCGGATATCGGCCAAGGCGCCACTGGTGACCACCCCCTGACGGGTTAGCAGGTAGGCGGCGTAGGCGCGGTTACGCAACTCGCTGAGGCCTTCGCTCGGGCCATTGGCCACTTGCGACAGATAGCTATTGGCACGGTTGAGTAAGTCGCCGGGTACTGGATAGTTGCGCTCCTTGGCTTCCAGTAAAAAGTCGGTGGCATACAGGCTGGCGAACGGCGCGGCATCCGGGCTGGCTTGCCACAAACCGAAGCCGCCGGTGAGGTTCTGCCGTTGCCTGAGGATGCTGATGGCCGTGTCGAAGTCGGCTTGCGCGTGTTGCTCGATGCCCTCGGCGCCGCTGCCGAGAATCAGCGTCGGCATAGCCTTGGACACCAGTTGCTCGGTACACACATAGCCATAATCGCTCAGATAACGCTGCAAGCCGTCGGCCCACACCAGCGGCGAGGCGCCGGCGCTGAAGCTGACGTTGCGCAGTTCTGGGTAGAGGTCGCGGGTCACCGGCACTGTGTGGCTGCGGTCGGTGAAGCGGCCGAGGCTCAAGGCCACCCGGCGCTCGACCAGCGGCCGGATCGAGGTGGTTTCGCCGATTTGCACGCGCTTGCCGTCGGGCAAGATGGCGATAAAGGTCATGTCCGCCGAACCCAAGGTCTCCAGCGCTTGCAGACTGATTTCCACCACGCCTTCTTTACGCGGGGCCAGCTCCAAGCTTTGGCTGCTGATGGCGGCGACCTTGAGGCCGGCGCTGGTGCGCAGTTCAAACTTGATCTTGGCGCTTTGCTCGAGGTTGCTGAACACCCCGACGCTGACCTTAAACACATCGCCGGGGGCGACGAAGGCCGGCACGTTCGGGGTCAGCACCAGCGGCCCACGCACCTCGGTGGTGGCTTCGGTAACGCCGATGCGGCTGTCATCCACGGCCACGGCGAACAGGTGCAGCTTACCGTTGAAGCTGTCGGGCACCGGGTAGTTGAAGGTGCTTTCGCCAGCCGGTAAATCGACCAAGCCCGACCACCAAGCGACTGGTGGTTGGTGTTTGCGTTTGAATGGGTTGAGGTGCGCGCCGAGCAGGTCTTCACTGTCGCCACCGGGAGCGGCGCTCATTAGCCGGCTGAACTCGGGCAGCAGCAGGTCGAGGATCTGGCTGGTCTCCACTTCCAGTGCACGCTTTTGAAAGAACAGCGCCAGCGGGTCCGGCGTCTGATAGCGCGCGACCTGCAAGATGCCCTCATTGACCGCCCAGACTACGGCGCGGCTTGGCCGATCGCTGGTGACGGTCATGGCCAGGGTTTGGCCCGGTTCGATCTGCTCGGCGGCGCTGACTTTAAGCGGAATCCGCCGCGCATCCAGATTAATTCGCAGTGGCGCCACGGCGTACGACAGCGGGCTCATGTAGACCTCGGGCGAGGCGCTGTCGCGGACGAACTGCACGTTGACGTAAGCGTTGCCTTCCAGCCCTTGTGGCAGGCGGATGTGCTGCACGCTGCTGGTGCTGTCGGTCTTGAACCACTGGTGCACGTACACCTTGTCGCGCTCGATGGTGATCAGCCCGGCGCCGGTGTAAGGCGCGCGAATACTGATCGCCACTTCACCTTCGGGGGCGTAGCTGTCGTGGTCTAAACGCAGTTGCAGCTCGGCGTTACGCTCCAGCGAGCGCGAGGCGTTGCCTTGGCCAGCGACGCTGTAATCGACCTGATTGAGGGCCACGCCATTGGCGTCTTTAACCGTCAAGGTGAAGTCGCCGGGCTCGTTGGTATTCAGGCTGCTGGTGGCACCCTTGGCGGTTAAGGCTAACGGCTGGCTGCCGAGCGGCAGGTGCTTAACCCGCGACTGGTACTTGTAGGTGTCGTTGGACTGCTTGACCAATACCGACATATAGCGGTGCTCGACCAGCTCGACCGTCAGGCCATCGACGGCTTGCGGCTGTAACTCTGGGTTGATCGCCAGCCACTGCACCTCGCGCTTGGCACCCTTGCTGACGTAGTCGAGCGAGTCTTGGCTTTTAACCCCAATCAACCACGGCGCCGAGGACACCATCAGGCTGCTTTGCGCGGCGACGTTACGTCCGCCTTCGGCCTCGAACACCCGCGCCAACAGATTCAGGCGATAGGTGCTGGCGGCGTAGCGCTCAAGCTTGAGCTCTAGGGTGGCTTCGCCGTTGTCGTCGGTGAGGGTTTCTGGCAATTCTTCGGTGCTGTTCTCGGTTAGCGAATTGCTGATGCGGAAACGGTAATCGCTGTAGCCGTCGAATGCGGCGTAGGCCGGGGCCAGAATCATATCGGCGGTCACTCGCCGGCCCGAGGCCGGGGCGCCGAACAGATGCAGGGCCTTGACCTTGGCGTGCACGGCGGTGGGGGCGATCCAGCCTTTAACCTCGTTGGCCGACAAGCTGGCGCTGACCTTCATGCGGTCGGGCTCGAAGTCGCGCACCTTGAAGTTGACGCTGCCCAAGTCGGTGCGGCGCTCCTGCTCGCCGATCAGCTGTAAGGTGGCGCTGTAGGTGCCGGCTGGCGCGGCTTCGCTGCTGATAAAGTCGATTGTCTCGAAGCCGCTGGCGCTGAGCTTAATGCTTTGTTGCAACACGGTTTGCCCGCGCGGATCACGGATCAGCAGTTCCACCGGTAGGCCTTGAAGCTGGCCCAGCCAGTTGCCGCTGCGCACTATCATGCCCAAATGGGCGGTTTCACCGGGCCGATACAGGCCGCGGTCGCTGAACAGGTAAGCATTCAAACGGTCGGCAACCCCGCCTTCGTACTGGCCGCCAATGTCGAAACGCGACAGGTCGAGGCGGTGTTGGCTTTGCGCCACCGGTAAGAACGATTGATCGTTGCCCTGGGTGACCACGTACATCAGTGGGGTCTTCTCGCGGCGCAATTCGTCGAGCTTGGCAAAGTGCGCCTGGCCGCTCTCATCGGTGGTCCCGCTGGCCACCGGCAGACCGTTACGACCGATGATTTCTACCTGTGCACCGGCCACCGCGCCGCCGTTGCTGAGTGATTGCACGAACAGGTCGTGACTGCCGTCGCTGCTGCGCTTGGCGATAATGCCCAAGTCGGTGACCACGATAAACCGCAGGTCTTGCGGGGCTTGGTCTTCGTCGTCGTAGTAGGAGTTGAAGGTGCTGTTGCTCGGTTCATCCTGCGGGCTGAGTTTGATTACGAAGATCCCACGACGGCCACCCTCGGCGCTCAGGTACGGGGCTAAGTTGATATGGTCATAGTGGGTCTTGGCCGGGTCGCCGTTGCCGAGCGGCAGGTCGAAGCTCATGCGCTCAACCAAACGATCAAAGTAGCCATTGGAGAAGTCCGGCCGGGCGAAGCTGCCGTCGTTTTGGTCGACCAAATGATGCAGCTGATTAGGCAGTAGGCGGGCAATCTCGACATGCGCGCCGGGCACTCCACGGCCAAGTAAGCCGAGGCTTTGCTCGCCATTCAGGCTCAGCAACGCGCCCTCGGACATAAAGCTTAGGGCGCGCGGGTACTTGGGCATTGCCAGCAGACCGGAGGTTGCTGCTTTCGCCAAATAACCGCCCACAGCCTCGACCTTAGCGGCCACCCGAATGTACAGATAACGGCCGGGTTCGGCCTTGAATTTGAACGCATGCAGGGTGTTCAGCGGCTCGACGCTCGGCACGTGAGTCAGGCTTAGTCGCTCAGACTTAGCCAGTAATTTTTCATCAATCGCCGACTCGCTCCAGTCTTTTTCACCTTGCGCGTTCTTGGCGGGCAGCAACCAAGCCTGCACCTTGTTGGCGATGGCTTCGTCACTGACGGCGCTGGAGCTGCTGAACATCAGCACCGGCTCCGGTTCGCCACGGGCGTTGTCGACAAATTGCACTTGGCTTTCGTCGAAGGTCAGGCGATAGCGGCCCGGCACGGTAACGGCGGTTTGCAGTGGCGCGCCTATGACATTGCCGCCGTCGCGGGATTTTGTGCCGGGAGCGATGACCAATTTAACTTGGGTGCTTTCCAGCGGTGTCGCCAGCGGCGCCGAGTGAATATAAGCGGCCAGCAGGTCTTTGCTAAAGCTAATCTCTGGGGTCGGCGCGACGTCCTTGTCGCGGTACTCCAGACCACGATCGAGGTTGATGGCGACCCACTGGCGCAGCGATTCGGCATCTACCGGGTGAGAGAAATTAACCGTCGCCACCAGCTTCTTCAGGCTCGGCACTACCGGGTCTTGATAGAGTTCTTGGCTGGCTAAGGTGGCAGTGAAGGCTTGGGTGCGGGTGTCAAATTGATACTGCTGGAGCAGGACGCCATCGGCCAGCAGGTTTTCTTGTTCGAGGGTTACTTGGTAGGCCTGATCGATTGGCCAATCGCCCGCTGGGGTAAATACCAAACTGCGGTCGCTGGCCCAATGCCAGGCACCGGCTGTTTCTGGTTGTAGCTTAACGCCGTGTTCGACCGGCTGACCGATGGCCGCCAATGGCGCTACCGACTCGGCAAAGTTGACCCGCAGCGTGTCGATAATAATCGGCTGCTTTTTGTAAACCGTTAAATCGGGGGCGTGTACCGAGTAACTGACGGTGTGTGGCACCGGCAGGTTTTTGTACCACTGCCAGCCATAGGCGCCGGCCACCCCGACTAACCCGAGCAGTAGCGCACCGACCGCGCCTTGTTTGGGATGGATGCTTAACCATTGGCCGCTGGCACGGCTGGCTTGGCCCAGCTTGCGCAACCACAGGGGCGGCTGCCAGCTACCAATCAGGGCGTTGAGCAGCCAGCGCACTACGCGTAGCAGGCCCAAGACCAGCCAAGCGAGGGCGGCAAACAAGCGTGCGCAAAAGGTTTTGATCGCGGCGAACATGGGCATCCCTGCAGCTGTGCTGGCAGGCAAAAGGCCCGCGTGCTGAATGCTGTCGATTATGCCCAATCGGCCCGCTGAGTGCTTGCCGCTCTACGCCGATTGCGCCCACGCTGTGAGCAAAAGCACGGCTTTTAAGCTATTTACGACGGCTGGTTGGCCTGCCAGTCATCCAGTGCTTCTTGGGCGGCGCGAAAAGCATCCACTGCAGCCGGCACGCCGGCATACACCGCACAGTGCAGCAGGGTTTCGCGGATTTCTTCCATGGTGCAGCCGTTGTTCAGCGCACCACGAATATGACCTTTCAGCTCTTGCGGGCACTTCAGTGCGGTGAGGGCGGCGAGGGTGATCAGGCTGCGGGTTTTCAACGGCAAACCGTCACGGGTCCAAACCCCGCCCCAAGCATGTTCATTGACGAAGTCTTGCAAGGGCTGGCTGAACGCTGTGGCATTGCCCAGTGCTCGGTCGACGAAGGCGTCGCCCATCACTTGGCGGCGAACTTGCAGACCGTCGGGGGGCTTACTGTGCATACAACCTCCGGAAATTAACGTTGGCGCTGCCAGGCGCGGTAGCCGATAACCAGCAAAGTCAGGGCGGTGAGCGGCAGGACAAAGCTGTACATGGCGGTTTGGAATGCGTTGAACCACGGTGCGGCATTGCTGTGCGAGATCAAATACAGCGTGTACAGCGCGTAATAACCGATAAATACCGCGCCTTCCCAGCGGTTAATGCAGTAACCATTGAAGAAGATCGGCAGACAGGCGATGGCCACTGCAATCATCACCGGGAAGTCGAACGCGAGCGCGTTGGCGGCCACCGGAATGGCGCTCGGTGACACCAGTGCGGCCAACCCAAGCACGCAGAGCAGGTTGAAAATATTGCTGCCGACGATGTTGCCCACGGCGATGTCGCGCTCGCCCTTGAGGGCCGCCATCACCGAGGTGGCCAGCTCGGGCAGCGAGGTGCCGACGGCGACGACTGTTAGTCCAATCACCAACTCCGACAGGCCCAGGCTGCGGGCTAGACTTATCGCACCCTCAACCAAAAAGTTGGAACCGCTTACCAGTAGCACCAAGCCGACCACAATCAGCGCTGTATCGACCAGCCAAGCATAGGGTTTGCTCGGTTCTGTTTGGCCGTATTCACGGTTGAATTGGTCATCGGCAGCGGCAGGTTTTTCTTTGCGGCTGCTGATAATCAGGAAGGCGGTGTAAATCAGGATGCCGATAAATAGCAGGGCACCATCCAAGCGGCTGAGGCTGCCATCCCAGGCCATAGCGAAAACTAGTAGGCTGGAGCCGATCATGATCGGTACATCCAAGCGGATCAGCTGGCGGGAGACAATGAGTGGGGCGATTAGCGCCGTCACGCCAAGAATCAACAGCACGTTAGCAATGTTGCTACCGACTACGTTGCCGATCGCCAAGTCGCCGCTGCCGTTCAGGGCTGCCTGTACGCTCACCGCGGTTTCTGGCGCGCTGGTGCCGAAAGCCACCACGGTCAGGCCGATAATCAGGGGCGGGATGCCAAAGCGCGCAGCCAGTTTGCTCGCTCCGCGCACCAATACTTCGGCACCGGCGACGAGTAACACTAGGCCGGCCAGTAAATACAGCAAAGTCATAAGTGTCATGCGTTGGGCTCCGAAAAAGACCGGCATAGCTTACCGATACAGGAGTTTAGTACCACTGGCGATTGCCGGCCATTGTTGCCGAATGTTGCCTGTTGGCGATGATTAATCGGCGCATTACTGCCGATTAGTCGTCGCTCGGCGGCTGCCAAAACAACTGCACGGCGCCATCGTCGCGATGGGCAAGAATGACGTTATCGTTCTCGGCAATTTCGCCGAGTAATTGCGCCCAATCATCGTCGCTCTCATCGGCTATCTTGCCAATCAACGCCGCCTTGGCTTTTTGCGCACCGCTGGAGTTGATGATTTTTTGCACGCGCACCGCCAGTAACTCATAAGAATTGGGTAGTTTCACGGCGGCGGGTTTGGCGCTGGCCATACGCGGGACTCCTGACTTAATGCTGTTTGGATATACAGTATATTGTCAGGCGATTGGACTGCAGGTCAAGCGGTCGAAGGTGCTGCTCGCTTAGCTACCCGGTGTAGCCAGTGAGGGCAGTAGTGCACGTGCGGCGGCTTCGGCAATTTGTTCGGCCAGCGCCGTATCGTTTACCGCTCTTGCGAGCGTGACCGCCCCCGCTAATGCAGAAAGCGCTGCCAGCGCTGCGCCGACAGTGGTCGGTGCGTGTGCTGCCGCCGGGCCGGCAGCAATAATCTGTGCGACTTGCAATAAGTGCTGGGTAAATTCGCCCTGCGCGCTCGCATCGGCGCGCGCCACTTCTGGGGCAAGGCTTTGCAAGGCGCAACTTTCAGGTAGCGTGCACTTGCGCTTGGCGCCCAAGTAAAAATGCACGAACTCTGCCCACCAGGTGGATCCGTAGGTTGTCTGGAAATGCTGCGCGCCATCCTTCAGGTCCAACATGCCCTGCTCGACCGACTCTCGAAACGCGGCAGCCTTTGAGTCGAAGTGCGTATAGAAGGCGCCGGAGGTGACGCCGGCCTCTTTGGCCAAGCCATCGACGCCTATGCCGCCAAAGCCGCCCTGGCGAAATCCTCGGCCCGCCGCCGCGAGAATGCGCTGACGGGTTTGCAACTTTTGTTCTGATCTAGACACGTAGCGCTCCTTTTTTGCGTCTGATGGAAATTATACTTGTTCGAGTAACGATCGTTATGTATTTTAAAATAACGATCGTTATCTTGGCGATCGTTCTGGTCATGGCTATGGCTAGATCGGCACACATATAGGGATACCGTTATGTCGAAGGCTTTTGTCTACACCGAGCTACAAATCGCTTTGCCATTTGCGCAGGCACCGTGGAGCGAGCTCAATCCAGAGCTGCAAAAGCAGCCCGGCTTGAACAATAAAACTTGGTTATCTGGGGCAGCGAACCACTCGGTGGGTGGCTTCTATGAGTTTGACTCAATCGCCAACGCGAAAAAATTCGTCACCGGCTACTTCCCGGCCGAAGCCGCTAAGTTTGGTGTGGCGCAAACGACTCGGGTCTTCGACATGGACGTGGTCGAGGAGGCTAGCCGGCAGCTGAACTCGGTGCATTTCGGTGGCATCGCCAGCCGCAAGCCGGGCGCATTCGTCTACACCGAAGTGCAGGTTTCGGTGCCATTTGCTCAGGCGCCTTGGCGCAGCATGAATCCTGTTCTGCGTGAGCAGCCAGGGTTGTTGCACAAAACTTGGTTGAGTGGCGCGGATAACCAGTCGGTCGGTGGTTTCTATGCATTCGACACGCTGGATAACGCCCGTCGTTTCGTCACCGATTACTTCCCAACAGAGACGGCAGGACTGGATGCGGCCTACACCTCGCGATTGTTTGATGCGTCGGTGACCGAGGCGGCGAGTCGCGAGATGGGTTCGCAGTTCTACCTATAAAACACGGATGCCTGCGGCGTACCGCTTGCCACCTCGCCTCGGGACTTACTGGCGAAGTGGCAAGCGCCGTCCAAGCAGCGCCACATGAGGCTAATTGCTGGAGGGAAATAGCATGCCAAACACTCGGCCTGATGGCGTTACGGCGCCCTATAAGCTGCTGCACAGTATGTTGCGGGTGGCTGATCTTGAGCGTTCGCTTGGGTTTTATTGTGGCCTGCTCGGTATGCGCTTAGTGCGCCGGGAGGATTATCCCGCCGGGCGTTTCACCTTGGCGTTCGTTGGTTATGGTGAGGGCTCAGAGCGGGCGCTAATTGAACTGACTTATAACTGGGATCAGGCCGCCTACACCCACGGCACGGCATTTGGCCATATCGCGTTGGCCGTGGCCGATGTAGTGGCGAGCTGCCGCGTGCTAGCGGCAGCGGGGGTGACGGTGCTGCGTGCGCCGGGCCCTATGCGTGTGAGCTCGCCAGACCGTGCTGCGCCCGAGTGCATCGCAT
>JAIETJ010000120.1 GCA_019745275.1 Pseudomonadaceae bacterium | reverse complement strand
AGCGTATTGCCGTAGTACAAGTTGAAGGAGAAACCGCATGAATTGGCTGAATATTTGCGCACTGGAAGAAATTAACGTGCTTGGTTCGCGCATTGTTGACGGCCCCAAGGGCGACATCGCGATCTTTCGCACCTCCAACGATGAAGTCTTTGCTCTCGACGACCGCTGCCCGCACAAGGGCGGCCCGCTGTCGCAAGGTCTAATCTACGGTAAGCGCGTGTCTTGCCCACTGCACAACTGGCAGATTGAACTGGAAAGCGGCGAGGCCTTGGCGCCAGACGTAGGCTGTGCGCACAAATACCCAGTTAAACTGGAAAATGGTCGTGTGTACCTGCAACTGAAAACCGTCACTGATTGCGCATAAGGTCAAACACTGCGCAGTCTGTCGTCGCAGGTCTATGAGCCTCAGCTCTAGACCTGCAACGTGTCTGACGCAGTGCGCTGTCGGGCTGCAGCATGCAGCCCCCTTCGACAGGAAATAGAACTATGTCCGCAACGACTCCTAGCAGCACCCCAACCACCAAGATTACGCGCTCCGTTTGCTGCTACTGCGGCGTCGGCTGCGGCGTACTAATTGAACATGACGGCGAGAAAATTCTCGACGTTAAAGGCGATCCAGAGCATCCAGCTAATTTTGGCAAGCTTTGTAGCAAAGGTTCCAGCCTGCATCTAACTGGCGATCTTAATACCCGTGCGCTGTACCCAGAATTACGCTTAGGCAAACAACTGGCGCGCAGCCGCACTGATTGGGACAGTGCACTGGAGCACGCCGCCAATCAGTTCGCCGCCACCATTGCCGAGCACGGTCCCGACAGCGTGGCCTTTTATGTGTCAGGACAACTGCTGACCGAGGACTACTACGCCTTCAACAAATTGGCCCGCGCGCTGGTCGGCACTAACAATATCGACAGCAACTCACGCCTGTGTATGTCCTCGGCGGTTGCCGGCTACACGCGTAGCCTCGGTGCTGATGCACCACCGTGCAGCTATGAAGATATTGAACAGAGTGATTGTGTGCTGATAGTTGGCAGCAACATGGCTTACGCCCATCCCGTGCTGTTTCGTCGCTTGGAAGAAGCCAAAGCCAAACGGCCACAAATGCAAATTATTGTGGTTGACCCGCGGCGCACCGACACCTGTGAATTGGCCGATTTACACCTG
Source organism: Pseudomonadaceae bacterium (assembly GCA_019745275.1). Classification (GTDB taxonomy): domain Bacteria; phylum Pseudomonadota; class Gammaproteobacteria; order Pseudomonadales; family Pseudomonadaceae; genus Aquipseudomonas. Next base: position 10,847 of record JAIETJ010000120.1, on the reverse strand, counting down.
GCGATTCAGCCTGGCACCGATGTCGCGCTGTTTCACGGCATCCTGCACATCCTCATGTGGGAAGGTTGGCTCGACCGGAAATTTATCGACCAACACACCGATGGTTTTGCCGAGCTGAAAAGCCTAGTGCGCGACTTTACCCCGCAAATGGTCGCCGACCTGTGCGGTATTAGTGTCGCCGACTTGCAAACGTGCGCGCACTGGATTGGCACCACGCCCAGCTTCCTATCGTTCTGGTGCATGGGCCTCAATCAGTCCAGTGCCGGCAGCGCTAAGAACAGCGCGCTGATCAATCTGCACTTGGCCACTGGGCAAATTGGTCGAGCTGGCACTGGCCCGTTCTCCCTGACAGGTCAACCGAACGCCATGGGCGGTCGAGAAACCGGCAGTCTCGCCAGTTTGTTACCCGGCCACCGTGTTGTTAGCAACGCCCAACACCGTGCTGACGTCGGCGCTTACTGGGGCATTGAGCCTTTACCGGCGAGCACCGGCCTGACGGCCATAGAACTGTTTGAGGCGGTCGGCGACGGACGTATCAAGGCGCTGTGGATAGCCTGCACCAATCCGGCGCAATCGATGCCGGACCAAAATAAAATCCATCAAGCGCTAGCGCTCTGCCCGTTTGTAGTGGTGCAAGAAGCCTTTAACAGCACCGAAACCTGTCATTACGCTGACTTGTTATTACCGGCCAGTAGCTGGGGCGAGAAAGAAGGCACGCTAACCAACTCCGAGCGGCGCATTAACCACATTCAAGCCGCCATTCCGGCACCCGGCGAGGCGCGCGCAGACTGGGCTATTACCGTCGACTTTGCCCGTCGCTTAGAGCGGCGCCTACACCCAGAACGGCCAAGCTTGTTTGGCTTCGACAGCCCGCAAGCGCTGTTCGATGAATATAAAGGCCTAACCGCTCAGCGCGACCTAGATATAGCTGCGCTCAGTTATGCCATTTTGGACCAACAAGGCCCGCAACAATGGCCGTTCCTAGCCGCGACACAAAGCGGTACCCCACGCCTGTATACCGATGCGCAGTTTGCAACAGCTTCCGGACGCGGCCAATTTATTGCCGATCCGTATCGACCGCCGAGTGAGAGTCGCGATGCCCGCTTCACCCTCACCCTAAACACCGGACGCTTGCGCGATCAATGGCACGGCATGAGCCGCACCGGTACCGCAGCCCGTTTATTTGGCCATGTCGAAGAAGCGCTGCTGAGTCTACACCCCGACGAGATGCGGCGCCGGCGCCTGCTCGATGGGCAATTAGTCACACTTAAAAGCAAACGCGGCAGTTTGGTATTGCCGGTACAAAGCGATGACAGCGTGCGCTCTGGCCACGCGTTTTTGCCGATGCACTGGGGCGACCGCTTCCTCAAGGGACGCGGCACCAACGTGCTGACTAATCCGGTATTTGACCCGCTGTCCAAGCAACCAGAACTCAAACACGCCAGCGTCGAGGTGAGCAAAATTGATCTGCCGTGGCAGCTGTTTGCCTTGGTTGAGGGCGATGTGCAAAACCGCCTTAGCGCCCTGCGTCCACTGTGCGAGGGGTTTGCCTATGCCAGCCTTGGCTTAACGGGTCGTGAACGTCCGGCGCTACTAATCCGTGCGGCCGCCGCAAGCGCTCCAGACCCGCAGTTATTGGCCCAGATCGACCAGCTATTGGGCTTGGACGAAGGGCCTATCATGGCCTACGACGACCCGCGCAAAGCCGTAGGCAAACGCGTGCGCATCGAAGGCGGACGCATTACCGCCGTTCGCTTAGCTGGCGAGACCGCAGCCCGCGAATGGCTGAAAAGCCTGTGGAGCGAAGGTCGCGCCGATGACGAGTTACGCCGCTGGCTACTGGCCCCACTCAGCACTCCGCCCGGCAATAGCGGCGCCGCCAGCAGTAAAACCCTGTGCACCTGCATGAACGTCAGCAGTGCGGCAATCTGCGCTGGCATAGGTCGCGGCCTAGACCTCAACGGTCTCAAGCAAGAGCTTGGTTGCGGCAGCCAATGCGGCTCCTGCGTCCCCGAAATTAAACGCTTGCTGAGCAATCCAGTCACGCAAGCACCTGTACCGCTGTGAAGGTAAGCAAATGAACGGAAAAGTCTGGTTGGTAGGCGCAGGTCCCGGTGATCCCGAGTTACTCACCCTAAAAGCCGTGCGCGCCTTGCAACACGCGCAAATTGTCATGATCGACGACTTGGTCAACCCCGCCGTGCTTGAGCACTGCCCGAATGCCCGAGTGATCTCGGTCGGCAAACGGGGCGGCTGCCGCTCAACCCCACAGGCCTTTATTCATCGTTTACTGCTGCGCTATTCGCGCCAAGGTAAATGTGTGGTGCGCCTGAAGGGTGGCGACCCGTGCATCTTTGGTCGTGGCAGCGAAGAAGCGGATTGGCTCCAGCAGTTCGGCATCGAAGTAGAAATGGTTAACGGCATTACTGCAGGTTTGGCCGGAGCCACCAATTGTGGCATTCCACTAACCCTGCGCGGCGTCAGCCGTGGCGTGACGCTGGTGACTGCCCACACCCAAGATGACAGCACGCTAAACTGGGCAGCATTGGCCCAAGGTGGCACCACGCTAGTGGTGTACATGGGTGTGGCCAAACTCAGCGAGATCCAGGACAGCTTGCTGGCTGGTGGTATGCGCAGCGATATGCCGGTGGCCATGATCGAAAACGCTTCATTGCCCAACCAGCGCGAGTGCCGCAGCAACTTATCAGGCATGCAACTCGACGCCATCGAGTTTCAGCTTAAAAGCCCAGCCATTTTAGTTATTGGCGAGGTTGCCGCTGGCAGCCAAGCCGCCGCTTTGGCCCAAACGGCCTAACCGCTTCGCTCCTGCGAAGATGTACTTTGCCCGGCGTATGCCGGGTTTTTTATAGACAAAGAAAAGCCCGGCCTAGGCCGGGCTTTTCTTTGTCACAAGCTCATTTAACTGAGCTTGTGTTTACACAGTAAATTACTGTGCAGATTCAACTGCAGCTTCTACGCGACGGTTAACCGCGCGGCCAGCTTCAGTGGCGTTATCAGCAACCGGATTAGCTTCACCGTTACCAACAGCGTTAACACGATCACCAGCTACACCGTATTCGTTAACCAGTACGGCACGAACAGCGTTAGCGCGGCGAGCCGACAGGCCTTGGTTGTAAGCGTCAGAGCCCACAGAGTCAGTGTGACCTTCAACAGTGGTGCTGGTGCTTGGGTACTGCTTCATGAAATCGGCCAAGTTCTTGATGTCGCCATAGCTGTCTTGCTTAACTACAGCCTTGTCGAAATCGAACTTAACGTTCAGTTCAACGCGAACAGCTTCAGCAACCACTACACAACCGGTTGCATCAACAGTGGCGTTGGCTTCAGTGCCTGGGCACTTGTCGTCAGCGTCGCAAACACCGTCGTTGTCGCTATCAGTGCAAACTTCAGCAACTGGAGCAACTGGAGCCGGCTTAGTGCCGCCACCGAAGTTAACGCCCAGACCCAGACCAGCCATGTAGTCGCTGTTGCCGGAGTCGATGTTGTGCATGCCATCCAAGCTAGCCTTGGCGAACACGTTCTCGGTGAAGTAGTACTTCACACCAGTACCGATGTTAGCGATGGTGCTGCGATCGCGGCCACCGGTAGCATCTTGACCAATGCTCTGGTGAGCAAAGCCAGCAGAAACGTACGGACGCAGACCAACACCTGGAGTGCTGAAGTTGTAAACGGCGTCAAGAGAAGTCAGGCTACCCTTGATGTTTTTGCCGCTTTCTTCACCACGAATGTCGTGATACTCACCGTAGGACAGAGCCAGCTGAACGTCGTCAGTCAGGAAGTAACCGAGCGAGCCGCCCAGCAAGTTGCCGTGATTACCAATGTCGCGGCCGCTATCAGGAGCGTAATACTTAGCGAAAGCATCGGCTTCAACAGCGCCTTGGCCTTGGGCCATAGCATTGATGGAAGTGGCGGCAACCAAGCTGGCAATAACCAGACCTAGAGTATTTTTTAATTTCATCCGTAAATTCCTATCGTGGTGATATTTCAAAAACAGTCGCACGATAATCACGTACAACTTAGCGGAGTATTTTACACAGACACGCAGCAAATCAGGGAACTTTTTATCTAACTAAACGTCTGATGCATCACCAAACTTCTCTCGCAAGCGGTCTAGAGCCCTCTTGTAGCGCATTTTAGTAGCGCTCAGCCCCATGTGCATGATGTCGGCGATCTCTTGAAACTCTAGCTCTGCGACAAATCGTAGCACCAGAATTTCACGATCGATGGGGTTGACATGCACCAACCAACGATCAAGGCCTCCCCCACCTTCAACTTTCACAGGCTTTTCTTCGACGGCTTCTTCCTGCGGATCAAGGCTTAACGCATCGAGCAAGCGACGCTTGCGACGCTCCTTGCGATACTGGGTAATGCACTCGTTATAAGTGATGCTATATAGCCATGTTTTGAACTTTGATTTACCTTCAAAATTCTTCAGGCCATATAACACTTTGAGCATGACTTCTTGGCAAACATCATCAGCATCGCGCTCGCTACCCAGATAGCGGGCACACACATTAAACAGTGTGCGCTGATAACGACGCATCAACTCTTCGTAGGCGCGCGTGACATGCAATAGCTCGACGTTTGCCCGCGCCACTAGCTCCTCATCGGAGAGTTCGCGGGGGTCGTAACGCGAGGATAGCGTTTGAGTTTTATTCAAAACAAAATGGGCCGACAGTCAGGTCAAAACCGCCACAACCCATACCCCAAAGGATTGGATTAGTGGCATACATTAGCAGGGTTTGGCGTATTAGCGACTGCTGACACGCTGCTCAAGCAAGACTCGATTAGCCAGCGAAACCAATTCGCCCGACTCAGTCAAGACGATGGTTTTTACTGTGCCAATTTCTTCGATCTGCCCTTCGACCTCGCCCACCTGGATTTGCTGTCCAACTTGGTAAAGTTCACGCACATAGATACCAGCCAAAATCTGCCCGGCGATCTGCCGGCTGCCCAAACCCAGCGCTAACGCCACGGCGGCACCAACCGAAATTAGCACAATGGCGATAACGTTATTGAGCAACTCGGTTTTCACCTCCAGCTGACCGATAGCCACAGACAGGCTAATAACAATAATCAGCCACTGGGCAATCCGCGCCAGACCATCGGCATATTCAAGACCGACACCTTCCGCAGCCCCGCGGACTAGGCCGCTCAGGAGCTGCGCACCCAAAACACCGGCTAACAAAATAAGCGCCGCACCGAATACTTTCGGTACATACAGAGCCAGCACGTCTAAGGTTGCCGAAACGCGCTCAAGTCCAAGCTCGTCTACCGCTGAAACCACAAACACCAACAGCACAAACCAATAAATAATCTTACCGATCAAGGTCGAAACGGGCACCTGAATGCCCACCCGCGCCAGCAACTTGGTTAGCCCGGTGCCGGCCATCAGGCGATCGAGGCCAATTTTAGCCAACACCTTGGACAGCAAAGTATCGAGCAGTTTAGCCAGCACAAAGCCGAGCAAAACCAGAACCATAGCCACGATCAGATTGGGAATAAACACCGCCACCTTTGCCCAAACGGCAGCCATAGAACCCACCAAGCCTTGGGTTACCGGATCAAATTGCATAATTAATCAGCCTTTTTGGTCGTGCCGCGGGAAGATGTCCGCCGAGAAACCGGCGATAAATGAGGTGAACCTTTACTGACGGCCAACATGCTGGCACCGAACCAATGACCAATCAGGCTGAACATTTCTCCAGCACCAATTTGCCGATTAGCGGTTTTTAGTACGCGCCCCAAACAGGCATCGTCATCATGGTCAGCGGGCGCGCTATTGAGTAATTCGCGCAGCGATTGTTCAAATGGATCGTGCATACGCACCTCGGGGTTCATTTTGGCTAGACGCACGGGCTTCACGCAAAGTCACGTCACAACCAGCGCAAACGGCGAAACAGCCACCACTGACCGAACGTCAACGCGCCCATGAGTGCGCACACCAAGATAAAGGCATAGGGAATATCAGCGCCGGGAATGCCGCCGACGTTGATCCCCAGTAATCCGGTTAAAAAACTCAGCGGCAGAAAAAAACCAGTGATGATGCCGAAGCGATACATAGTGCGGTTCATCTGCTCGGACATACGCCGGTGTTCAGACTCAAGAATCAGCGCCACACGCTCGCGAATAAGCTCAAGCTCTTCGAGATACCGGGTTAGATGGTTGTTTAACTCATTCCAGTAACCGCACGCGTCGGCATCGAACCATGAGCGCTTACTACCCGCCAATTGCGCGTAGATATCACGCTGCGGTGCTAGAAAGCGTCGTAAACTGGCAGAACGGCGACGAATTTGCTGCAACTGCGCGTGATCTGGCACATAGCGATCATCCGCATCAATGCGCTCCTCTTCAACATCCACAGGCTCAGTCAAGGTCACCACCAAGGCTTCGACCTTACTGGTGAGCTGGCTGGCTAGGGCCAGAATCAGCTCGGAGGCATTTTGCGGACCGCAGCCTCGAGCAAAATTCTCGACCACATCGCTGACAGCGCGCAAAGGCCGCAAACGCATAGAAATAACGCGACGGGCATCGGCAAAAATGCGTATCGACACCATGTCTTCAGGCTCAGCCCCGGGATTTAAGTTAACTCCACGCAGGAACAGCAGCATTTCATCGTTGGGCAAACTCAATAAGCGCGGCCGAGTGTTCTCTTCCAGCAACAAATCGCAACTGAACTCACTTAGCCCGCTATTGTTGCGCAACCACTCTTGAGCCTGCGGATGGCTGCGATCCCAGTGCAGCCAAAGGCTTTCATTAGGCAGCAAAACCAACTGCTCAAGCGCCTCGTGGTCCAACTCGCGCGCACCACCCCGCCCATCGAGAACAAAACCTTGAACCAAACCGCCGGTAACACTTTCATCGTTGTGCATTAACATTCCAAGGCTGGACTAAGCGCACTGGCTGCGCCTAGTCGGTCGCATAGACCTGCGCGCAAAGGCTAGGCAGCCTTAAGCCGGCATCTTCAACGCTTGCGGCGAGATGATAATGCCGTTGTTGTCGGCATACACATACTCACCCGGACGGAATGTTACGCCGCCAAAGGTCACAGCCACGTTGAGATCACCAATGCCGCGCTTGTCGGTTTTCATCGGGTGACTGGCCAGCGCCTGCACACCTAAATGGGTCTGCGCGATCACATCGACATCGCGGATGCAGCCATATACAACCAAACCTTCCCAGCCATTCTTAGCGGCCTTCTCGGCCAGCATATCGCCGAGCAGGGCACGGCGCAGCGAGCCACCGCCATCAACCACTAGAACTTTGCCTTTACCATCGAGGTCAACTTGATCTTTAACCAAGGAGTTATCTTCGAAACATTTGATGGTGACGATTTCGCCGCCAAAGGAATCGCGACCGCCAAAGTTGCTGAACATTGGCTCTACGACTTGCACTAATTCAGGATAGGCATCGCACAAATCTGGGGTTACATAATGCATAACAAAACTCCTTTGAAAAATGAAATAGCAAATCTATTCGGTGGCCGTGGAAAACCACACAAAAACAGCAAATTTAGTTTGGCTCAAGTGCCATCTGCAACGCCGCAGGTAAAGATTGGTTGAGCAGCCAATGCTCAACCAATGGCCAGACGTCACGCTGCGCCGGTTTACTGACAAGCATTTCGACGTGGCCAAAGTTGTCAGCAAAACCGCTTTTACTCCCTAAACACAGGTATTCCCGGGTGGCCGAGCCAAACTGCTTGAGCAGTTTATGACAGGCCCACGGCGGATCTTGAAAATCCCCTTCGGCACTCACCGCCAGCACCGGCACCTTAACCGCTGCCAAGCCGGCCCACCAATCGCTCTGCTTGTCGCCAAAGCGGCCAAATAGCCCATGCCAACGCATGCTCTCCAGCACCAGCCCGATCGGCTCGTCTTCGGGGCCGCGCTTAAGTCGCGAGCCGGAAATATGCGCAAAACGCTTAAGCAATATGCGCCCACCCCACTCCACCGGAGGCACTTTTAACGGCCAGTAGACCCGGCTGACTTGGCTGCCAAACAACGCCACCGAGGCCACGTGCTGTTCATCCAAATACTGCCCGCCAAGTGCCGCAGTTAAGGTTGTACCGCCGAGCGAATGACCGATCCAATGCGCGGCTTGGCCAGCTTGCTCGCGGACAAAAGCACCAATGGCGGGTAAGTCATAGCGCGCATAGTCGCTGACGCGATTGCCTTTGTACTGTTGATTGCGCGGCGACAAGCCATGCCCGCGCATCTCGGCAATCCACACATCAAAACCGCCGCGAGCCAAATGCGCGCCCAAGCCAATGGCTTTGGGTGAGTACCAAAAGCGCCGATTGGAAAAACTGCCGTGCAACAGAATTACCGGCACACCGCGCGCACCTTCATAACCGGACCGCCCCAAACGGGTCAGAGCCAGCTCAACCGTACCGTCAGGGCTATTGCCCGGCTTTAGGCGGTAGACGTCCTCGGTCAGATCATTGCGAAACTCAGCGCTCATCAGCGCCACGGGGAAAAGTTCACTGCTGCTTTGCATAATGCTTCTGACATAAAAAGGACGGGGAACAGCCAAGCTGAGCCCCGCCCTTTTATTAAGTAAAACGATTACGCCTGGCTTTCGGCCAAGAATAACCAAGTATCGAGCACGGAGTCTGGGTTCAAGGAAACGCTTTCAATCCCCTGCTCCATCAGCCACTTAGCCAAATCAGGGTGATCCGACGGACCTTGACCACAGATACCAATGTATTTATTGGCCTTACGACACGCCTGAATGGCGTTCGACAGCAGCTTTTTAACCGCCGGATTACGCTCATCAAACAGGTGCGCAATGATCCCCGAGTCGCGATCCAGACCCAGGGTTAACTGAGTCAAGTCGTTGGAGCCAATCGAGAAGCCGTCGAAGAACTCAAGGAACTCATCGGCCAGAATCGCGTTAGAGGGCAGCTCGCACATCATAATCACGCGCAAGCCGTTTTCGCCGCGCGACAAACCATTGCTAGCCAGCAAATCAACCACCTGACTGGCCTCGCCCAAGGTGCGCACGAACGGCACCATGATTTCAACGTTAGTCAGGCCCATCTCATTGCGGACTTTCTTCAGGGCGCGGCATTCCAACTCAAAACAATCGCGGAACGACTCGCTGATATAACGCGAAGCGCCACGGAACCCCAGCATCGGGTTTTCTTCTTCAGGCTCATACAACTTGCCGCCGATCAGGTTGGCGTACTCGTTGGACTTAAAGTCCGACAGCCGCACAATCACCTTCTTCGGCCAAAACGCGGCAGCCAAGGTACTAATGCCCTCGACCAGTTTCTCGACATAGAAGCCCACAGGGTCGGCATAGCCTGCGATACGCTTCTCAACGCTGTCTTTGATCTCAACAGGCAAACTGGCGAAATTCAGTAGTGCTTTGGGATGCACACCGATCATGCGATTGATGATGAACTCCAGACGAGCCAGACCCACGCCCTCGTTCGGCAACTGGGCGAAATCGAAAGCGCGATCTGGGTTACCGACATTCATCATGATTTTGAACGGCAACTCCGGCATTGAATCAACCGAGTTCTTGCGAATATCAAAACCCAACTCGCCTTCGAAGATAAACCCGGTGTCACCCTCGGCGCAGGACACGGTCACGCCTTGGCCGTCTTGCAACACATGGGTGGCGTTGCCGCAGCCAACCACCGCCGGAATGCCTAGTTCACGGGCGATAATTGCCGCGTGACAGGTACGCCCGCCGCGATTAGTAACGATGGCGCTGGCACGTTTCATTACCGGCTCCCAATCGGGGTCGGTCATGTCCGAGACCAGCACGTCGCCCGGCTGGACTTTATCCATCTCGGACACGTCGTGGATCACCCGCACTTTGCCGGCACCAATACGCTGACCAATGGCGCGGCCTTCAACCAAGACCGTGCCTTTCTCTTTCAGCAGGTAGCGCTCCATCACGTTAATGTTGGTGCGGCTTTTAACGGTTTCCGGGCGCGCTTGAACGATGTACAGCTTGCCGTCATCGCCATCTTTGGCCCACTCGATGTCCATCGGCCGGTCGTAGTGCTTCTCTATGATCAGCGCCTGCGTGGCCAACTCAGTGACCTCCGCATCGCTTAAACAAAAACGCGCACGCTCAGCAAGCGCAACATCCACGACCTTGACCGACTTACCGGCTTTGGCTTCATCGCCATAAACCATCTTGATCGCTTTGCTGCCCAAATTGCGCCGCAAAATGGCCGGCCGGCCGGCTTCTAGGGTTTGTTTGTGCACATAAAATTCGTCGGGGTTAACCGCGCCCTGCACCACGGTTTCGCCCAAGCCATAAGCGCCGGTGATAAACACCACATCGCGAAAGCCCGACTCGGTATCCAGGGTAAACAATACCCCGGCGGTACCGGTTTCCGAACGCACCATGCGCTGTACACCAGCCGACAAAGCGACCAACTTGTGGTCAAAACCTTGGTGCACGCGATAGGCAATAGCGCGATCGTTAAACAGCGAGGCGAAAACCTCTTTGGCTGCGCTGATCACGTTGTCGACGCCGCAGATATTCAAAAAGGTTTCTTGCTGGCCAGCAAAGGAGGCGTCGGGCAAGTCTTCGGCGGTCGCCGAGGAGCGTACCGCCACGGCCATATTCGGGTTGCCGGCAGACATTTCGGCAAACGCGCTGCGAATCTCGCTGTTCAAACGCTCAGGAAATTCAGCTTCCATGACCCACTTGCGGATTTGCGCACCGGTTTTCGTCAGCGCATTAATGTCATCGACATCCAAGGCATCCAGCGCCGCATGGATTTGATCATTCAAGCCACTGAGCTCGAGAAAATCACGATACGCCTGAGCGGTGGTGGCAAAGCCGCCGGGAACCGAGACACCGGC
>JAIETJ010000074.1 GCA_019745275.1 Pseudomonadaceae bacterium | reverse complement strand
ATTCTTCCACGGATACTGCGGCCACAAAATGCCGGCAAAGGCCCGCATTATATAGAGCGCAGGCCCCGGGGATAACCTTTTATGCAGAGAATCGCGTGTTTACACGGCGCTAATTCCATTGCTGCTGACTGGAATCACTAAAAGTCCGGCGCGCAGGCCGTTTTTGACCTTGGGATTAGGGAAGATAATCCGTGCCCCCGGCTCTTCGATGACCCAGCGCGTGCCGGCAATATCTTCGGCTAGCAGGTAACCCACTGGCAGCTCACTAAAGTTTTCCACATCGGCTGGCAGGTATAAGCGAAATGCGTCGCTGTGCTTGATCACCTCGCGAGCCACGCTAAACAGCTGCAATTGATCTAACTCAAGGCTCGCCAAGGGTGCTTCGGCGCCCTCAATCAACTGTTGCAGATGTTGCTCTAAACGCCGCAGATCGACCCCTTGGTTTTGCCCAAACGGTTGCGCCTTACCCAACTCGAGGGTAAACGCCTCAACATCTAAACACGCATAGGTATAAGAGCTAAAAGTGATGCCAACTTTGTTTTGCAGAAGTACCGCGCTAATCCCAGCCGCTTGTAGACGCGCTAACTCATGGGCCGAGTGGCTGCGTTCAGGGCTATAGGGATAGAGCGCAAACTGCTCGATTTGCGAGCCACGAATAGCCGTGTGCATGTCGTAATGCAAACGGTTACGGCCCGGCAAACTAAAGAAATTCGCCGCCAAGCGTTCCAGCTCGCAGGCGCGTAAGGCTTCGTAACCACTGGCATCGGCATGCCGGCCATTGAACAGGCGATTGATATCTTGATCGATATAACGCTCGCCACGGCGCATCGCCGGTGGATTACCGAGTATCAGCAGCAGGCGCGCACGAGGCCGCAAATGGCCGGCGGCGATGCCTTGCAACAAACGATCGAGAAGTTCTATCGGAGCGGTTTCGTTGCCATGAATGGCCGCCGACAACAGCAAGTCTGAGCCGTTATCGTCACCACTTGCCGGCGTCACAACCAGCACGCCCTCAGCCAACCAATGCAGGCGAGCGCCGGCTTGGGTCAGCTGGATTTTTTCGGTCGGCTCGCGGCCGGCCAGAGTCAGTTCAAGCAACCTACCCAGCGCGAGCATTGGTATTCCTCGTGGTTAAACCATCACTCAGTGGTCGTGATGGCAATCTGGACCGTGTACATGCCCTTCATCGCCAGCCTCTGCGGGCTCCATTTCTAACTGCAAGCTGACCAAGTTGGTAGCCAGCGGTCGCATTAATAGATTAGCGTATTCTGCGTCGCCCTCTTCAACATCCACGCCGATCAGCAACTGGCCATTGCCTGCCGGCTGAATCCACAGCTCTTTACCTTGCCAAATAACCGCCAAACGCGTGCAGGAGGTTTCCAGCTGAGTGCCATCGGTGTCTTCTAAAATCAGTTGCAGGGCATCGTTCATAAAAACTCCAGATGAGTCGCTCGGACAGCCCAACAGGCTCAGCCGTGGCGACTCAATTTAATTGAAAAGGGTAGACCGAGCCTAGTTTAAGGATTTGGCTCAACTGATCCAAGGCCGTGCGGCATTCATTGAGCAATTGTGGGTCAGCCAAGTCGGCGTCCACTAAACGATCTCGGTAATGTTTGTCGACCCAAGCATTCAGTGTGACGTACAGCTCGGGCGTCATTACCACGCCCGGATTGACCGCCGCTAATTCCGCTTGGTTAAGCGCCACGCGCAAGCGCAAACAGGCCGGCCCGCCGCCGTTCTGCATACTTTGCTTGAGGTCAAACACCTGCACCTGCGCAATCGCGCCGTTACTGGCGGTGAACTGCTGCAGATAACTCCACACCCGCGGGTTATTGCGGCACTCCTCCGGCACTATCAGCAACATGCTGCCATCGGCGCGACTCAGCAACTGACTGTTAAACAGATAGGATTTCACAGCATCCTCAACCGTGACCTGTTCGCGTGGCACGCAGATGGCGTTGAGCTGGCCACCACGGGCCGCCAGCTTGGCGCCCAGCTCGCCCAGCACTTGCTCGCTGTGCAAAAAAGCATCTTGGTGATGGAACATCACCTCGCCGTTGCCGACCGCGATTACATCGTTATGAAACACGCCCTGATCGATCACCGCTGGGTTCTGCTGGGCATACACCACGCCCGCCTCACTCAAACCATGCAAGCGCGCCACGGCTTGGCTGGCCTCAAGGGTTTGCCGTGCTGGGTAACGCTGCGGCGCAGGAAAACGGCTGTCAAAGGCGCTGCGCCCAAACACAAAAAACTCTACCCCAGCATCGCCATAGCTTTTGCAAAAACGGGTGTGATTGGCCGCGCCCTCATCACCAAATTGGCTGACCGCAGGCAGCGCCGCGTGATGGGCAAAGTGCTCGGTGTTATTGAACATCGCCGCCAATACCCGGCTGGTGGTCGGGTGTTCGATGGAGCGATGAAATTTGCAATTGAGGTTGGCGGCGGTGAAATGCACCCGACCATCCTCAGTGTCGGCGCTCGGGCTGACGGTGCAGGCGTTGGCCGTCCACATACTAGAGGCCGAGCTACAGGCGGCCAACAGCGGCATTGCCTCTTTGGCCGCCTTGGCGATCACCTGTGCGTCTGTGCCGGTAAAACCCAAACTGCGCAGCGAGGCCACATCGGGGCGTTCCTGAGGGGCCAACACGCCCTGTTGAAAGCCCATTTCCATCAGCGCTTTCATCTTCGCCAGGCCTTGTTTGGCGGCCTCTTTCGGATTGGAGCCCTGCTGGCTGTTGCTCTGCGAGGCCACGTTACCGTACGACAACCCACCGTAGTTATGGGTCGGCCCGACCAAACCGTCGAAATTCATTTCACAAGCAGGCAGCTCAAACGACTTGCTCACAGCGATACTCCCGGCGTCAGGGTGGCAGGCAGGCTTAGGGTGGCACATTCCAACGAGGCCACCGGATAAGCGCAGTAATCGGCCGCGTAATAGGCACTGGCGCGATGATTACCCGAAGCGCCAACCCCGCCAAAGGGCGCACTGCTCGCGGCGCCAGTCAGTTGCTTGTTCCAGTTAACGATGCCGGCCCGGCTGTGCAGCCAGAACTGCTGATAGCGCTCGGCAGAATCGGACAACAACCCGGCAGCTAAACCAAATTGGGTGGCATTGGCCTCGGTAATAGCGGCGTCAAAGTCGCGGTAGCGAATCACCTGCAGTAGCGGGCCGAAGAACTCTTCATCCGAGCGATTACTCACCGCCGTCACATCAATAATCCCTGGCGTGAGCAAGGCGGCCGTCGCCTGCAGCTGAGTCATGACCAGCAAGGCAGTGGCGCCCTTGGCCAACAATTGCTGCTGAGCGCTGAGCAGATGCTCGGCTGCACCTAAGGAAATCACCGAGCCCATAAAAGGTGCGGGCTGTTGATCGAAAGCGCCAACTTGAATAGTCGCCGTCACCGCCACCAAACGCGCCAGCAAGCGATCGCCCCACGCGCCTTCTGGTACCAGCAAACGTCGAGCACAGGTGCAACGCTGGCCCGCGCTGATAAAGGCCGACTGAATGATGGTGTACACCGCGGCATCAAGATCGGCGACCTGCTCGACCACCAGCGGATTATTGCCGCCCATTTCTAACGCCAGAATTTTATCCGGGCGCCCGGCAAATTGTTTATGCAGCAGATTGCCCGTGCCACTGGAACCGGTGAAAAACAAACCATCGATACCGGCATCGCCGGCCAGCGCCACGCCGGTTTCTCGCGCGCCTTGAAGCAGATTAAGCACGCCAGCCGGCAAGCCGGCTTCGATCCAGCACTTAACCGTCAGTTCGGCGACTTTCGGGGTCAGCTCGCTGGGTTTAAACACCACCGCATTGCCGGCCAGCAAGGCCGGGACTATATGGCCATTGGGCAAATGGCCGGGGAAGTTATAGGGGCCGAATACCGCCACCACGCCATGCGGTTTGTGCCGCAGCACGGCCGTGGCATCGGCCAGCGGGCCACTCTTCTCGCCGGTGCGTTCGCGATAGCTCTGAATCGAAATAGCCACCTTATTAACCATAGTCGTGACTTCGGTGGCCGACTCCCAGAGCGGCTTGCCGGTTTCCTCACCAATGCACCGGGCCAGTTCATCGGCATGCGCTTTCAGACTGTTGGCGAAGGCTTCTAACACAACAATTCGCTCATCCAGCGAACGCTGCGCCCATGCCGGAAATGCCGACCGTGCGGCGGCCACCGCCGCCGCGACTTGGGTCGGAGTTGCCGCCCGGCCAGTCCAGACCACGGCCTGACTAACCGGATTTAATGATTCAAAGCTGGCCGCCAAACCTTCCTGCCAGAAACCAGCAATAAAATGCGTGCTCATCAATGTTGCTCCTGCTTAAACGGCGCACGGGCCGACAGTGGCACGGCACGCACTTGCGCACCGGCGGTTAACTGCAAGCGCTTGGCGGTTAAGGCATCCACCACCAGCGTGCCGGCGGCCATGCGTGCAGGTGCCGTGGTGATGCGGCAATCGGCCAGTTTGCGGTTATGAATGAGGAAGCTGGTGGCATCATCCCCCGGCGTACCAATCGCCAAAATCAATGTTTGGCTGTCATGCACCGCGCGGATTTTTGCCGTTTCACACTCAATCGCAGGACCCGCATCGAAGATATCCACGTAGCCCTGATAGCTAAAGCCTTCGCCCTTAAGCATCGCCAAGGCCGGCTCAGTGTCGGGGTGCACGCGACCAATAGTGGCGCGCGCTTCCTCAGCCAAGAAGCAGGTGTAGAGCGGAAACTTGGGCATTAACTCGGCAATAAAGGCTTTGTTACCAACCCCGGTTAAATAATCGGCGCGGGAGAACTCCATCTTGAAAAAATGCCGACCTAGGCTCTCCCAAAACGGCGAACGGCCGGTGGAGTCCGACATGCCGCGCATTTCGGCAATCACCTTGTCACCAAACAACTGCGGAAATTCGGCGATAAACAAAAACCGCGCCTTGGACAATAGCCGGCCATTGGTGCCAGTGCGTTGCCCAGCCTGCAAAAACAACGAGCACAACTCGGAGTTACCGGTCAGGTCGTTGGCCAGAAACAGAGTGGGAATTTCCCGGTGAATATTCAGCTCTTGCGAGGAGCTTACCGACAGCCCCAGCCGGTAGTTGTACCAAGGCTCACGCTTACCCACCGCACCGGCGATGGCGGAGATACCGACCACCTTGCCGTCATCATCTTCGAGCACAAATAGATAGTCTGCATCGGCCCGTTCGGCCGTGCCGGCAAAGGCTTTCTCGGCCCAGCCAACCCGATGCGCGAGGCGCTCCTCATTAGCCGGCAAGGTGGTGAGACCGGCACCGGTACTCAGGGCCAATTGCATCAAGGCCGGTAAATCGGCACTGCGTACGGGGCGAACGATCATAAATTCTCCGGAGAGCTGCAAGCTTCAAGCGGCAAGCTATAAGTAAAATGCATCCAGGCAGACCGCTTGTGGCTTGCAGCTTGCCGCTTATGTTTAAACCGCGACTAAACGAACACTAGAACCTTCACCCACACCCAATGCCTCGGCCGTTGCTAGGCTCAGGGTCAGCGGTTTGCCGGGCACCCAATCCAGCTCGGCGACCACGGCACGGAAATCTTGCAACTGGCCGTTGGCGATCAGGTAGCTGCGCCCGCCCAGCTCCGGCGTACCGATACGCACCGGCACCACGCGGCTCTGGGCGATCGAGCGGATGCCCGAGGTGCGCGCATGCAGGGTCGGACCGCCGTCGAAAATATCGATGTAGTGCTCGGTCTCGAAACCCTCGCGCATAAGGATGTCGAAGGTGATTTGCGCGCGCGGATGCACTTGGCCCATGGCCTCTTGCGCGGCGTCTGGCAGCAGTGGCACGTAGATTGGGTAGTGCGGCATCAGCTCGGCCAAGAAGGTGCGGCTTTTCAGGCTGCTCAAGCGCTCGGCGGTGGTGTAACTCATGTCGAAGAAGTTGCGCCCCACCGCATCCCAAAATGGCGAGTCGCCGTGCTCATCACTCTGGCCGACGATTTCCACCACCATCGCCTCGGCGAAGCGCTCCGGGTGGCTGCCGACAAACAACAAGCGCGCACGCGAGTTCAACTCGGCCGCCGCCGAGCGCACTAACTCCGGCTCGATGTAAAAACTGGTCAGCAGACTATTGCCGGTCAGGTCGTGGCACAGCGACAACGCGTGAATTTTGTTGTGGATCGACAAGGAGCGCGAAGCGTGCACGAAGGTTTCATTGCGAAAGCTGTAAAACGGGTCGGAGTAACCCGCCGAGGCGACTATCGCCGAGCAGCCCACCAGGCGCCCGGCCTCGGTATCTTCAAGCACGAAGAAATAACTTTCTTCACCGTTGAAGCTCACTTCTGCCGAAAACGAGGCCTCGGAGGCGGCGATTTTATCGCGCAGGCAGTCCGCATCATCCGGCAAGGAAGTGACCCCGACCGGGCTGTCCGCAGCTAAACGCTGCACTTCGGACAGGTCGGCCATTTGCGCAGGGCGCATGATCAGCATGGGGTCACTCCTTTGCTTTTAATAAAAACTCCGAGGTCAGCAACAAGCCAAACCCGGAGAAAACCATGACAAAAGTCACGGCACACACAGAGATCGTTCATCCGTGAAAATCGTCGTCATTGATCCTCAATGACCGAGCGGCGCAGCTTGGCTGCACCGATCAACAACACTTAAGCCTGAGTCAACTTGGCCACGGCCCGCTCAAAACGCGCCAAGCCTTCGTCGATATCGGCATCTTCAACCACCAAGCTCGGGGCAAAGCGCACCACGTCCGGGCTGGCCTGTAACACCAACAAACCTTCCGCGGCGGCGGCATCCAGCACGGTCTTGGCTTTGCCCTTCCAGGCATCGCTGAGCACGCAGCCGATCAACAGGCCCAAGCCACGCACTTCGCTGAACACGCCGTACTGCTGGCCAATGTGCGCAAGCTTAGTTTTAAAGCGAGCGGCCTTGGCTTTGACGCCGGCCAGCACTTCTGGGGTGTTGACCACATCCATCACCGCCTCGCCCACCGCGCACGCCAGCGGATTACCGCCGTAGGTGGTGCCATGGGTGCCGACCGCGAGGTGCTTGGCCAGCACTTCGGTGGTCAGCATGGCGCCAATCGGGAAGCCGCCGCCCAGGCTCTTGGCGCTGGAGAGAATGTCCGGCGTCACGCCGTAGTGCATATAGGCAAACAGCTCGCCGCTGCGGCCCATGCCGGTTTGTACTTCATCGAAGATCAGTAGCGCGCTGTGCTGATTGCAAAGTTCACGGGCACCTTCCAGGTAAGCCTGCTCGGCCGGCAACACACCGCCCTCGCCTTGAATCGGCTCCAGCACCACGGCGCAGGTCTTGTCCGAGATCGCCGCTTTCAGCGCCGCCAAATCATTAAACGGCACATGGCTAATGCCTTGAATTTTCGGCCCGAAACCATCGGAATACTTCGGCTGACCGCCGACGCTGACGGTGAATAACGTGCGGCCGTGAAAGCTGTTAACAGCGGCGATGATTTCGCATTTTTCTGGGCCATACACATCATGGGCAACCCGGCGGGCCAGCTTGAACGCGGCCTCGTTGGCTTCGGCACCGGAGTTACAGAAGAACACTTTTTCGGCGAAGGTCGCATCCACCAGTTTCTTGGCCAAGCGCAGGGCCGGCTCGTTGGTGAACACGTTGGAGATATGCCACATGCTGTTGGCTTGCTCGGTCAGCGCGCCGACCAATGCCGGATGACAATGACCCAACACATTCACGGCTATCCCGCCGGCAAAATCCAGCAATTCACGACCGCTCTGATCCCAGACTCGCGAACCTTCGCCGCGCACCGGAATAAAACCGGCGGGAGCGTAATTAGGAACCATCACCTGATCAAAATCGGCGCGTGAAACGGACGTGTGCTCAACGGACATTAAAACTCTCCAGAGAAGAAACCCCGACCGGCAATGGTCCGGGTTGAAATGATTGTAGGGGCTAGCAAAGGCTTGGCATTGCCGCTATGCGACAACTTCTTATAAGGCCAACCCACGGCCGCACAAGGCTTACAGCAATGCGACAGAAAGCATCGCGAAGGCGCAGTTTAAACGTGCAGCCGTGCGCCCGAACAGTTAGCGGATAAATTTGTGCCGTGATATTGCAACGATCGCTGGCCCGCAAGGCGCGCACTCAGGCAGGACAACCTAGCAGTGGCGAGGCGACGGGTTAATAGCCCCCCCCTAGCGGCAAACCAGCAGAGCAGAACGCCCGGCTAACTGGCGGGCGAGCATGCACCAAGCGATTTATTGGTATTTGTTGCGCAGCGCATCGATGACACCCTCTTTGCGCATTACATCGAGCGTCTCATTGAGCTTGCTAATCAACTCATCCGGCGTCGACTTATTAAACGCCAGACTCATTTGCACCTCACGGAAGGTGAACAACATTTTCGGCGCAGCAGCGCCCTCTTGCTGGGCAATGTAAGGTGCCAAGTGCTCACCCGAAGCCCACAACTTAATGCTGCCATCCTCAAGACGCTTAAGGTTTTCCCGCTCACTGTGCACCAGTTTTAGCTGGGTAAAACCCTGAGTCCATAGATAGCGGGCGAGCGCATCGCCTTCATAGCCACCCACCGGATATTCCTTGGCGGCATTCAGCTCAGTGATGCGCAGCGGTGAGTCTGGCGTGGCAAAGAGCGCCCAGTGACTGGTTACCAAAGGCCCGACCCACTTAAACAGCAACTCACGCTCAGGCGTTCGCGTGGTCGAGTAGAGCGCCGTATTGGCGGTGTTACGCGTGCGTGCATAGGCGCGTTTCCACGGTAACAAGCTGATGTGGTACTCCACTCCAGCACGCTTAAATAACTCCTCAACAATCTCTGTCGACAAGCCCGTCACCTTGTCGTCGCTATTGAGCATGCTAAAGGGTGGCGAATCCTCAGTTAACACCTCAAGAGGTGCAGCCTGCAAACTGGCAGAAGTCAAACAAATGCAGGCTAGCAAGCCCCGCCAAAGCAATTTAAGACTCATGATTGCTGCTCTTTTATGAGGAGTAGAAGTTTAAATCTAGCAGCCCAGAGCAGAGTCACCAGTGCCCAGTAATCATCCGCCACACGCGACGGCGCACCGACACGCAAAAGTTGCTGGTTTAACGCCGCTCAACCGCCGGCTGGCTGATTTCGAAGGGGCTGCTGCTGCGCCGCAGGTTACGGTCTTCACGCGGGGTCGCGCCGAAGAAGTTGCGGTAGGCACTGGAGAAGTGCGGGCCAGAAGAAAAACCGCACGACAGGCCGATTTGGATAATCGACTTGCTGGTTTGCATCAACGATTGGCGGGCTTTGTTCAACCGTAACTCAAGGTAATACTGACTCGGCACCCGATTGAGATACTGTTTAAAAATGCGCTCTAGCTGCCGACGTGAGACACAAACATGCTGGGCGATCTCATCGGTGGTCAGTGGCTCCTCAATGTTAGCTTCCATCAACTGCACCGCTTGGGTGAGTTTCGGATGGCTGGAACCTAAGCGATTTTGCAGCGGAATACGCTGGCGCTCGCTGCCCTCGCGAATGCGCTCAACCACCAGTTCCTCGCTGACCGCACCGGCCAACTCGGCGCCATGGTCGCGGGCCAACATGGCCAAAAATAAATCCAGTACCGCTAAACCACCGCAGGCGCTCAGGCGATCACGGTCCCAGTCGAACAGGTGACTGGTGGCGATCACCTTAGGGAAACGCTCGGTAAAATCGTCCTGCCAACGCCAATGCACCGAAGCTCGATAGCCATCGAGCAAGCCCATTTGCGCCAAGGGATAGACCCCCGCCGACAATCCGCCAATGGCGCAACCGCCGCGCACTAAGTGCTTAATCCCGCTGGACAGGGGCGCGGGCAAGTTACTCGGTGGTTCGTCAGCAAGCAAAAACAGTTTATGCAAACCCTCAAGTTTTCCCGTCCAAAGCTCCCCAGGCAAACACCAACCCGCTTCGGCGGGAGCGCTGCCAGCAGCGTCTACGGCACACACCGGCGCCTCGACCTGCAAGAAGCATAACTGATAATGCACCTCAGGATGCACGCGCTGCGCCACCCGCAAAGCTTCTTCAGCCAATGCCAAGGTAATGGCCCGAGTACCCGGCCAAATTAAAAAACCGATGCGTCGCACAGTAGTCGTCATGCTGGCCAGTCTAGCTGCCGGCTCTAACACTTACTTCAAACTGCCGGAGAGAAATTGTTTCAAGCGATCACACTGCGGATTCGCCAGCACTTCTCGCGGACAACCGCGCTCCTCGACTAAGCCTTTGTGCAGGAACACCAACTGGTTCGACACCTCACGGGCAAAGCCCATTTCGTGGGTGACCACCACCATAGTGCGGCCTTCTTGTGCCAGATCCTGCATGACCTTGAGCACTTCACCGACCAATTCCGGGTCGAGCGCCGAGGTCGGCTCGTCAAACAGCATCACCTCCGGCTCCATCGCCAAGGCTCGGGCAATCGCCACCCGCTGTTGCTCGCCGCCACTCATGTGCGCGGGATAAGCATCTTTGCGATGGGCCACGCCGACTTTAGCCAAGTAGTACTCAGCCTTGGCCAGCGCCTCTTTTTTGTCCATACCGAGCACGTGCACCGGCGCTTCCATGACGTTTTCCAGCGCACTCATGTGTGACCACAGATTGAAATGCTGGAACACCATCGACAGTCGCGAACGCATGCGCTGCAACTGCTTAGGGTCGGCCGCCTTTAGCGCACCGTCCTTGTTGGCGACTAATTTGAGCTCTTCACCATTCAGTAAAATTTTGCCCGCGTGCGGCTGTTCAAGCAGGTTGATGCAGCGCAGGAAGGTGCTTTTACCCGAGCCGCTGGAGCCAATGATACTAATCACATCGCCGGCTTTAGCCGCCAACGACACGCCTTTAAGCACTTCATTGCTGCCGTAACGCTTGTGCAGATCTTGAACTTCAAGTTTGTACATGGTCTGGGTTCTCATCTACGAATGCAGGTTGCTTGATCCGCGGCTCAGTGTTTGCGCGGCGCCAGATAGGCCAGCCAACGGTGCTCGGCCATCTTGAATAAGCGCACCAAAATAAAGGTCAGGCACAGGTAGAACAGCCCGGCGGTGATAAAGGCCTCAAACGGCAGGTAGTACTGCGAATTGACCGTGCGCGCCGCACCCGTGATATCAACCAAAGTGACGATCGACGCCAGACTGGTAGTGTGCAGCATCATGATCACTTCGTTGCTGTATTGCGGCAGCGCCCGGCGTAACGCCGAGGGCAGCAGAATCCGCCGGTACAGTTTAAAGCGCGACATACCCACCGCCTTGGCCGCCTCGATCTCACCCGGAGGAATGGTCTTTAAGCTACCGGCAAGAATCTCGGCACTGTAGGCGCTGGTATTAATCGCAAAGGCCAAGCACGCGCAGAAGGTTGCGTTCGACAGATACGGCCAGAGCACGCTGGCGCGCACCGCCTCAAATTGAGCCAAACCGTAGTAGATCAAAAACAACTGCACCAGCATCGGCGTGCCGCGAATCACATAGGTGTACAGCCACGCCGGGAAGTTAATCCACGGCTGCTTGGACACCCGCATCAATCCCAACGGTATGGCCAGCAACAGGCCAAAGGCTAAGGAGATCAGCAGAATTTTCAGGGTTACCAGCACACCACCCAAATACAGCGGCAAGCTGGCCCAAATCACAGCAAAGTCGAAGATCACGAGTTAGCCCCTTGCATCATAGCTCCACCGTTTTAATCCCAGCCGAATAACGCTGTTCCAGCGCCCGCAGCGCCAGCAGCGAGACACTAGTTAGCAGCAGATAGAGCGCGGCCACCGCGAGGAAAAAGGTAAAGGGTTGATGGGTCGCATCGGCCGCGCTCTTGGCCCGGAACATCATGTCCTGCAGGCCCACCACCGAGATCAGCGCGGTGGCCTTGGTCAGTACCAACCAGTTATTGGTAAAGCCGGGAATCGCCAAACGAATCATCTGCGGCACCAGAATGCGGAAAAACACCTGCACTCCACTCATCCCGTAAGCCGCACCGGCCTCGCCCTGCCCTTGCGGGATCGACATAAAGGCGCCGCGAAAGGTTTCAGATAAATAGGCACCGAAGATAAATCCCAG
>JAIETJ010000116.1 GCA_019745275.1 Pseudomonadaceae bacterium | reverse complement strand
CAGCGCCAAAAATTGATTACCCACTCGCAACTACTAATAACACGAGGCCAATTCGTCCTCGCCTGTGGGGTATAGCAAAACAGTTAGGCCACCTTTCACCAGAAACCACAATCGGTAGCTATTTTCACCTGCCTGAGTGGGCCATATTTTTACGGGCAGATTCGCTCTGCAAAGACATTCCACACACAGTTTTTGCCGGGATCGCAGGAGTAACCGTAAACAACTACAACGTCACCAGAGCTAGAAATCCCTCTGTAAATTGCATGGTGTCACTTCTACTCCTGAAGAAATATAAAACGCTTGCGGAAACATTAACTCCGGACTTCTCGCTAGCTGAAAGGCCATGCCTTAAACAAGTACTTTATAGCGAACAGCCATTGCAACTGATCAAGGATTTATCGCCTTTCAAAGCCGCAATCGAAAGGATGTGCAAACCCAAGAACTCTAGAGTAAGCAGTAAACCCATTGAAAATCTCACTGAGAAGGATATGCCTTGGAGCCCCCCAGCCTTTAGCTTCGATGAACGCCTTCTTTCCCCTGACGCAAAATTACTTTTCGACAGAGTCCGGCAGTTTCGTTATTGCAAACTCATGAAACCCATAAATAATATTGGCCCGATTAAATTTGGCCGAATGACAATAAATATAAAATTAGAGCTGCCCGGCGTACCAAGAGCAGCAACCGAACGGCTGCAGGTTAATAATCTGGCAATCGCTTTACGCGAACTATCAAAATCCGACCCGAGGAAATTTACTTTCTTTGTGGTACACAGCTTGAGCCATCTCGAGCACATGCCAAACGCCGCTCGCTTTACTGCAATTGATGATTCGTTTTGCAGTTGGTTAGAAACTCTTGGTAGCTTGGTAAAATCAGCTAACCAAGGACTGATCCGAGAAGATGAGCACTACATGCACATTGAGTTTTACCATGTACCTGCAACTAAGAGTGATCTTGCAGAGCATGAGCAAAAGGCTGCGTGGGTGAACAAGATTGGCGGGGATTGTGAGTTAAAGAAGGATCCCTCTTTTAATTTTTCTCCCAAACGCCGCATCTGGAGAAACGGCAGTCTATACATCTGCATCAAAGCCCCCGAGTCAGCAGATTCGAATGCCACGAATTGGGGCCGTATTGGTAGTAGCGCTCTTTATACGGCCTGTTATTACGCCGCACTCACAGAGCCACAAACCTTACCGTAAAGTTATTTACGCATCGCGCCAGCTAAGGCACTATGCACAGCATCACAATCTGGATGCTGTGCATGGCCGCTCTCAAACACGAGGTCCTGCTCCGGTTACGCGCGATAGAACTGATCGCGTACTGGGAGGGCCGACTAATCACCACCCAGCTCATGGACTGGTTTGGCATCACTCGTCAGCAAGCTTCGTCTGATATCAACCGTTACAACTCCCAGTTCAACCCTGATTCGCTCGTTCATAGTCCGGCGCTCAAAGGCTATGTGCCGAGTGCCGGGTTTCGGCCTGTGCTCACCTCAGGTCATATCAACGAATACATGGGGCTAATTGCCAGCCAAGGCTCCGAGCCAATGGCACAGGTACTAGAAACCCATGCCAGCGTTGCCTCAGTTCAGCTTCCCGACCGAGCGATACGACCTGAAGTTATTCGTGAGGTTATAAAAGCCTGCCGCGGCGCCGGTAGCTTGAGCATTGTCTATGCATCAATGTCCAGCCCGCAGCTGCATGAGCGCGTGATCTCACCGCACACCTTGGTCTACACCGGCTTTCGCTGGCACGTTCGCGCTTACTGCCATAAACGGCAGGCTTTTCGTGACTTCCTTTTGTCGCGCATCGACCGCACGCCTAAGCTAAGCCTTGAAAGCGCTCCGGCAGCTGATGTTGATGCTCTCTGGCAAGAGCAAATTACCCTCACGCTAATCCCCAATACCCTGCTCACCACCGCTCAACAAGCACTGGTCGAACGCGATTTCAGCATGCCTGATGGCCGGTTACAGCTAACCGTGCGCAAGGCGCTTGCCCATTACACCCTGCAGCGTTATCAGGCCGCCATTACTGAACAGGAAGCCGGGCGCGTTCGTGAGCATCCGTTACAACTGCTGTCCGCCGACCGGGTCAAGCTTGATCCTTATCTATTCAATAGCTCAAGCGAATGACCCCTATGCAGTCATTCAGCTACGACAGTGATCTAGTCGGCGGCTCCTTGATGGTACGAGAGAGCCGCGTCATTGCCGATCTACTGCTGCAAGGCGCGACCGCCGAGCGCTGGCATGCCGCAATACAACAGCAAAATCTACTGCAAAAGCGCAGCCCTGCCTCAGCCAAACGCATCGCCCAATCCATCCGCAAGCGGCTTGAGCGGTTAGATGCGTCATTTTGGCGAGCTTTACGCGACGGTGATGATGAGTTGGCGACTCAAGTGGCCTTCTGTGCCGCCTTAGAACGCAACCTGTTATTGGTAGAGTTCATCGAAACGATTCTGAAAGATGCTTTTGTCACCCGCGCCGAGGTACTCGAGAGCTATCACTGGGCCGAATTTTTAGAAGATCGCAGTCACCGGGACCCGGCTCTCAACAACTGGACTGAGACCAGTAAAAAGAAGATGGGCCAAGTGGTCTTCCGCATGCTCGCAGAAGTCGGCCTACTGCGTAGCACCCGCAGCATGAAACTCCAGCATTTGCTGGTACGGCCAGAAATCAAAGCACT
Source organism: Pseudomonadaceae bacterium (assembly GCA_019745275.1). Classification (GTDB taxonomy): domain Bacteria; phylum Pseudomonadota; class Gammaproteobacteria; order Pseudomonadales; family Pseudomonadaceae; genus Aquipseudomonas. Next base: position 9,360 of record JAIETJ010000116.1, on the reverse strand, counting down.
GCTTGAAGACAGTTACCGTCAGCGCATTAAAGCCTGCCTGGAAGTATCCAGCGCAACTGGGCAGTAGACGTGGCACAAAGGAGCCATTGCATGAATCAGCAGTTACAGGATCGGCTCAACCAGATCCCGGAAAAGATCCTCACCGAAGAGTTTCTGAAGAGTCAGGGGCTTGGCAACGAGATCGGTTTCTGGATCTTCGACTATGCCCCGGAAGCGGAGCTGCAAGTACGCGAGTACCTGAGCTTTCTCAAAGGCTTCCTAGACAAAAAGCATAGCCATCTGAAGGTGATCAACATCAACCTGCTGCAGGCCATGCGCGACTACCTGGATGAGCGCAGCTTCACCGACAAAGCCATCCAGATGCAAAAGTCAAAAGGCGACCTCGCCCTGCTAAAGGCGTTATCCGGGCCGCTGCACATGGATAAGTTCGCGCCCTTTCTTATGCAATACAGTGGCGCCAGTGAGCACGACATCATCCTTATCTCCGGTGTCGGCTCGGTCTGGCCTGTGCTGCGCGCGCACAACCTGCTGAACAAGCTGCACGCCCTACTTGGCCACAAGCCGCTTGTGCTGTTTTACCCCGGACACTACTCAGGGCAATCGCTCGCCCTGTTCAACAAGATTCCCAGCAATAACTACTACCGCGCGTTCAAGCTGGTTCCCTGATTATTAAGGACGATAAGTCATGAGCATCAAAGACATCTTCTTCAAAGACCTCGAACGCCCAATCAACGGCGTGGTTAAAGCTGATCAGGCCGACGACGCCACCGTTTACCAAGAGCTGGACGAGTACGTTGTAACCAATGAGCTGGAACGACATTTTCGTAACTTCTTTGATGCCTACAGCACCGATTTGAGCGACCCATCCATCGCCAACCGCGTCGGCGTATGGATCTCGGGCTTCTTTGGTTCGGGTAAATCGCACTTCCTGAAAACCCTATCCTACCTGCTTGCCAACATCGAAGCCCATGACGGTGAGGGCAACAGCAAGCCCGCAGTCGCCTTCTTTGACCAGCAAAAAATGCGTGACGGCATGATCCGCGCAGACATCGACAAAGCCGTCGCCAACCCGGCCGATGTCATCCTGTTCAATATCGACAGCAAGGCCAGCTCCAACGATGCCGGTAACCCGATCCTTAACGTATTCCTGCGGGTATTCAACGAGCACTTGGGTTTCAGTGGCGATCATCCACACATCGCTCACATGGAGCGGCACCTGACCCAGCGCGGCGTCTATCCGGCCTTCAAACAAGCCTTCGCCGACTCAACCGGGCTGGACTGGCTCGATGAGCGCGACGGCTATCAGTTCTACCAAGACAACATCGAACAAGCGCTGGCCAGCGTTCTCAACCTTTCCGCCGAGGCGGCGCATAAGTGGTTCGAGGATTCCGAACAAACCTTCAGCGTCTCCGTAGAAAACTTTTGCCATTGGATCAAAGAGTATCTCGACACCCAATCGCCAAAGCACCGCGTCTTGTTCCTCGCAGATGAGGTCGGCCAATTCATCGGCACCGACACCAAGCTGATGCTTACCCTGCAAACCATCACCGAAAACCTCGGCACTATTTGCAAGGGCCGCGCGTGGATCATCGTGACCTCCCAAGCAGACATGGATGCCATATTGGGCGACCTGTCATCCTCCAAAGCCAATGACTTCTCCAAGATCGCCGGGCGCTTCAAAACCCGCCTGTCGCTCTCCAGCTCCAACACCGACGAAGTAATTCAGAAGCGTCTGCTGCGCAAAACTCCAGAAGCGGAAGCACAGCTGCGCGCCCTCTGGGAGCAGAAAGGCGACATCCTGCGCAACCAGATCAGCTTCGATAAATCCGGCCCAACCTTGCGCAATTTCGACGGCGCCGACAGCTTCGTGAACAACTATCCATTTGCGCCCTACCACTTCCAGTTGGTGCAAAAGGTCTTCGAAGAAATCCGCAAAGTCGGCGCCACAGGCGCGCACTTGGCTTACGGCGAGCGCTCCATGCTGGATGCCTTCCAAATGGCTGCCCTGGCAATTGCCGATAAAGAAATCGGCGAGCTGGTACCGATGCACAGTTTCTACCGCGCCGTGGAAGGTTTTCTCGACACAGCCGTTAAACGCACCATCGACCAGGCCAACGAAAACAGCACCCTCGATGCCTTCGACGTACAGATCCTGCGCACCCTGTTCATGATTCGCTATGTCGACCTGATCAAGGGCACGCTAGACAACCTCGTCACCCTTTGCATCGAGAAGGTCGATGAAGACAAGCTCGGCCTGCGCCGCCGCATCGAAGCAACCCTGCAGCGTCTGGAGAAAGAAAGCCTGATCACCCGCAACGGTGACGAGTTCGTCTTCCTTACCAACGAAGAGCGCGACATCACCCGCAAGATCAAAGCCACCGAAATCGCCGCCACCGACGAAAACAAAGCCCTCGGCGACCTGATCTTCAAAGACCTGCTCAAAGACAAAAACAAATACCGCTACAGCGTCAACAAGACCGACTACAGCATCGGCCGCTACGTTGACGGTCACACCCTCGAAGGCCGTTACGAGCACGACCTGCGCGTCGAGGTGATCTCACCGCTAGATCTCGACTACGCCCAACATGGCGAAGCTGGCTGCATCAACAAAAGCAGCGACGGCATGGCCCTGATCAAACTCCCCGACAGCGATAAGTTCTTTATCGAATTGCGCACCTGGCTGAAGACCAACAAATTCATCCGCCTCAACGATGACGGCAGCCAGCCCGAGCTGGGTCGCATCCTCGCCGACCGTGGCCGTGAGAACCAAGAACGCAAAAAACGCCTGCGCCTGGATCTCGAAGAGCTGCTGCTGCGCGCCGAGTTCTATGCCCTCGGCCAGCACCTCAAACTGAGTAGCAGCAACATCCAAAATCAGTTCGACGAGATCTGCCAATACCTGCTGGAAAACACCTACAACAAACTCAACTACCTGCGGGTACTGCAACAAGATCCAGAGCGTGAGTTGCATGCCGTACTGCACACCAATGATATCGGCCAACTTGGCCTATCGCTCGACGGTGAAGAAGGAAACCCGCAGGCAGTCAAAGAGGTAGAACAGTTCATTTCCCTGCGCGCCTCAGGCAATGATCGCCTGCTGGTATCCGACATTATTGAGCGTTTCAGCAAGCGGCCTTTCGGCTGGCCGGATGGCGAGATTCTGCTGATTCTTGGTCGCCTTGCAGCCCTTGACCGCATCTCCTTTCACTCCGGTGCTAGCTCCAGCATGGCATTACCGGATGCCTTCGACGGCTTGCAGAACAGCCGCCGTCGCCGCGAAATCTCCGTGCTGAAAAAGCGCCAGACCGATGACAACCTGCTCAAGCAGGCACGCAACCTAACCCAAGAGCTATTCAACGCCCTCGGCCCCGCCGCGGAGAAGGAACTGTTTGAGTTCTATCTCGGCCACGTCCGCACTTGGCGCGACAACCTAAAAACCTACAAAAGCAAAACCGATGTCAGCCACCTCCCCGGCAAAAGCGCCATTGAGCAGGCACTCCTAAGCCTTGAACGCCTGCTTAGCAACCACGACAGCGTCGACTTCTTCAAGGTCGTTACCGACGACAAAGCCACCTACCTTGACCTTGAAGAGGACTACCGCGACCTGCACGAGTTCTTCACCAACCAGTTGCACACTTGGCAGCAATTGCAGCAGGCGTTGCGCCGCTTTGATAAGAACAAACAAGCGCTGGAGAAAGACCACAAGGCCAGCAAAGCCCTGACTGAGTTGCGCAGCATTGATAGCAACCCCTCGCCCTTCAACCTGCTGCACAAGGTCGCAGCCCTGGTCGAAACCGTCGAGAGCATCAACAGCACCATTCTCAGCAGCGAACGCAGCCACGCCCTCGTCCGCGTCGACGAGAAAATTGCCCAGCTGCAGGCCGAGATAGCCAAGAGCGCTATCGAAACGCCAGAACTCAGCAACCGCCTGCTACGCCCACTGCAACTGCTTAAGGCCGACCTGGAAACTGAAACCAGCATTGCCAATATCTACCTGCTGCAAACCCAGACCGCCGACGACCGCATACAAGACGGCGTCTTCGAGCTGGAGCGGGCTATCCAGGCAGAGTCCGACCGCCAGCAAAAGCTCGCGCAAGAACAAGCCAAAGCCGCAGCACAAACCGTTAGCCCAGCTGACGGGGTGAAACCGAACATTGCACCCGTGCCTGCCGTCAAGCCAGTCGCCCCGCCCAAACCGGTAGTGGATATTGCCGCCACCAGCGTATTCAACAAACTGGGCAACGGTATTTATCTGGAAAGCCAGGCAGACATCGAGCGCTTTATCGACGCCCTCAAGGCCGAGCTAGAAGCCGCGATCAAGCAAGACCAGCGCATTAGGATTCGCTAAGCGGAGCAGCTCACACATGATGCAACCTATCGAACAGCAGCTTCTGCAACCCGAAGGCAAACAGCTCGAGTTCAAGCGCGATCTGTCCTCGCCCAAACCGCTGCTGAAGACCCTGATCGCCTTTGCCAACACCGCGGGCGGTCAGCTGATCATTGGCGTGGCCGATAATGGCGAGGTAATCGGCGTGGTCGACCCTCTCGCGGAAGAAGAGCGCCTGACCAACCTTATCGCCGACGCCATTGCGCCGCGGTTGCTGCCCAACATTGAGCTGTTCACCGTCGCGGGTAAAACCCTGCTGCGGGTTGAGGTTTTCCTCAGTAACTCACGCCCGCATTACCTCAAGGGCCTCGGTCCAGAGCAGGGCGTACTGGTGCGCCTTGGCTCCAGTAACCGCCAGGCCGATACACAGCTGATTGCCGAGCTAGGCCGCCTGGCCGCCGGCGAGACCTTCGACGCCATGCCCATGCCTGAGCAGAGTCTGGACGATCTGGATCTGCCGGCCATGCAACAGCAGTTCGGGGTCGGCATCACGCTCGACGAGCAAAAATTCCTTACCCTCAAACTGCTTACCCGCTACCAAGGTCGCTTGGTGCCAACCAAGGGCGCCGTGCTGCTGTTTGGCAAACAGCGGCAACTGCACTTCGACGATGCCTGGATCCAGTGCGGACGTTTTCGCGGCACCAACAAAGTCGACATCTTCGACCAGTGCGAAATCCACGACCATCTGCCGCAAGCCGTGCACAGCATCGAGCAGTTCCTCAAGAAGCACGCCTTCAAGAGCGCCGAATTCGGGGCCATGCGTCGCCAGGACATCTGGAGCATTCCGCTCACCATGCTGCGCGAGGCGATCATCAACGCCTTGGTACACAGCGATTATTCCCAGCGCGGCTCACCCATCCGCATCGCCTTTTTTGACGACCGGATCGAAATCGAAAGCCCAGGCTATCTACTGCCCGGCATGACGGTGGACGACATGAAAAACGGCGTGTCGATGATCCGCAACCCGGTTATCGCTCGCGTGTTCCGCGAGCTCAAGCTGATCGAGCAATGGGGCAGCGGTGTCCGACGCATTTTCGAAGAAGCGCAGGCACAAGGCCTGCCTGAGCCGCAGATTGTGGAAATCGCCAATCGTGTGCGCGTCATCGTTCCGCTGGCACAAAGCGCTGCAACGCCGTCACGGCCCGAGCCAGTGACCCAGTCAGTGACCCAGTCAGTGACCCAGTCGGAGGAAGCAGGCAACCAAAGCCGCATGCTCATCTTGCTGCGTAATGGTCCGCTCTCTTCAGGCGAGCTACGCGAACACCTGCAGCTCAAGCACCGCGCCCACTTTCGCAGCCATTTCCTGGCACCGGCACTGCAAGCCGGGCTGATCGAAATGACCTTGCCCGACTCGCCCAACAGCCGCCTGCAGCAATACCGCCTGACCGCCCAAGGCGAGCAGCACATTAAGGACAATCAATGAACACCAACAACATCAAAAGCTACGCCCCCAAAGCCCGCAGCGCCTTTATCGCCGCCATGACCAAGCAGGCGGCCAAGTACGGTATTAGCGCCAAGGGCATCGAGCCGCTGGAGCAAAAGGGCGACCTGGCCCTGATCGGTGACCGCGCCTTCCCGGCCAGCATCATCCGCCCGCGTGCCGCGCTGGTGCAAAAGGTCGCGCAGCTGGGCTTTGCCCAGGCCATGGAACAAGCCGCCTACAGTTGGTTCAACCGCCTGTGCGCCATCCGTTTTATGGAGCTCAAGGGCTACCTCGACCACGGCTTGCGGGTGCTCAGTCACCCAAGCCAGCCCGGTGGCTTTCAGATCCTCGATGACTGTCTGAACATCGAGCTGCCGGGGTTGGACAAGCAGCGCATCACCGAACTCAAGCTCGACGGCAATCAGGACGAAGCGCTCTACCGTGAGCTGCTGCTGGCTCAGTGCCACTTGCTGCACCAAGCCATGCCGTTTCTGTTTGAAGCCATCGACGACCAGACCGAACTGCTGCTGCCGGACAACCTGACCAAAACCGACTCGCTGATCCGCGAACTGGTCGACGCCATCCCCGAAGAAGACTGGCAAGACATCGAGATCATCGGCTGGCTCTACCAGTTCTACATCTCCGAGAAGAAGGAGCAGGTCATCGGCAAGGTGGTCAAGTCTGAGGATATTCCGGCTGCCACACAGCTGTTCACGCCCAACTGGATCGTCAAGTACATGGTGCAGAACTCCCTGGGCGCGCAGTGGCTGGCGACCTACCCGGACTCACCGCTCAAAGCACAGATGGCCTACTACATCGAGCCGGCTGAGCAGACCGACGAAGTCAACGCCCAGCTGGCCGCCATCACGCCCAGCGCGCTCAACCCGGAAGAGCTGACCCTGATCGATCCGGCCTGCGGCTCCGGACACATCCTTGTCGAGGGCTATGAGCTGTTCAAGGCCATCTACCTGGAACGCGGTTATCGGCAGCGGGACGTTGCGCAGCTAATCCTTGAGAACAACCTGTTCGGCCTCGACATCGACGGCCGCGCCGCACAGCTCACCGGCTTCGCCCTGATGATGAAGGGCCGCGCAGATGACCGGAGGCTTTTTGAACGCGGGGTAAAGCTCAATGTGATGTCGCTGGTGGACAGTGCGGGCTTTGATCCTGATGTGGTGGCTAGCGGCGTAAAGCTTGCGGACTATGGGCTGTTGCTGGGCGACCTGGCCGAACTGAAACGGCTGTTTGAGCATGCCACGACTTTTGGCTCGTTGATTCAGGTGCCAGAGGGACTGGCGAAGAAACTGCCGGGGCTGAAGCGGCTTTGCGAGGTGACCAGCCAGGATTTGTTTGTGGCGGACGAGCTAAAAAGCTTGTGGCCTTTGGTGCGGCAGGCCGCGTTGCTGGCGGCGCAGTACGACGCGGTTGTAGCGAATCCACCGTATATGGGCGGCGGCGGAATGAACGCAGAAGTGAAGAAGTTCGTAAAAGACTACTTTCCAGAAGCTAAGAGTGACCTCTTTGCCTGCTTCATTGAGCGTGGATTCGTGTTGGCGAAGGTTGATGGCCAAAACGCGATGGTCACCATGGAAAGCTGGATGTTTCTATCTAGCTACGAGAATTTCAGGAAAAAGGTGCTTCAACAGTACACTCTTCAGAATCTGGCCCACTTTCCGTACGACGGTAAACGCCCTACCGCGATGGGCATTAATTTTGGCGTGGCCGCATTTTGCGCGAAGGCGAGTCAAGTTCCCGGGCACAAAGGGCGCTACTGCTGCTCTCGATACTACGAACTGAATGACAATGGAATTCCATTCGAGTTTCCGACGGTGAATGAGCGGCTGAACATCGTCGCTGCAGACGAATTCGAAAAAATCCCTGGTAGCCCGATTGCATACGGCTTGAGTGAATCGCTCAGAGCGACCTTTGGGGCGCACAAGAGCCTTTCTGAAGTGGCCCGGCCAAAAGAAGGCCTGAACACAACTGACAATGATCGATTTCTTCGCCGTTGGTGGGAGTGTGGGGCGGAGGCGATAAAGCTGGACGCGCGCGGTGCTACTGACGCCGCAGCCAGTCGCGCCAAGTGGTTCCCTTGCCAGAAAGGTGGGGCCTATCGAAGGTGGTACGGAAACAGCGAATTTGTCGTCAACTGGGGAGAGAATGGGCGAGAGATCAAGTCCAAGGTTGCCCACCAATATGGGAGTATTTCAAAGCGAGTCGTCAATGAGCACCTCTACTTCCGAGAAGGCATCTCATGGTCTTCGGTCACGAGCCTCTCAATTACTATGCGATATGTGCGATCCGGGCAGATCTTTGAGACGGCTGGCAATATGTGTTTTTTTGATGCTGAGCGAGAGCTGCTTCAAGGTCTAGGATTCTGCAACTCCTGTGTCGCAGATTCTTTACTCCAGGTCTTAAGCCCAACCCTGTCGTTCAAGCCAGGGCCGGTCGGCAAACTCCCGTTTGCGGAAATGCCATCTTCTATAATCACCCAGATCGTCAGCGATGCGGTACGAGTAGCAGAGGTGGATTGGAACGCCTACGAACGCTCCTGGGACTTCCAATCCCTCCCCCTCCTGACGGTCTCCTCCGAGACCCCGCCCACCCTCGAATCCAGTTACACCGCTTGGGTCACTCAAAACCGCGACATCATCGCCGAGATGAAACGTTTAGAGGAGGAGAACAACCGCCTCTTTATCGACGCCTATGGCCTAGCAAACGAGCTCACTCCCGACGTCCCCATCGAGCAGATTACCCTCACGATCAATCCCGCCTACCGCTACAGCGGTAAGATGAGCAAAGAAGAACTGTGGACCCGCTTCCGTGAAGACAGCATGCAGGAGCTGGTCTCCTACGCCATCGGCTGCATGATGGGCCGTTACAGCCTGGATGCGCCGGGCCTGATCTACGCCAACAGCGGCAACGAGGGTTTCGACCCCAGCCGCTATTCCACCTTCCCGGCCGACGACGACGGCATCGTCCCGCTCACCGACAAGGAGTGGTTTGCCGATGACGCGGCCAATCGCCTGGTCGAATTTATCGCGCTGACCTGGGACAAAACCCACCTCGAAGACAACCTGCGCTTCTTGGCCGACAACCTGTCACCTAAAAAAGGCGAAGGCAGCCGCGACACCCTGCGCCGTTACCTGTGCGACAGCTTCTTCAAAGACCACCTGCAAACCTACAAGAAGCGCCCGATCTACTGGCTGTTCAGCTCCGGCAAGCAGAAAGCCTTCCAGTGCCTGGTGTATTTGCACCGCTACAACGCCAGCACCCTGTCGCGCATGCGCACCCTGCACGTCATCCCGCTCAGCGCCAAGCTCAACAGCTACGCCAATAAACTCGAACAGGACATCGACGCCAGCACCAGCACCGCCGAGAAAAAGGCCCTGGAAAAACAACTCGCCACCCTGCACAACCAACAAGCCGAACTCGCCATCTTCGACGAAAAACTCCGCCACTACGCCGACCAGCGCATCACCCTCGATCTCGACGACGGCGTGAAGGTCAACTACGGCAAGTTTGGCGATTTGTTGGCTGAGGTGAAGGC
>JAIETJ010000129.1 GCA_019745275.1 Pseudomonadaceae bacterium | reverse complement strand
CAGGTGTTTGTCGACCGCTGTGTGATGGACCATAACCAGAAAAAGCTCACTCCAGAGATCGCCGCCGAGGCTAAGCTGTTTACCACCGAACTGCTCGGCAAGGTGGTTGACGAAGGCGTGCAGTTGCACGGCGGTTGGGGTTATATGTGGGAGTACCCGATCTGCAAGATGTACGCGAATGCGCGGATTCAAAGGATCTTCGCCGGTACCTCGGAAATCATGAAAGAGATCATCAGCCGTGGCATGAAACTCTGATTTTTGCGGCCCTGACAACTCTTGTGATACCCCCTACATAACAACAATAGGAGCGGGCATGCAGGTTCAATTGCCGTTACAACAGTTTGCCCATTGGCTGGCCGTGCAACCCGATGCGGTCTGGCTGCGCCAGCCGGTGAATGGCCAGTGGCACGACTTTACCTGGTGTGCGGTTGACGATCAGGCCCGGCGTTTGGCCAGTGCGCTGCTGGCGCTGGGCTGCGTGCCGGGGGATCGGGTGGCGCTGCTGTCGAAGAACTGCGCCGAGTGGTTTATCAGTGATCTGGCGATCATGATGGCGGGTTTAGTCAGCGTGCCGCTGTATCCATTGCAAACCGCCGAGAGCATCGCCTATGTGCTGGAGCATGCGCAGTGCAAGGTTATCTTGGTCGGCAAGCTGGATGATGCCGATAAGTTGGCGGCGGGCATTGGCCCGCACATAACGCGCATCGCCTTGCCGTATCCAACGCTGGCCAGCGCCCATGACTGGCATGCTTTGCAGGCGTTGCACGAGCCGTTACAAACCGTGGCCGTGCAGCAGCCCGAGCAATTGCTGACGCTGGTATATACCTCCGGCACCACCGGCAACCCCAAGGGCGTGATGCTCTCGGTGTATGCCATGGCGTTTACCGCCGCCAATGCCGGCCGCGAACTGCAGATGAATACGGCGGATCAGTTCTTCTCGTTTCTGCCGTTGTCGCATGTGGCCGAGCGTTTTATGGTCGAGTTCAGCAGCCTGTATTGCGGCGCTCAAGTGGCCTTTGTCGAGTCGATGGAGAGTTTTTCCCGCGATATGCAATACATTCGGCCCACGGTGTTTTTCTCCGTGCCGCGTTTGTGGACGCGGTTTCAGCAGGGCGTGTTGGAGAAGCTGCCACAAACCAAACTCAACCTGTTGCTGCGCATCCCGCTGCTGGGGGCGTTGGTGGCGCGCAAGATCCGTCGCGGTCTAGGGCTGGACAGGGCGCGCATCATGATCTCTGGTGCAGCGGCAATTTCCCCCGGCTTGCTCGACTGGTATCAGCGCCTTGGCCTGACTATTTGCGAGGGTTACGGCATGAGCGAACACGTCGCCTATGGCTGTTTTAATCGGCCTGGCCAAGTGCGTTTTGGCACTGTCGGTCGGCCAATGCCGGGGCTGGAAGTGCGCATCGCCGATAGCGGCGAAATCCTGTTGCGCAGCCCAACGCTGATGCTCGGTTATTACTTGGAACCGGAAAAAACCGCCGAGACGTTGGTTGATGGTTGGTTGCACACCGGCGATAAGGGCGAGTTGGACAGCGATGGCTATCTGCGCATTACCGGGCGGGTGAAAGACATCTTCAAAACCAGCAAGGGCAAGTACGTGGCTCCGGCGCCGATCGAGGGTGAAATCGCCAAGAGCCCGCATGTTGAGCAGGTCTGTGTGATGGGCAGCAATCTCGATCAACCCTTGGCCCTGATCGAACTATCGCCGGCCGCACGGTTGTTGCCGGTTGAGCGGCTATCCGCCGAGTTAGAGGCTTCGCTGGCGCATCTGAACAGTCAACTGCAACCCCATGAACGCATCAGCCATTTTGTGCTGGTGCGCGAACCTTGGACCACGGCTAACGGTTGCATGACGCCGACCATGAAAATCCGTCGCAATGTGCTGGAGGCGCGCTACGCCGAGTCGCTGGCCGGATTACCGGCGCGTCAGCCACTGTTTTGGCAACTTTGAAAGGAGCGTAATAAATGCAAGGCCCGCTGGCATCACTGAAAATATTGGATTTCTCCACCTTGCTGCCGGGGCCTTTTGCTTCGTTGCTGCTCGCCGATATGGGCGCCGAGGTGTTGCGCATTGAGTCGCCGACCCGGATCGACTTGGTTCGGGTGTTACCGCCACATGCCGATGGGGTGTCGGCCAGCCACGCCTATCTCAATCGCAATAAACGCTGCATGGCGTTGGACTTGAAGAAGCCCGAGGCGGTGGAGCTGGTTAAGCAGTTGGTTGGTGACTACGACATCGTCCTGGAGCAGTTTCGCCCCGGTGTAATGGAGCGCTTAGGCGTGGGTTATGCGGCGCTTAAGGCGATCAATCCACGGCTGATTTATGTCTCGATCACCGGCTATGGCCAGACTGGACCGTACAAAGATCGCGCTGGCCACGACATCAATTATCTGGCCATTAGCGGCGTTGCCAGCTACACCGGTCGGCGCGACAGCGGGCCGTTGCCGCTGGGGATTCAAGCTGCCGACATCGCCGGCGGCTCCTTGCACGGGGTGATGGGCTTGCTGGCGGCGGTGATTCAGCGGCAAGTCACGGGCGAGGGCCAGTATGTGGATGTGAGCATGAGCGATTGCGCGTTTAGCTTGCATGCCATGGCTGGCGCTGGGTATCTGGCTTGCGGGGTTACGCCGGCGATGGAAAACCAAGCGCTGAATGGCGGCAGCTTTTACGACTACTACCGCACCCGCGATGACCGCTGGTTCTCGGTCGGCAGCCTAGAGCCGCAGTTTATGCAGCAGTTGTGCGCCGCCATTGGCCGGCCGGAGTTAGCCAGCCGTGGCTTGTCGCCCAAACCCGAAGAACAGCAGGCACTTAAAAGCGAAATCCAAGCCGAGTTTGGCAAACATGACTTTGCCCACTGGTGCGAGGTGTTTGCCGCGCTGGACGCCTGCGTCGAGCCGCTGCTGGACATGTCCGAGGCGGTCTTGCATCCGCATAATCTAGCCCGTGACTTAGTGGTGGAGGTGCCACGCGAGGGCCGGCCGGCGCAACGCCAAATCGCCTGCCCGATCAAGTTCTCCCAAGGCCTAGCGGCACCCCGGCATATAGGTGCGCCGGTCGGTGCGCATACCCTCGAGGTGTTGCAGCAGTTGGGATATACGCCTGAGCAGGTTGATAAATTGAAAGCTGCGAAGGTGATTGGTTGAGGTGCGCTGGAGCGTAGGGCGGCCTCGCCGAAGGCAGCCCGCCAGTTTTGGCTGCTCGTCACTGGCGGGCTGTTCGCTGCGCACATTGGCGGACTGTTCGCTACGCTCCTGAGTCCATCCTACGTCTGTGCTCAGTCTGCCGGCCCGGTTTAGCGGGCGAGTGCAATTTTTGCTGAGATTATTCGACCCGCTGTTGACCGCTGAACACCAAGGTGGCGCGGCAACGTTTGCACAGATAACGCCGGCCTTTGCTGACTAGGGCGTGACGTTGGGCGCTAAAGGCGAAGTCTTGCTCAGGGCATTTGCAGCGGTAGACGTAGCGAGTGGCCGTGCGCCGCTGTACCGCATAACTATGGCAGCGGTGCGGTGGCAACTCGTAGACGCCGCGCATTATCAGTTGCCACTCATGGCCATGGGCTTGGATGTGCGGACCAAACATCTGATGGGCGACTAAGTGGGCGACTTCGTGAGCCACGGTTTGCTTAAGAAAGTCAGCCTGATTGGCTTGATATAACTGCGGATTAAACCTCAGCATGTTTTCGGTGAGGTGCGCGACCCCGGCTTTTTGCCCGCGTAATTTGAAGCTAACCACCGGCCGACTGAAGCTGCGTTTGAAGAAGGCTTCGGCTTGTAGGTAGCAGCTTTCGACTCGCTGGTTGAGTTGTTCTGACATGCACGGCTCCGAGATAGCCTGCAATTATGCCCAAGCTGGAAACTGCAAGCAGTCAGAAAACGACGAAGCCGCTATATCAGCGGCTTCGTTGTGGGTGCAGTAACCCTCGGCAGATCTTTAATTGGTGTAAACCGGGCCAACCCCAAAGCCCCAGAGAATTACCGACAAGGCCATCATTGATACCAATACGACCAAGCCTACCGCGAGCACTGAGCTGGAAAACAAAAAGCCCTCGTCGGATGGAATGTTCATAAAGGTTGGAATACCGACATAGAGTAGGTACACCGTGTAACAGATGGCCGCAGTACCGACGAACATCGCCAGCCACAGATTTGGGTACAGTGCGGCAAGGCCGCCAATAAACAGTGGGGTGGCGGTGTACGCGGAGAACACCACGCTTTGCGCCATACTCGGTGCGGCGTCGTAGGTGCGCGCCATCCAATGCACCACTGCAGCCATCACGGCAACGCCAGCGAGCATGGCGAAATAGGACATGATGGTCATCTGCAAGGCGCTGGCTTGGGTGAGCATGACTGGCGCGCCATCACCGACGCTCCAGCCAACTTTGGTAGTGCCGATATAGGCTGAAATAGCCGGTATGGCTGCCAGTAGCAGCACGTGGGTGAGATACATATGGCTGATGCTTTCTTCATCGCCCCGGATGTCTTGCCATTCCTCATCGGGATGGGTGAACAGGCCCCAAACGTGGTGGATCATGCGGCATCTCCTGTTGTTATTGCGATCGCCCCCAGCAAGCGCCCGCCGCGCGTGAATAGCGCTGGCGGGTGCGTAGGCCGAATCAATGCGACCGTGATTTGAGTATAGGCAGAGGTTTGGCGATTTGTCGGCTGCGGCGTTAGAGCAAATTTGCCTGTGAAACCTAGCGGTAATAGCGCTGCAGTATTTCAAAAGCCTGATTAATTGACTGCAAGCGCGTGGTGCTGCCGCCGCGGTCGGGGTGGTGTTGGCTCACCAGCTGCCGATAGCGCTGTTTGATGCGCGGCAGATCCAGCGCCGGCGGGCTACTTAGTTCGAATAACTCAAGGGCCGCACGTTGTTCGTCGCCACTGTGCAGGCGCTGCCAAAAGCGCTCCAGCAATTGCTCCACGGCCTGTGCGTCGGTGTCTTGCAGGTGCTGTAGATTCAGGTAGTAGTCGCGCAGCGGGTCATGCTCGGCAAGCTCGTTGCTGCCCGCTTGGTAGGGCAGTAGCTGGCAGCACAGCGGGCCGATTTGCAGGTGCGCGCTTTGTTGTTGCCAGAGTCGCTCACGCAGGCGATAGAGGGCATTGAAAATCAGAAAGTGGGTCTGGAACAGCGCCAGTTGCTCGTCGTCGGCGAGGTTGGCTAAGTGCGGTGATTGTTGTTGTTTCAGCTGCACTATTAACTGGTACTCGCTCAGGCCGGCGTCTGCTGCTTGCAGTAATGCCAGCAATTGTTCGGCGAGTTCGGCGTTGGCTGGCAGGGCGATGGTCATTGTTGGAGGTTAGCACGACGATTTGCCAAGTGTCGGGCTGGGGTGCGCCGGGCTTTGTGGGTAAAATGCCGGACTTTATGATTCTTGCGGATTTAGCGCGCCATGAGCAGCCTTTCGGTCAACCAGAACAAATTGCAAAAACGTCTACGTCGGCTCGCCGGCGAGGCAGTTACCGATTTCAATATGCTGGAGGACGGCGACAAGGTGATGGTCTGTCTGTCAGGCGGCAAAGACAGTTACACCATGCTGGATATCTTGCTGCACTTGCAAAAAGTCGCGCCGATTAAGTTCGAACTGGTCGCGGTGAATATGGACCAGAAACAACCCGGCTTTCCTGAAGAGGTGTTACCGGCGTATCTAGAGTCGGTTGGGGTGGCGTATCACATCATCGAAAAGGACACCTACTCGGTGGTCAAAGAGATGATCCCTGAGGGTAAAACCACCTGCTCGCTGTGCTCGCGCTTGCGCCGTGGCACGCTCTACACCTATGCCGATGAAATCGGCGCGACCAAAATGGCCCTTGGACATCACCGTGACGACATTCTGGAAACCTTTTTCCTGAATATGTTTTACGGCGGCACCCTAAAGGCCATGCCGCCTAAGTTGCTCTCGGACGATGGCCGCAATGTGGTGATTCGCCCGCTGGCTTACTGCAAAGAGGCGGATATCGAGGAGTATTCGCAGCTCAAAGGGTTTCCGATCATCCCCTGCAACCTTTGCGGCTCGCAGGAGAACCTGCAGCGCCAAGTGGTTAAAGAGATGCTGCAAGAGTGGGAGCGTAAAACCCCTGGGCGCACCGACATCATGTTTCGCGCCTTGCAGCATGTGGTGCCGTCGCAATTGGCTGATCGTGATTTGTTCGATTTTGCCGGCCTGCGCATCGATGAAAGTGCCACGCCGCGCTTTGTGGATCTGCTTAATCTTTGAGACTGCCGGCACCTATATATAGTGGCGGAGGCTGCGAATGCGCGATTACCAATGGTTGTATGAATACTGCCTGAATCGTTTCGGTTCGGCGCAGGCGTTAGAGGCGTACTTGCCGGTGCCTAAAAGTGCCGCTGAACTGCGCCAAGTTGCAGATGACCGCTACTTATCGCTGATTGCCTTACGGGTGTTTCGCGCCGGCTTAAAACACAGTTTGGTGGATGCTAAGTGGCCGGCGTTCGAAACGGCCTTTTTCGGTTTTGCCCCACATAAAGTGGTGTTGATGGGCGCCGAGCATCTGGAGCGCTTGATGCAAAATGCTCAGCTGATTCGTCATCTGGGCAAGCTCAAAAGCGTACCGCGCAACGCTCAGATGGTGCTGGATGTAGCCCAAGAATACGGCAGTTTCGGCGCTATGCTCGCCGATTGGCCCGTCACTGATAGCGTTGGTCTATGGAAATACCTGGCCAAGCACGGTACCCATCTGGGTGGGCTGTCGGCGCCACGCGTGTTACGCATGATGGGTAAGGACAGTTTTATCCCCGCCGATGATGTGGTGGCAGCGCTTAAAGCGCAGCAAATCATCGATAAAGCGCCCACCAGTCAACGAGATTTGGCGGCCGTGCAGGCGGCCTTTAATCAGTGGCATGCACAGAGCGGGCGACCGATGTGTCAGTTGTCGGTGATGCTGGCGCACACGGTTAATCACTGAATCCGGCCCTTGGCGGCTGATCTAATGGCAAAGCGCCAGCCTTGGGCGAACTGACGAACGGTTATTAGGGCGCACATGGACTGTTTATCAAGGTCCGTTTGGGCTTTTTCTCACTCGCGGTATCGTCAGCTATACGGCGTTTTTAGCGTTTTTCAGTGGCTGAAGAGGGCCAGTATAAAGCGCACTTTTAGCACCGGCACTTAGAGCGTTTACTGATTGGGATAAGTCACATTTGGTCTAATTAAATTTGCATATGGGGGCTATGGAAGGCATATTCGGGCCCTTCAAATAATTACAGACACGGCCGTGCCCATGCTAAATCGCTTCGCACCTCTCGTTCCGCTGGCATTTGCCGCCCTCTTGTCCGCTTGTGCGGGACACGTTGTGCAGCCTCAAATCGTTGTGCAGCCGGTATCTTTGCCGCTGGCAGAACCTACTCATCAACAAGTCGCTGAACTGACCGATGAAAAGCCTTATCAGTTGCCCGTACTGGCGGACAGCATTCTCGATCGTGGTTTCGAACTAGTCGGCACGCGCTACCGTCCGGGTGGCACTTCGACCAAGACCGGTTTCGATTGCAGTGGCTTTGTTGGTTATTTGTTCCGCGAAGAAGCGGGCATCAAACTGCCGCGCTCAACCCGCGAAATGATCAACCTGGATGCACCGCTGATCTCGCGTAATGATCTGGAGCCCGGCGACATCGTGTTCTTTAACAACCGTGGCCGTGGTCGCGTGAGTCATGCGGGTATTTATATCGGTGATGACCAGTTCATTCACTCCTCCAGCAGTCGCAGCGGCGGTGTTCGAGTAGACAGCATGGATGATCGTTATTGGCGTTCCAGCTTCATGGAAGCCAAGCGCGTTTTGGCTCAGGCACCGGCGCAATCCAAAGTTAATCCGCTGCACCGTTAAGTTTTGCTGTGCCCTGACCCTTGCGTCAGGGCCTGCGACGCGGCAGAGTAGGGCGCATCCAGCCACGGGATAGCCCGCATGCCCCTTATTCCCCGCTTCTTTCTGATTGCCGCTACTGCCCTGTTGGCTGCTTGCGCCAGCCGTCCACCGCCTGTTGCTGTTGTACGGCAAGCCTCTGAGCAATTTTCACCGGCGGCCGATGACGTACTGTTGCGCGCCATAGGTTTGGTTGGTACCCCGTATGTATATGGTGGCAATACCCCGCAGGGTGGTTTTGATTGCAGTGGCTTGATTGGCTATGTGTACCGTGATGCTACGGGTGTGCTGCTGCCTCGCTCGACCCGCGAACTGATTGCCATGCCCGTACCGAGTGTTAGTCGTGACGCCCTGCAAACCGGGGATTTGGTGTTTTTTGCCACCGCGGGTGGCGGCAAGGTCAGTCATGCCGGTATCTATGTTGGCGAGGGGCGTTTCGTGCATGCGCCGTCCAGCGGCGGCACGGTGCGCTTAGAGAGTTTGTCGACGGCTTACTGGCAAAAGAGTTACCTGAAGGCCAAGCGGGTGCTCGACGGCAATCCGCTGGCGGCGCAAGGCTGGTCTGCGGGCAGTTAGGTGTTGCTAGGCGGAATAAGAAAATGGGCGGCCTGCGGGTCGCCCATTTTTTTCGGCTGCGCAAAGTAAGCCGCTAACTAGGACTATGGTCGAATAGCTGAGCGTTAGTGGCGGTGCTAAAAATGTACCCATGGAAAACAACATCAATATTTCTGTGAGGTAACTGCCATGAGTGCTGCTTCCCTGTATCCCGTGCATCCCGACGTGGCCGCGCAATCGTTGACCGACGAGGCGACCTACAAGTCGATGTATCAGCAGTCGGTGATTAATCCCGACGGCTTTTGGCGTGATCAGGCCAAGCGGCTGGATTGGATCACGCCGTTCACCAAGGTTAAGCAAACCTCATTCGATGATCACCATGTGGATATCAAGTGGTTTGCCGACGGCACCCTCAACGTTTCGGCTAACTGCCTAGACCGGCACCTAGCCGAGCGTGCGGAGCAAATTGCGATTATTTGGGAGGGGGATGATCCGGCCGATCACCAGGAAATCACCTATCGCCAGCTACACGAGCAAGTGTGCAAGTTTGCCAACGCCTTGCGTGGTCAGGATGTGCATCGCGGCGACGTGGTGACCATCTATATGCCGATGATTCCCGAGGCGGTGGTGGCGATGTTGGCCTGCACCCGAATCGGTGCTATTCACTCGGTGGTGTTTGGTGGTTTCTCGCCTGAGGCATTGGCCGGGCGGATTATTGATTGTCAGTCCAAGCTGGTGATTACCGCCGACGAAGGCGTGCGCGGCGGCAAGAAAACTCCGTTAAAAGCCAATGTCGATGACGCGCTGGCTAATCCCGAAACCAACAGTGTGCAGAAGATCATCGTGGTGCGGCGCACTGGCGGCGAGATCAAATGGCATCCGCATCGCGACGTTTGGTATGAAGACCTGATGCGGGTCGCGGCCAGTGTCTGCGCACCGAAAGAGATGGGCGCCGAAGATCCACTGTTTATCCTTTATACCTCCGGCTCCACCGGCAAGCCAAAAGGCGTGCTGCACACCACTGGTGGATATTTGCTGTATGCCGCGTTAACCCATGAGCGAGTGTTCGACTACCGGCCGGGTGAGGTGTACTGGTGCACCGCCGATGTCGGTTGGGTGACTGGGCACAGCTATATCGTTTACGGGCCGCTGGCCAATGGCGCGACTACCGTATTGTTTGAAGGCGTGCCGAACTACCCGGACATGACTCGGGTGGCGAAGATTGTCGATAAGCATAAAGTCAGCATTCTCTACACCGCGCCCACCGCCATTCGCGCCATGATGGCTCAGGGCAAGGCGGCCATGCAGGGCGCCGATGGCTCCAGCTTGCGCCTGCTCGGTTCGGTCGGTGAGCCGATCAATCCAGAGGCTTGGCAGTGGTATTACCAAGAAGTCGGTAAGTCGCGCTGTCCGATCGTGGATACTTGGTGGCAGACTGAAACCGGTGGCGTGATGATCAGCCCGTTGCCCGGAGCTACCGCGCTTAAGCCTGGCTCGGCGACGCGGCCGTTCTTCGGTGTGCAGCCGGCCTTGGTGGATAACATGGGCAACCTGATCGAGGGCGCGGCCGAGGGTAATCTGGTGATTATCGATTCGTGGCCGGGGCAGGCGCGCAGCCTGTATGGCGATCACGACCGCTTCGTGGATACCTACTTCAAAACCTTCAAAGGCATGTACTTCACCGGTGACGGCGCGCGCCGCGACGAAGATGGTTACTACTGGATTACCGGGCGGGTCGACGATGTGCTCAACGTGTCCGGGCATCGCATGGGCACGGCGGAGATCGAGAGTGCCATGGTCGCCCACCCGAAAGTCGCCGAGGCGGCGGTGGTCGGTATGCCGCACGACATTAAGGGTCAAGGCATCTACGTGTACGTGACCCTTAATGATGGTGAGCTGCCGTCTGAGCAGTTGCGTCAGGAGTTGAAAAACTGGGTGCGCAAGGAAATTGGTCCAATCGCCTCGCCCGATGTCATTCAGTGGGCGCCGGGGTTGCCGAAAACCCGCTCGGGGAAAATTATGCGGCGCATTCTGCGTAAGATCGCCGTGGCTGAATATGATGGTCTGGGCGATATTTCAACCCTGGCCGATCCGGCGGTGGTACAGCACTTGGTCGACACTCATCGCGGCATGCAGGCGGCCTGATAGGGCCAGTCGAACGGAGCCTGGCGCTGCGTTAAGCGGCGCTAAGGTTCTCTGGCGGTCTCCTAGCCGGGTGTTGGCAAATTTATTAGTGCAATTTTAATCGGCCTTTTATGTGGCGGATTAATCGTATCTGCTCTGCTGCTTATGCACCGAAAGTAACCCTGCGCGGTAGCGGTGTGTGAAGTTTTGAGGCGTTTTAAACTATTTGTGTTTGTTGGGCGAACTTGAGCCATCTGAAGACTGGCGCTTTAGGTGGGTTTATTAATTGTGGCGTGCTTCTTGCTTTTTTAAAAGGTTGCTCTTCATATTTTGCGCTACATGTTTTTTAGCGCATGTCAATCCGTCCGCATTGCCGGGCAGGCTGTTGTGTAACTAGTTGTCGCATTGAAGAAATATCGGCTTACGGCCTGTCGTTAGAATGCAATACGCCCAGACTTGAGCGTTGCGTGAGTGCTCGACGCTGCAAATTCGGCAGCGTTTTCTACACTCCATGCAGCTAAGTATTGATCGCTGTAATCCAACCTGTTGCGGCCACCCCATTCAATGGAGTCATCACGATGAATAATTTTGCCCTGCTAGGCGCCTTGGCGCTGTCGTTGTTGTCACCGTTGGCGCTGGCCGATGACGCCAAGCCAATGCGCATCGGTATCGAAGCCGCTTATCCGCCGTTTGCGATGAAAACCCCAGAAGGCACCATCACCGGTTTTGATTACGACATCGGCAATGCCCTGTGCGAAGAGATGCAGGTTAAGTGCGTGTGGATTGAGCAGGAGTTCGACGGCCTGATCCCCGCCCTGAAAGTGCGCAAATTCGATGCGGTGTTGTCGTCCATGGCCATTACCGAAGACCGCTTAAAGTCGGTCGACTTCACCCATAAGTACTACGACACCCCAGCGCGTTTGGCGATGAAAACGGGCGCGGTCATCAATGACCCGCTGGTTGATTTAAAAGGCAAGAAAGTCGGCGTGCAGCGCGCCTCGATCTACGACCGTTACGCGACCGGCGAATTCGCCCCGGTTGGGGTTGAGGTGGTGCGTTACAGCTCGCAAAACGAGATATTCCTCGATATGGCCGCCGGTCGCTTGGATGCCACTTTGGCGGACGCGGTGAATATCGATGACGGTTTCTTGAAAACCGACGCCGGTAAAGGCTTTGCTCTGGTAGGTCCAGACTTTACCGAGAAGAAATACATCGGCGATGGTATCGGTATCGCTGTGCGCAAAGGCGACAAAGCCACCGCTGAGAAATTTAACGCCGCCATCGCCGCAATTCGCGCCAACGGCAAGTATCAGCAGGTGCAGGACAAATACTTCAATTTCAACGTTTACGGTAAGTAAGCGTTATCTGCCAATGGCACAAACCACTTCTGTCGTTTGTGCCATTTTTCGTTATGGCGGCGCCGCTACTATGTGGGCGCCGGGCAAAGGAGCTAAACCATGCTTAGCGGCTATGGCTCGACCATTCTTGAGGGTGCTTGGCTAACCTTAGCGCTGGCCTTGTCGTCGATGACCTTGGCCTGCGCTTTGGGCTTGCTGGGCGCGGCGTTTCGCTTGTCGCCGGTGCGTTGGTTGGCGTTGCTGGGTGAAACCTATGCCACGGTAATTCGTGGGATTCCCGATTTAGTCCTGATTCTGCTGATTTTCTACGGCGGCCAAGACCTGATTAATCGCCTCGCACCGCTGCTGGGCTATGACGATTACATCGATATCAATCCCTTCGTTGCCGGTGTCGGCACTCTGGGATTTATCTTCGGTGCCTATTTATCTGAAACCTTTCGCGGCGCCTTTATGTCGATCCCGCAAGGGCAGGGCGA
>JAIETJ010000053.1 GCA_019745275.1 Pseudomonadaceae bacterium | reverse complement strand
GGCTGGCCGCTGGCGCGCCTTAGTCCCTCGACGATGCCGCTGCCTAAGCTGCTGATGCTGTCGTTACTGTCCAGATCAAACCAGGTGACTATCGCGCCGGCGTGCAGCCAGTCGAGTCGCCATTGGGCCAGCAAGGAGGTCTTGCCATAGCCGGCCGGGGCTTCGAGCAAAATGACCGGCACATCGTCGACGCTGGCGCGTAATCTACTCAGGCGCTCACGACTGAGCAGGCTCTTGCGCAGCCGTGGCGGGGTGAGTTTTAGCACCAGGTTTGGGGTTAGCGCATCCAGCTCGGTGAGCAGTGGGCTGTTGGCACTAGGCGTAGTCGCGCTCATCGAGATTCCGGCTAGTCGGTGGTTGTGCTATCGGCGGCGGTCTGCCGTTGCTGTTGACGGAACTGGCTGAGCGCTTGCAAGCGGGCACGGTTTAACGCTTCACCGAGTTCGGCGCCCTTAAAGCCTAGCGCTAACAACGGGGCTACGGCCACTTCGCGGGCGGCCTGCATGGCGGCGTGCAGGTAGGCCGCTTGCGGGTAGTCGCGCAGTTCAAAGCCGAGACGACCACGGGCGTCCATTTCGCAGGCGCTAATAAACTCTTCGAAGCGCTGCGGGCGGCGATACACGTCAAAACGCTGGAGCAATTCAAACAGGGTTGAGGCTTTTAGCTCCAGGGCGCGGTGGCCGTGGGTGTGGTATTCGCCGACCAGTAGCGCCAGCTCTTGGCAGTCTTTCGGCGCTTTACAGCGGCTGTTAACCGCCTGAATCAGCTTTAAACCGCGCACTTCATGGGCGATATGCCGTGGCCATTCGCTGGGCCGCGTGGTGCCCTTGCCCAGATCATGCAGCAGGCAGGCCCAGCGCACCGTCAGGGGTTGCTGGTGCAGGGCAGACTGCTGCAAGACCATCAGCAGGTGTACGCCGGTGTCGATCTCGGGGTGATGGGTGGCGGTTTGCGGCACGCCGAACAGCGCGTCAACTTCGGGCAACAAACAGGCCAGTGCGCCGCAGTCGCGCAGCACCTGAATAAAAACATCGGGGCGCGGCTCGAGTAAGGCGCGGGAGATTTCTTTCCAGCTGCGTTCGGCGGTCAGCGCTTGCAGTTCC
Organism: Pseudomonadaceae bacterium; assembly: GCA_019745275.1. GTDB lineage: Bacteria > Pseudomonadota > Gammaproteobacteria > Pseudomonadales > Pseudomonadaceae > Aquipseudomonas. The sequence continues at coordinate 11,372 of JAIETJ010000053.1, read as the reverse complement.
CCGGACTCGCCGAGTTGGCGCATCAGCACGAGGGTTTCGCTGGCGACGGTGAAACCCAGCGGCGCATAGCGGGCAGCGAAGCGCGCCACCCGCAAGACGCGCAGCGGGTCTTCGGCAAAGGCTGGGGAAACATGCCGCAATACGCGGGCGGCGAGGTCGCGTTGGCCGCCGTAAGGGTCATACAGCTGCCCTTGCGCGTCTTCGGCCATGGCGTTGATGGTCAGATCGCGGCGGATTAAATCCTCCTCAACGCTCACCTCTGGGCTGGCATGGAAGGTGAAGCCGCCATAGCCTTGTCCGGATTTGCGCTCGGTGCGCGCTAGGGCATATTCCTCGCCAGTTTGCGGGTGCAAAAATACCGGGAAATCATCGCCGACCGGGCGGTAGCCTTGGGCGAGCATTTGCTCGACGGTGGCGCCGACCACCAGCCAGTCGATGTCGCTGACCGGGCGGCCGAGCAGGCGGTCACGCACCGCGCCGCCAACTTGGTAAATCTGCATGCAAGGCCCTCCATTTATTGCTCACAGCATAACGTGTGTGGGCAATAAATGGGCTGGCTGGCGGCGCGGCTAAACCACTAAGTGGCGGCTGTCTGTGCAGGTTTAGCCGGCGCTAGGCAATTGTTGCAGCAGCGCGTCGCAGGCTTTTTGCAGTTGCTGATCGCTGTCCCAGGTAGGGCTCAGGCCGCTATCGATTTGCCCCTCCCAGAGTACTCGGCCCTGCTCAGTGGCCAGCCGCAGGTGCAAGGTGGCGTTTTGCTCCTGCAGGCGTTGCACGCTTTGGTAGGGGCCGAGCGCTGTGGGTGGCGCCATATTCACGGCGATGTCGATGGGCGTGACCTGTACCTCGAGCCAATAGTAGGCGCGTAAATCGGCCTGCGGGTCTTCGAGATAACCGCGCAGGCTCAGGCCTTCGCGCAGCATCGGCGTGAGTCTGGCGCTAATCGCCGGCGGCGGCGCGCCTTGGGGGGCTGGCAAGGCGACTAACTGCAGGCGCGGATGCTGCTTTAACTGGGCAGACGCCGGCGTGGTGATCTGTGGGTGCAAAACATGGCTTGAACAGGTCGCAAGGGCTAAACACACCAGTAACACAGGGAACACGCGATACATAAAATACTCGGCACGAAAATGTACAGGCTGGCAGTGCAGCGGTCGCTGGTCTACCGATCAAATGAACGGCATGGCCAGATCCAGTCGCGGTTGTTCATCGCCATCTGCATTGCTGTGCGCAGGCACATGCACGGTGCTGATGAGTTGCTCGCCTTGGCGGCTTTCCAAGTGCAGGTCAAAACCCCAGAGTCGATGCAGGTGTTTGAGCACCTCTTCGGTGGAGTCGCCCAAGGGTTTGCGTTGGTGCTGCTGATGACGCAGGGTCATTGAGCGATCGCCGCGACGGTCAACACTCCAAATTTGGATGTTTGGCTCGCGGTCGCCGAGGTTGTATTGCGCGGCCAGGGTTTCGCGGATCTGCCGGTAACCTTGCTCGTCGTGGATGGCCGGCACCAGCAGCGCGTCTTGCCGGTCGTCATCGAGGATGCTGAACAGGCGTAGGTCGCGCATGACCTTGGGCGAGAGGTACTGCAAGATAAAGCTCTCGTCCTTAAAGCTTTGCATGGCGAACTTCAGGGTGGCCAGCCAGTCACTCCCGGCAATGTCGGGGAACCAGCGCTGATCCTCCTCGGTGGGCGCTTCGCAGATTCGGCGGATATCGCGGTACATGGCAAAACCCAGCGCGTAAGGGTTGATTCCGCTGTAATGCGGGCTGTCAAAACTCGGCTGAAAAATTACCCCTGAGTGGGATTGGAGGAACTCGAGCATAAAGCCGTCGGTGACTAAACCCTCGTCATACAGGTCATGCATCAGGGTGTAATGCCAGAAGCACGCCCAGCCTTCGTTCATCACCTGGGTCTGGCGCTGCGGGTAAAAGTACTGGGAAATCTTGCGTACAATGCGCACCACTTCGCGCTGCCAAGGCTCCAGCAGCGGTGCGTGTTTTTCCAGAAAGTACAAGATGTTCTCTTGCGGCTCGCTGGGAAACCGGCCGCCGTCTTTGTCGTCGCCCTTACCCGCCCCGCGCGGGATGGTGCGCCACAGATCGTTAATTTGTTGTTGCAGGTGCTCTTCGCGATCGGTTTGCCGGCGCTGCTCTTCTTCGGCAGAAATTGGGCTGGGGCGCTTGTAGCGGTCCACTCCGTAGTTCATCAGCGCGTGGCAGGAGTCGAGTAACTCCTCGACCGCATCGATGCCGTGGCGCTCCTCGCATTGGCCGATGTACTGCTTGGCAAAGACTAAATAGTCGATGATTGAGCTGGCGTCGGTCCAGGTGCGAAACAGGTAGTTGCCCTTAAAAAAACTGTTGTGCCCATAGCAAGCGTGGGCGATCACCAACGCCTGCATACAGATGGTGTTTTCCTCCATCAGGTAGGCGATGCAAGGGTCGGAATTGATTACGATTTCGTAGGCCAAGCCCATCTGGCCGCGGCTGTAAGACTGCTCGGTGTGCAAAAAATGCTTGCCGTACGACCAGTGGTGATAGTTCAGCGGCATACCCACTGAGGCGTAGGCATCCATCATTTGCTCGGCGGTAATCACCTCAATTTGATTGGGGTAGGTGTCCAGCGCATAGCGGGCGGCGAGCCGGCCGATCTCGTGGTCATAGCGTTCAATCAGCTCGAAGGTCCACTCGGAGTTGTTCGAGATGGGCTGGCGTGTTTTCTGGCTGGAACTGCGCGTGCCTGTGCTCATGTGCTTAACCTGCGCTGAAAGAGTTCGCGAAACACCGGGTAAATATCGCCCGCGCTGGTCAGTTGCTGCTGGGCAAAGGAGTCGCTAAACGCCGCGCCCACTTGCTCGTACTCAACCCACAGCGCCTGGTGTTCGCGCGGGGTAATCTCGACGTAGGTGAAATACTGCATAAACGGCATGATCTGCTTAAGCAGAATCTCGCGGCACAGCGGGGAATCGTCGTTCCAGTTGTCGCCGTCGGAGGCTTGCGCGGCGTAAAGATTCCATTCATTGCTGGTGTAGCGCGCCGCCATGATTTCTTGCATCAATTTAAGGGCGCTGGACACTATGGTGCCGCCGGTTTCGCGGGAATAGAAAAACTCCTCCTCGTCGACCTCGCGGGCGCTGGTGTGATGGCGAATAAACACCACGTCGATTTTGTCGTAGTTACGCTTAAGAAACAGATACAGGAGGATGAAGAAGCGTTTGGCGATGTCCTTGGTGGCCTGGGTCATGGAACCCGATACGTCCATCAAACAAAACATCACCGCTTTCGAACTGGGGCTCGGCTGCTTAGTCAGTAAGTTGTATTTAAGGTCGAAGGTGTCAAGAAACGGCACGCGTTTGATGCGTGCTTGCAGGGCCGCAATTTCGGCATTTAGGGCTTCAATCGCGGCAGTATGGTCGGGGTCGTCGGCACGCAAAAGACTCAGCGCGGCTTGCGCCTCGCGCAGCTTGGCCCGGCTGCTGCCCGACAGCGCAATGCGCCGGGCGTGAGAGGAGCGCAGGGTGCGAACGATATTGATGCGCGACGGATTGCCATCATTGCTAATGCCAGCCCGCACGGTTTTAAAGGTCTCGCTGCCGGTTAGGTGACGTTTAACCAGATTGGGCAGTTCGAGGTCCTCAAACATAAAGTTGAGGAACTCCTCTTGGGTAATTTGAAACACGAACTCATCCATGCCCTCGCCGGAGTTACTGGCTTTGCCCGCGCCTTTGCCTGAGCCACCACCGGGTGGGCGAGCAATGCGTTCGCCACCGGTGAACTCTTTATTGCCAGGGTGCACGGTGGTTTGCCGGCCGCCTTGGCCGTGGTGCAGGGTCGGTTCGGCGATATCGCGGCCGGGGATGCTAATTTGCTCACCGTGCTCCATGTCGGTAATGGAGCGGCGGCTGACCGCGTCTTCTACGGCTTTTTTGATGTGCTCGCGGTAGCGCCGCAAAAAACGCTGGCGATTTACCGTGCTCTTGTTCTTGCCGTTTAAACGGCGATCGATGACATGGCTCATAACCCCTCCGGGACTCACCGCTACCGGCTCTGGCCGGCAGCAGTCAATCTAACGCGGCCTGTCGCAGCACAGGCGCCTTGCAGCGCGCCGTTGGCAGCAGCTTACTGCGATTTTCTGACCCGCAAATACCACTCAGACAACAGTCGTACTTGCTTGTCGGTGTAGCCACGTTCGACCATGCGAGTGACGAAGTCGTTGTGCTTTTGTTGGTCTTCTTTGCTCGCCTTGGCGTTGAAGCTGATCACCGGCAGCAGGTCTTCGGTGTTGGAGAACATCTTCTTCTCGATTACCACCCGCAGTTTTTCGTAGCTCAGCCAGGTTGGGTTTTTACCGTTGTTATTGGAGCGTGCGCGCAACACGAAGTTGACGATCTCGTTGCGGAAATCCTTCGGATTGCTGATGCCAGCCGGTTTTTCGATCTTCTCCAGTTCCTCGTTGAGGGCCACGCGGTTGAGGATTTCGCCGGTTTCCGGGTCACGGTATTCCTGATCCTGAATCCAAAAATCGGCGTACAGCACATAGCGGTCGAAGATGTTCTGGCCGTATTCGCTGTACGACTCGAGGTAGGCGGTTTGGATCTCCTTGCCGATAAACTCGATATAGCGCGGTGCCAAGTACTCTTTGAGAAAGCGCAGATAGCGTTCTCGGGTTTCCGCCGGGAACTGCTCTTGCTCGATTTGTTGCTCGAGTACATACAACAAATGCACCGGATTGGCGGCGATCTCTTGCGGGTCGAAGTTGAACACCTTGGAGAGAATTTTGAAGGCGAAGCGAGTCGACAGGCCATTCATGCCTTCATCGACGCCGGCGCTGTCGCGATACTCTTGCATCGACTTGGCTTTGGGGTCGGTGTCTTTCAGGTTTTCGCCGTCATACACACGCATTTTCGAGAATACGTTAGAGTTTTCCGGCTCTTTCAGCCGTGACAGCACGGTGAACTGGGCCAGCATTTTTAACGTGTCCGGCGCGCAGTGCGCCTTGGCCAAGGAGCTGTTAAACAACAGTTTGTCGTAGATTTTGATCTCATCGCTAACGCGCAAGCAGTAGGGCACTTTGACGATGTAAATCCGGTCGATAAAGGCTTCGTTGTTCTTGTTGTTGCGGAAGGTGTGCCACTCGGACTCGTTAGAGTGGGCCAGCAAAATGCCGCTAAATGGCAAACCGCCCAAGCCTTCGGTGCTGTTGTAGTTGCCTTCTTGGGTGGCGGTTAGCAGCGGATGCAGCACCTTGATCGGCGCCTTGAACATCTCGACGAACTCCATCAACCCTTGGTTGGCGCGGCACAGGGCACCGGAGTAGCTGTAAGCGTCGGCGTCGTTCTGGGGAAATTCCTCCAGCTTGCGAATGTCGACCTTGCCGACCAATGCGGAGATGTCTTGGTTGTTTTCATCGCCGGGTTCAGTTTTGGCGATGGCAATTTGATTGAGAATTGATGGGTGCAATTTAACCACCCGGAACTGGCTGATATCGCCGCCAAATTCGGCCAGACGCTTGGTTGCCCATGGCGACATCACGGTGCTCAGATAGCGGCGCGGAATGTCGAAGTCCTCTTCTAAAATCGCCCCATCTTCACTGGCGTTAAACAGCCCCAGCGGCGACTCAAAAACCGGCGAGCCCTTAATGGCGTAAAAGGGCACCTTCTCCATCAGCTGCTTAAGTTTTTCCGCCAACGAGGATTTGCCGCCGCCAACGGGGCCGAGCAGATAGAGAATTTGTTTCTTCTCTTCCAGCCCTTGGGCGGCGTGGCGGAAGTAGGAGACGATTTGCTCGACACACTCCTCCATGCCATGGAAGTCAGCAAAGGCTGGATAACGGCGAATCACCCGATTCGAGAAGATTCGCGACAGCCGTGAATTGTGCGCGGTGTGCAGCATCTCGGGCTCGCCAATCGCCAGCAATAAACGCTCGGCGGCCGTGGCGTAGGTGCTGCGGTCCTGCTTGCACAGGTCGAGATATTCTTGCAGCGAATACTCTTCTTGGCGGGTCGCCTCGAAGCGCTGTTGAAAGTGGCTGAAAATAGTCATGACCTCACCTCGCTGTTGCTCGGAGTCGGCATGGGATCAGTCGTGCAGTGACGCGCAAGCAACTGACGAAAATCCCCCGAGACACCAAAAGATTCTAAACAATGGCCGTGCAGCGTAGGACGCTGGATGCACATAGCGCGCGGCTTGTGCTTAAGGATAGTTCGGAATCAGCAAGGTCAAGGCCGGCGCGTGCAGATGCGCCTAGGGATAATTGCTTAGCCCACGACGGCCGTGGGCTGGCGGAGGTTTAGCGAGGATTAAATTTTTTCTGCAGGTAGGCTGCTGACTTCGCCGGGGAAGCTGGCTTGCCAAGCTTCGATGCCGCCATCGAGGCTGTAAACCTCTGCAAAGCCTTGGCCGACCAAGTAGGCCGCCGCGCTCTGGCTGGAGTTGCCGTGGTAGCAGACCACCAGCAACGGCTGGTCGAGATCGGCGGCGCGGATAAAGTCCGGCAGCGAGTGATTGTCCAGATGCAGCGAGCCGCTGATGTGCACGCGGGCAAAACTCTCCGGGTCACGGATGTCGACCACAGCCGCGCCTTGGGTGCGTAAGGCTTGTGCTTGGGCGGCGGCGATGCGGGTGAATTCGTTCATGCGGGTTCCTTATGGGCTGGCAAGCGACGCTATTGGCGCGTTGTTGCTTGCAGCGCTGGCGGTTGTGGCGGCGCAGTTGCACTGATGTTTGGCGCCGCTGTCGAGGTTCAGCAGGGTCATTTGGCCGCCCCAGACGCAGCCGGTGTCGAGGGCGATAACATTGGCGGCCGTGCACTGGCCTTCGAGCGCGGCCCAGTGACCAAAGACAATTTTATGCGTGCGGGTTTTGCGCTCGGGGTAACTGAACCACGGGGCGAAGCCGGGCAGGGCGCTGTCGGCGCCTTCTTTGCTTTTTAGGTCCAGCTCGCCTGCGGGCGTGCAAAAGCGCATACGGGTGAAGTAGTTGGTAATCACCCTCAGGCGGGTTACACCTTGCAAGTCTTTATGCCACTGGGCTGGTTGATTGCCATACATGCCGTCGAGAAACAGCGGCAGACGCAGGTCATCTTGCAGCGCGGCCTCGACCTCGGCGGCGCGCTTGAGCGCCTTGGCCAGTGTCCACTGCGGCGGAATTCCGGCATGCACCAAGATGCAATCGCGCTCGGTATCGTAGTGCAGCAGTTTCTGCTGGCGCAGCCAGTCGATGAGTTCGGCGCAGTCTGGGGCGTCGAGAATTTCTTGCAGGGTGTCGGACTTTTTCAAACGCTCGATATTGTGCGCCACGGCCAGTAAATGCAGATCGTGGTTGCCCAGTACGCAGGTCAGCGAGTCGCGCATGGCGTATAAAAAACGCAGGGTTTCGAGTGACTGCGGGCCCCGGTTGACCAGATCGCCGACCAGCCACAGGTGATCTTTGCTGGGCTCGAAGGCGACTTCGCGCAGCAGGCATTGCAGCGGCTGCAGGCAACCTTGCAGGTCGCCAACGGCATAAGTGGTCATTAGTGCAGTGCGCCGGGCATGGCCAAGCGAAACGGTGCGATCAGTGCGTCGAAACGTTTGCCGTCCTCGGCGATCATCTGAAAACTGCCCTGCATATTACCGACTCGGGTGGTCATCACCGTACCGCTGCTGTAAGTGTGCTGTTGGCCGGGGGCAATCACCGGTTGTTGGCCGATCACGCCCGGCCCGCGCACTTCTTGCACCCGGCCATCGCCATCGGTAATTACCCAGTGACGGCTCACTAACTTGGCCGGCAGCTCACCGTTATTGCTGATGCAAACGGTGTAAGAGAAGGCAAAACGGTTTTCTTCGGGCTGCGATTGCTCAACCAGATACTGGCTGATGACGTTGACGTCTACCTGATAGCGCGGATCGGACATAGCAATTGGCTCGTGTGAAGTTGGCTGTGGCAACGCGGGCGGCAGGCCGATCAGCGGGTGGCCTGATCGGCGGGGCGCGGCCAATGGCGGCCAAGGTTTGAGTCTAGGGGCTTACTCGGCGCTTGTCTGCGGTCGGGTTTTGCGCGATTTTTCGGGCGGTGTAATTGGACTGGCTTGCAGGCTCAGTTGGTCGGCCAAGCGCACGAAGGCGGCCAGGTCGAGTTGTTCTGGGCGCAAGCTGCCGTCTACTCCGGCAGCTTCAATTTGATCGCTTGGCAACAGGGCTTTAAGGGTGTTGCGTAGGGTTTTACGGCGCTGATTGAAGGCTTCGCGCACCACGCGTTCGAGTAGACGATGATCTTTGGCCGGGCAGGGCAGTACGTCGTACGGGGTTAAGCGCACGATGGCTGAATCCACTTTGGGCGGTGGATTAAACGAGCCCGGGCCGACGTTAAACAGGTGCTCAACTCGGCAGTGGTACTGCACCATGATCGACAAACGCCCCCAATCACCGCCACCAGGGGTAGCCGCCATGCGCTCGACCACTTCTTTTTGCAGCATAAAGTGCATGTCGCGGATTAAGCCGGCGTTGGCCAGTAGGTGAAAAATCAGCGGGGTGGAGATGTTGTACGGCAGGTTGCCGACTACCCGCAGGCTGCGTGGCGCGGGGTTGAGGCTGTTGAAGTCGAACTTCAGCGCATCACCCTGATTCATGTGAAACGCCGGATTGCCGGCAAACTGATGATTCAACATGGCTACCAGATCGCGGTCGATTTCGATCACGTCCAGTTGTGCGCCGCTGCTGAGCAAGTCGCCGGTGAGTGCGCCTTGACCGGGACCAATCTCCAACAAGCGCTCGCCGGGCAGGGCATGGATGGCGCGCATAATGCGATCGATCACGCCAGCGTCATGCAGGAAGTTCTGGCCGAAACGCTTGCGCGCGCGGTGTTGGTTGTTCTCGGACATAACAGCAGCTCCAAACTTTAAGCGATTCGCTCAAAGCGCAATACAAAGACCGCGCAGTTTAACAGCGAAAGCTGGCGTGGCTAAGTTTGTCCGCGTAATTGCTCTTGCTAGATGCTTAGGTGCGCTCGCAACTGGCCATTTGATAGGCTGTTTGCAGCGCTACGCGCAGGCTGCCGGTGTCGACTTGGCCTGAGCCGGCCAAGTCGAGGGCGGTGCCATGATCGACCGATGTACGAATAATCGGCAGGCCCAAGGTGATATTTACCGCCGCGCCAAAGCCTTTGTATTTCAGCACCGGCAGGCCTTGGTCGTGGTACATCGCCAGCACCGCATCGCAGTGCTCGAGGTACTTGGGCGTGAATAGCGTGTCGGCGGGCAGCGGGCCGATCAGGTTCAGGCCTTCCAGCCGCAGCTTGGCGAGGCATGGCTCGATGATATCCAACTCTTCGCGGCCCATATGCCCGCCTTCGCCGGCGTGCGGATTGAGTCCGCAGACCAAAATACGCGGTTGGGCAATGCCAAATTTGTTGACTAAGTCCGCGTGCAAAATGCGGCTAACGCGGGCCAGACGCTCATCGCTAATGGCGTCGGCTACTTCGCGCAGCGGCAGATGGGTGGTGACTAACGCCACGCGCAGGCCGTGGGTGGCGAGCATCATTACCACTTGTTCGGTGTGGGTTAGCTCGGCGAGAAATTCAGTATGCCCGGAGAAAATCATGCCCGCATCGTTGATCACGCCCTTGTGCACTGGGGCGGTAATCATCGCGGCAAAATCCCCATTGAGGCAGCCGTAAGCGGCGCGCTCGAGGGTGTCGAGCACGTAACTGGCATTCGCGGGGTTTAGTTGGCCGGCGCTGACCGGTGCTTGCAGCGGGGTATCCCAAACGTACAGGCTGCCGGCTGGAGCTGCTTGGCTGGGCCAAGCGTCTGGGCTAACGGGCAGTAACTGTACCGCTAGTTGCAGCAGGCTGGCGCGGGCGGCCAGCAGGTCAAGGCTGGCAATCGCAACTAAGGGGTGCGGTTGGCGCTCTGCCGCGAGTAGCAGGCATAGGTCTGGGCCTATACCTGCCGGCTCGCCTGGGGTTACGGCAAAGCGCGGCGTGCTCACAGTTTGCTTTCTACAAAGGCCTCGTCACGGATCTGGCGTAGCCAAGCTTGCAGCTCTTCTTCGTATTTGCGATTACGTAATACGCTGATGGCTTGTTGCTTGCGAAACTGCTCGCTGCCGTCAGTGGCGCGGCGGCCCATAACCTGCAACACGTGCCAGCCAAAACTGGTTTGGAAGGGCTTAGAAATTTGGCCGCTTTCAGTCTTGGCCATCACTGCTCGGAACTCAGGAACTAGGGCGTTCGGGTCAATCCAGTTCAGATCGCCACCGGTCAGGGCGCTACCCGGATCTTCCGAGAAGTCTTTCGCCAGCTCGCTAAAATCCTCACCGCTGATCACTCGATCGTAAATGCGTCCGGCGAGGCGCTGAGTTTCTTGCTCGCTGCGGATTTCACTAGGCTTGATCAGAATGTGGCGAACATGCACTTCATCCCGTACTTGATTGTCGCCACCGCGTTTTTCCAGCAGTTTTACCAGCACAAAGCCACCCGGTGTGCGGATGGGTTCGCTGACTTCGCCGACCGTCATGGCACCGATCATCGCGTCAAAGGGTGCGGGCAATTGTGCGGCTTTACGCCAGCCCATATCGCCACCTTCGAGTGCGGTGTCGCTGGCCGAGCTGGCAATCGCCAGCTGGGCAAAGTCGGCGCCTTGTTGCAATTGCTGATACAGCTCTTTGGCCCGCTGCTGCGCCGCTTGAATCACGCTGGAGGTCGAGCCATCGGGTACGCGAACCTGAATATTGGCTAGATGGTATTCGACCGACAGTTGCAGTTTGCCGCTTTCGGAGCTGAGAAAGTTCTCAACTTCTTGATCACTAACTTGGATGCGTTCAGCCACGCGCCGCTGGCGTACACGGCTGATGATCATCTCGCGGCGGATTTGCTCGCGGGCATCTTCATACGACAGGCCGTCGTTCTGCAGGGCACCGCGAAACTGCTCCAAGGTCATGTTGTTGCGCTGAGCAATGGTGCCGACAGCTTGGTTAAGCTCTTCGTCGGTGATGCGAATGCCGGAGCGATCGCCCATCTGTAGCTGAATGTTCTCGATGATCAAGCGTTCGAGCACTTGCTGGTCAAGCACATGCTGCGGCGGCAAGGCATCGCCGCGCTTGGCAATGGTCTGCTGTACCTCGCGCACGCGCTGGTCGAGTTGGCTCTGCATGACTACGTCGGTGTCGACGATAGCCACAACACGGTTGATTTGCTGTACTTCGGCATGCGCCGACGAACCGAGAAATACTGCGCCCAGCAACACCGGGCGCAGGCAATTAGAAAGCTTGATCTTCACGTTGACGATAACCTTGAATGCCTTGGTCGAGGAAAGACTCTGTCTTGTTGCCGACAACGCCGCCAAGACCTTTGAGGATGATTTGCAGGAAGATCCCGCGATCGGCTTGTTCGTTTTGGCT
>JAIETJ010000004.1 GCA_019745275.1 Pseudomonadaceae bacterium | reverse complement strand
GGCGCGGGTTCCGGGAAAAAACGGCCGCGCAGTGTATGCGAGTGCGCTTGCGGATGCGCGGGGAAATACACGCCAGACATCGGTTGCTGGCCAATAACGCTGAGCGTTGGCGCACGCTCGCCGGCATTAGGCTGTTACCCGCCGGGCAATGTCGGTAGCCTTGCGGTGATTATTCGGCGTTGGTTGCCGGGCCTCAGCCCAGCTTATTTGTGGAAACCTTGCGCATGCCAGCTCACACCTTTGTACCCTTGCCACTGGCCGAACGCGCCGCCTTGTTTAGCCAGTTGGCGGCGCTCGAACAGGCCGGAGTACCGGTCGATCGCGCCTTCGCTATGTTGCAGTTGTTACCTCGCACGCAACTGCGCATCAGCGTCGCCGCGCAGCAGCTTGCCAAGGGCCGGGATTTGGCCAGTGCCGGCCAGCTCAGTGGTTTATTTACCGCGCTGGAGGTGAGCCTGCTGCAGGCCGCGCAGAGCGCCGGCAGCCCAGCGTACTTGTATCAGCGCTTGGCCAAACATTATGCCCAGCAAGCACAGCACGCTAAGAGCGTGCGCTCGCGGCTGATGTTACCGGCCGCGACCTTGCTGCTGGCGTTGCTGGTGCAGCCGTTACCGCGTTTGGTCGGTGCTGAGCTGAGTCTGCTGGGCTATCTATGGGGCGTGTTGCAGCCGCTGGGCGTGCTGGCGGCGCTGTATTACTGGGGCCGCGGACGTTTACAGCGCTTGCAACGGCCGGCAGCACAGAGCGCTGGCCGAGCCAGCGATGCGTGGTGGCTGAGTGTGCCGCTGCTGGGCGAGGCTTATGCACGGCGCAATGTGCGCGATTACTGGGAAACCCTCGGCCTGTTGCTGGAGGCCGGCTTGCCGATGTTTAGCGCCATGCCCAAGGCGCTGGCGAGCTTGACCAATATGCAGCTTCGGCAAGATTTTTTCGCCTTGCAACAGCGCGTGTTGGCGGGCGAGTCGCTGGCGCTGGCGCTGCGCCCGATGAGCTTCCCAGGCCAGCCATTGCTCAGCCGGCTGATTGTCAGTGGTGAGGCCAGCGGTACTTTGGCCGCCGCACTATTGCGTTATGCCGAGCGCGAAAGCGCGGTGTTGGCCAGCTTCCAAGAGCAATTGGCCGCTTGGTTGCCGCGTTTGGCGTATCTGCTGGTGGCGCTGTGGATGGCCTACGGCTTGCTCAGTGGCGGCATCATCGGCGAGCTGCCGACCGAGTTGCGTTAGCGCAAAGCGCTGCGGTGATTGCGCCTGCGGATGTGCCTTAGCGGCTATGGCGAACGACAGACTATTAACCCCTGATCTACTGGAAGCCTGCATGCAAGCCATTTCCCATCAGCAACTGCGCCGCGATTTTCGCGCGCTGCTCGCTGGCCCGCGTTGTTTTCACACTGCCTCAGTGTTTGACCCGATGTCGGCGCGGATCGCCGCCGACCTTGGTTTTGAAGTCGGCATCTTGGGCGGCTCGGTGGCGGCGCTGCAGGTTTTGGCGGCGCCAGATTTTGCCCTGATAACCCTCAGCGAGTTTGTCGAGCAGGCCACCCGGATTGGCCGCGTGGCACGTTTGCCGGTGATCGCCGACGCCGATCACGGCTATGGAAATGCCCTCAATGTGATGCGTACCGTGGTCGAGTTGGAGCGTGCCGGGGTGGCGGCATTAACCTTGGAAGACACCCTGTTGCCGGCCCAGTTCGGACGTAAGTCCACCGACCTGATCGGGGTGCCTGAAGGCGTTGGGAAAATTCGTGCGGCCTTGCAGGCGCGGGTGGATGCCAGCCTGGCGATTATCGCCCGTACCCATGCTGGCGTGCTGTCGGTGGCCGAGGTGATTGAGCGCACCGAGGCTTATCAACAGGCCGGTGCCGATGCCATCTGCTTGGTCGGAGTACGCGACTTCGCCCACCTGCAAGCGCTTACCGAACACCTGCGTGTGCCGCTGATGTTGGTGACCTATAACAACCCGCAGTTGCATGACGACCAGCGTTTGGCCGAACTCGGCGTGCGCATCGTGGTGGATGGTCACGGCGCGTATTTTGCCGCGATCAAGGCCACCTATGATTGCTTGCGGCAACAGCGGCAAATCACCAGTGCCAGCGATTTGAGCGCCTCGGAGCTGACCCTCAAATACACCCATCCCGAGGACTACTTTGTCTGGGCACGCGAATATATGGATGTGCAGGAGTAGCGCGGTGCCGGTCTCGAGCTATGTTCTGTCTCGCTTAACAACCGGCAGGCTGATAGGTCTGGCTGAGATTTTTTGCGGCTATGACCTTGTTATGCCGTGTCGGGGTTACAGCTTTAGCGCTGGCTCAATCGTACCCCTCGAGTTGTCTGCAGCCCCCGAAGGCTAAATTCCCCAGCTACAGCCCCAAGTAGTTTTTCACCCCGGTGAAAATTATCTGCGCGGCCAGTGCGCAAACGAATAAACCCATCAGTCGGCTGACGATTTGCAGACCTTGCTCGCCGAGCAGATGCTCGAATAAGTCTGACAAATACAGCACTGCACCGACCGTCAAGCTGGCGATTAAAATCGCGCCAAGGGCCAAGAAACGCTCGTCCCAATGTGGTTGTCCGGCGCTCATGACCAGCAGTGCGCCGATGGTGCCGGGGCCGACCGTCAGTGGGATGGTCAGCGGCACTATGGTCACGTCTTGTTGCAGATTGTCGGTCTGCACCACCGGCTTACCTTGCGCCATGCCCAGCGCCGAGATGAACAGCACGCTGCCAGCACCAATGCGAAAGGCATCAATAGTGATGCCAAACAAACTGAAAATATGTTGCCCGAACAGATACAACAGGCCACTGGCGATCAGGGTGCCGAGCGCCACCTTGCAGGCGAGGGTTTTGCGCTCTTTGCGGGTGTAACCGCGAGTCAGGCTGATAAAGCAGGACAGCACAAAGAATGGACTGTAGAGCACCAGCATCTTCAAGTACAAACTGAACAACTCAGGCAACATGTCGATGGCTCGGCAGTGAAACGTTTAGGGCGATAGCGCTGAGTCAGCCTCGCGCTGGCGACGCTGTTCGCGTTCGTAGACCCAGCGCTCAATCAGCTCACGCAAATGCGACAGCTCAATCGGTTTGGCCATATGACCGTCCATGCCAACTTGGCGGGCGCGCTCCTTATGCTCGGACATAATATGCGCGGTTAAGGCCACCACCGGAGTGCGCGGCTGCTGGTTCTCGGCCTCCCAAACACGGAGCATTTCGGTGGCGGTAAAGCCGTCGAGTACCGGCATTTCGCAGTCCATTAACACCAGGTCGTAACGCTGTGCCTGAATCGCGCGCAAGGCTTCTTCACCATTGCTGGCGGTGTCCGGTTGCAGATTGAGCTTGGCCAGCATGCCGCGAATCACCTTGGTGGAGATGCTGTTGTCTTCGGCTACTAAAATTTTGAAGTCGCTGGGGATTACCACTGCCGGCGGCAACTCGTTGACGCGCATGCTGCGCAGTGGCTCGCCGCGTTGCAGTTGACTAAGTTCGTCAGCGAGGGTGGTTTTCAGGGCGTAACCGGCGACGGGCTTGGCCAATATGCGCTTGACCCCGGCGTTACGGGCGATGATCTTGCTCGGTGCATGGCTGATGCCGGTAAGCATGATGATCAAAATGTCGTTGTGTAGGCTAGGGTCTTCTTTGATCTTGGCCGAGAGTTGCATGCCGGTCATGCCGGGCATGTCTTGGTCGAGCAGCACTACGTCAAAGTGTTCACGTAGGTTCGCCCGGGTGCGCAGTATCGCCAGCGCTTCTTTGCCGCAGGAAGCTTCGGTGGCGTGCATGCCCCAGCTGTTGCACTGCTGTTGCAGGACTTTGCGGCAGGTCTCGTTGTCGTCCACCACCAGCACGCGCTTGCCGTGCAGTTGTTGGTCAAAGTCGCTGGTCGATTGCTGTAGGCGAGCGCTGTCCAGTGGCAAGGTGAGCCACAGGGTATTGCCGCGCTGCTGGCCGGTTTGCACGCCAAACTGGCCGTCCATCATATGAATTAACTGGCGGGCGATAATCAAACCTAAGCGTCCGCCGAGCTTACTGTTGGCGAGAAAGTCTTTGCTCTGTAAGGCAGCGTTCAGCAGTGCATCACGTTCCTCCGCTTGCATTGGCTCGCCACTGTCTTGAATGGCGATGCGTAGCCGCGGTTGCTGGTCGCTGCCTTCAATGGCCACCACCAACAAAATTTCGCCCTCGCTGGTTAGCTTAAAAGCGTTGTCGAGCACGCTCAGCAGGGCTTGGCGCAAGCGAGTTGGGTCGCCGGTGATAACCCGTGGCACTTGCGGTTGAATAAAACTAATCAGCTCAACTTTTTGCTGCTCGGCCTTGCTGCGGAAAATTGCTAAACAGTCGTCGATTAGCGCGTTGAGGTCGAACTGCACATCGTCCAGCTCAATCTGCCCAGACTCCAGCTTGGAGATGTCTAAAATTTCGTTAATCAGCGACAGCAGTTCATTGCCGGCGCTGTGGATGGTTTGCACGTAGTCGAGCTGCTTGGTCGACAATGGGGTGCTCAGCAGTAACTCGCTCATGCCCAGTACGCCGTTCATGGGTGTGCGTATTTCATGGCTAATGCGGGCTAAGAATTCGGCCTTGGCATTCAGCTCTGCCAAGTGCGCAGCCTGGTCGCGGCGCTCGCTAAAGTCGGCATGCAGAATGCGCCGTTGGCGCTCGCTGAGGGCGATGCTGAGTAAAAAATTACAGACGATGGCCGCGCTCAGTTGCGCAAAGTTGAGCTGCTCGGAGTCGACTTGCCAGTAACCAAAGTACACCGGCAGCGCGCCAATAAAAGCCAGGCTGAGAACGAGCAAGGCGAGGGTGAATAAGCGTGCGGGTCGATAGTTATGGCGCCAATGGTAGATCGAAACGATCAGCATGCTAAGGCCGCCGATGGCGATCAGGACATACATCAACTGGTTGAATTGCAGGTCGGTGGTGGCTAACAGGAGCGCGCCGGTAAGAGCCAATAGGGCCATTTCGGTTAGCAGCACTTTGGTCAGTGGGGTGCTTGGGCAGACTTGCCGGAAGAAGCTGGCGGTAAAGGCCAAGGTGCACAGCAGGCTGAGCAGAATCGCCATATTTAAAATACTTGGCTGCTCGGTTTGCCACGGCCCAAGCCAAGGCGTGCTAACCCCTTGCATGGAGGTTACGGCGACTAACAAACTGAGTTGCACGGCGGCCAGCCATAGCGTGCTCGGGGTGCGCACATAGGCAAAACGTACCAGGTTGTACAGTATCAGCATGACGATACAGCCGAGCAGGCCGCCAAACAGCAGGGCGTCGCTGTCGCTGGCGGCCAGTGCTTGAGTCGAGTGCAGGCTGATGTCTGGGCGCAGGGCGTGAACGGAGCTAAGACGCAGGTACACATCGATGGTTTCGCTGGACTGCGGCAGCGGCAGCAAAAATGCACGACTGGCCAGTGGTCGGCTGCTTAGGGGCAGCTTGTTGCCGGTGCGGGTATGGCTGAGTAATTGGTTGCCTTGCAGCAGGTAGAGATCGAGGTATTCCAGATAGGGCGAGAATACCCGCAGTATTTGCTCTTGCTGGTTGGCCGGCAGGCGATAGTGTAACCACAGCGCCGCCTGGCCGCCGGGGCTGTAAATTTGCTCGAGTTCGGCGGGTATGAACTGGCTCAGGCGCGCGGGGGAGCGCACTTCGTCCAGTTGTAAGCTGCCTTGAGTATCGAGCAGCAGGCTCCAGTTTGGCTCTTGGCTGTCCGCTTGGGCAGGCAGGCAGGTAAGCAATGCCAGCAGCAAGCTGGCGATAAGAGCAATGGCAATCCTGAGCCGAGGCACTGGCGAAATCCCTTCGAAATGGTTGAGCAAATTATAACCAGTCTGCGTCTCGATGCCAGCCCGCCACAGCTGAGCTGTCGCGAGCGGATAAGAAACTGACGATTAGTCTTCGCCGCGCTCGCGAGCAATTGCCCGATAGCCAATGTCGTCACGATAGAAGCAACCGTTCCAGCCGATTTGCTTGGCCAGTGCGTAGGCTTGCTGCTGCGCGCTCAGCACGCTGTCGCCCATGCCAGTGGCGCAGAGTACTCGACCGCCGCTGGTAACAACATTACCGTCTTGCAGCGCGGTGCCGGCGTGAAACACTTTGCCCGGTAACACGGCAGCTTGCTCAAGGCCGTTGATCACATCGCCTTTCGCGTAGTCGGCTGGGTAACCGCCGGCAGCCAACACCACGCCCAAACTTGGCCGTGGGTCCCACTGCGCTTCAACTTTGTCCAATGCTTCGGCAAAGGCCGCTTCGATCAGTAGCACCAAGGACGATTGCAGGCGGAGCATTACCGGTTGAGTTTCTGGATCGCCAAAGCGGCAGTTGAACTCGATGACCTTAGGGTTGCCGGCCTTGTCGATCATCAACCCGGCATACAGGAAACCGGTGTAAACATTGCCCTCGGCGGCCATGCCTTTAACGGTCGGCCAGATCACCTCGTCCATCACTCGCTGATGCACAGCGGCAGTCACTACTGGGGCTGGCGAGTAAGCGCCCATGCCGCCAGTGTTCGGGCCAGTGTCGGCGTTACCAACACGCTTGTGGTCTTGGCTGGTGGCCATTGGCAAGACGTTTTTGCCGTCGACCATGACGATAAAGCTGGCTTCTTCGCCGTCGAGGAACTCTTCGATCACCACCCGCGAACCGGCTTCACCGAAGGCATTGCCGGCGAGCATATCGCGCACCGCGTCCTCAGCTTCAGTCAGGGTCATAGCGACTATTACGCCTTTGCCCGCCGCGAGGCCGTCGGCCTTGATCACGATGGGGGCGCCGACTCGGTGCAAGTAGGCCAGTGCTGGCTCAACTTCGGTGAAGTTCTGGTAATCGGCGGTCGGAATCTGGTGGCGGGCCAAGAAATCCTTGGTGAACGCCTTGGAGCCTTCCAGTTGCGCTGCGCCCTTGGTTGGGCCAAAACAGCGTAGGTTGCGCGAGCGAAACAGATCGACCACGCCGGCCACCAGCGGCACTTCCGGGCCGACGATGGTCAGGCTGACGTTGGCGGCGGCGAAATCGGCCAGTTGCTCCAGGGCCAGCACGTCGATGGCGACGTTCTCGCATTTGGCCTCAGTGGCGGTGCCGGCATTCCCGGGCGCGACGAAGACTTTAACAATGCGCGGGTCTTGCGCGACTTTCCACGCTAGGGCGTGTTCACGTCCGCCGCTGCCGATGATCAATACATTCATGTCGGTCTCCTTTGGGAGGCTGGGCCTTGGCCCTTTTGGTGGATAAGCGAAGCGTTATCCACCCTACAAAACTACGAGTCGCCTGCAGCAGGCGACCTAATGTCGAGGTCGCGATCGGGCTGGTAGATGCAAGGCGTCCGGCCCTTCACTCAGCGGAGTTGCCTTCTGGCAATGGGCATGAGGGAAGGGCCGGACAACGCCGCAGATGCCTGTCCGAGTGCGGCCGATATTAGTGCCTAAAGTGGCGCATTCCGGTGAACACCATGGCAATGTTCGCTTCATCGGCCGCAGCTATCACTTCCGCATCGCGCATCGAACCACCCGGCTGAATCACCGCGGTGATGCCGTTGGCGGCGGCGTTGTCCAAACCATCGCGGAACGGGAAGAAGGCATCCGATGCCATCACCGAACCGGCCACTTGTAAGCCTGCGTATTCCGCTTTGATCGCGGCGATCCGCGCCGAGTTGACGCGACTCATCTGGCCTGCGCCTACGCCGATGGTCTGGCGATTCTTGGCATAGACGATGGCGTTGGACTTAACGTATTTAGCCACTTTCCAGGCGAAGATCAGGTCGTGGATTTCCTGCTCGGTCGGCGCCCGCTGGGTGACGATCTTCAGGTCTTCTGCTTTGATCATGCCGATGTCGCGGCTCTGTACCAGCAGGCCGCCGTTAACGCGTTTAAAGTCCCACGCGGCGCTGCGTTCAGCCGCCCACTCGCCACATTCGAGCAAGCGCACGTTGGCCTTGGCGGCCACGATAGCGCGGGCTTCGGCGGAAATTTTTGGCGCGATGATGACTTCGACAAACTGCCGCTCAACGATGGCTTGGGCGGTAGCGCCGTCCAGCTCGCGGTTGAAGGCGATGATGCCGCCGAACGCCGACTCGGTGTCGGTGGCGTATGCCAGTTCATAGGCTTGGCGAATCCCGCCTTCGCTGTCTAGGGCTACGGCCACACCGCACGGATTGGCGTGCTTGACGATCACACAGGCTGGTTTAACGAAGCTTTTAACGCACTCAAGCGCGGCGTCGGTGTCGGCCACGTTATTGAATGACAGTTCCTTGCCTTGCAACTGCACGGCGCTGGCGATGCTGGCTTCACCTTTTTCTGCTTCAACATAGAAGGCCGCGCTCTGGTGCGGGTTCTCGCCGTAGCGCATTTCTTGCGCCTTGATGAACTGGCTGTTGAAGGTCTGCGGGAAGGCGCTGCGGCCTTCGGTGCTCAGGGTTTCGGCGCTCTGATCGATGGTGCCCAAATAGTTGGCGATCATGCCGTCGTAGGCAGCGGTGTGCTCGAAGGCTTTAAGCATCAGGGCAAAGCGCTCGGCGTAGCTCAGGCCGCCGTTTTTCAGGCTGGCCAGTACACCGGCGTAGTCGCTGGCATTCACCACAATGGCCACGTCTTTGTGGTTTTTGGCGGCCGAGCGAACCATGGTTGGGCCGCCGATATCGATATTCTCAATCGCGGTCGGCAGGTCGCAGCCGGGCTTGGCGATGGTGGCGGCAAACGGGTAGAGGTTGACCGCGACCAGATCAATCGGGCGAATGCCGTGCTCGCTCATGATGGCGTCGTCGATACCGCGACGGCCCAAAATACCGCCGTGGATTTTCGGGTGCAGGGTTTTTACCCGGCCGTCCATCATTTCCGCGAAGCCGGTGTAGTCGGCCACTTCAATCGCCGCCACGCCGTTGTCTTGCAACAGTTTGAAGGTGCCGCCGGTGGAGAGAATTTCCACGCCAAGTTCAACCAGTTCACGGGCAAATTCAAGGATGCCGGTTTTGTCGGAAACGCTGATTAGCGCACGGCGAACGGGAAGGCGATTGGTTTGGTCGGTCATGGTGTTTTCCATCAGGCGTAGAGAGGAGTAAGCAAAAAGGGCGACCGTTGGCGGTCGCCCTTTTGATTTAATCTGGGTTTACAGCAGGTCGTACTGCTTGAGTTTCTTGCGCAAGGTGCCGCGATTAAGGCCGAGTAATTCGGAGGCCTTGGTCTGGTTACCCTTGACGTAATTCATCACGGTTTCCAGCAGCGGTGCTTCTACTTCCGACAACACCAGGTTGTACACGTCGCTGACGTCGGCGCCCTCGAGGCGCGAGAAATAATTGTGCAGCGCGCGTTCAACATTGCCGCGCAGGGTCTGGCCCTCGGCGCTTGGGGTGTTTAGGTGCTGCTTAAGATTTACGTTGTCGCTCACCGCAGTTGCCCCATCAAAACATGCATCGTCAAAGTCTTCTCTATCGAGAAACTGCTCGGTAATAGTGTTCATGCTGCCGCCCCTTCTGCGTGGTTATGGCGTTCCTGAAAAAACTCGCGAACGCTGGCGTGCTGCGTCTCGGTCGCCTCTAAGCGATTGAACTGGGCGCGAAATTCTCGCGCGCCCGGCAGGGTGGCCAAGTACCAGCCAACATGCTTGCGGGCGATTTTCACGCCCATCACGTCGCCATAAAAGCCATGCAGTGCGGCGAGGTGCTGTAACAAAATCTGCTCTATTTCCAACAGGCTAGGCGGCGCTAAGTGCTCGCCGGTAGCCAAGTAATGCGCTATCTCGCGAAACAACCAAGGCCGTCCTTGCGCGGCGCGGCCAATTAGCAGCGCGTCGGCACCGGTGGCGGCCAGCACGTGGCGGGCCTTCTCGGGCGAGTCGATATCGCCATTGGCGAAAACCGGAATCGACACCGCTTGTTTAATCGCGGCAATGGTCTCGTACTCGGCCTCGCCGGTGTACAGGTCGGCCCGTGTGCGGCCATGCACGGCTAGGGCGCTAATGCCGCTTTGCTCGGCGATTTTTGCCACGTTGAGGCCATTTTTGTTCTGCCGATCCCAGCCGGTGCGAATCTTCAGGGTCACCGGCACGTTCACGGCGGCGACCACTGCCTGAAGAATCTCGCTAACCAGTTGTTCGTCCTTCATCAGCGCGGAGCCGGCAGCCTTATTGCAGACTTTTTTCGCCGGGCAACCCATGTTGATATCAATAATTTGCGCGCCCATCTCGACGTTACGGCGCGCCGCTTCGGCAAGCATCTGCGCATCACCGCCGGCGATCTGTACCGAGCGTGGCTCGGGATCACCGTCATGTTGCATACGCAGGCTGGACTTGCGGGTATTCCATAAACGCACGTCGCTGGTGACCATTTCCGACACTACCAAGCCCGCGCCCATCCGCCGGCATAGCTGGCGAAAGGGCTGGTCGGTGACTCCGGCCATAGGCGCGAGAATCAGCTGGTTGGATAACGTATATGGGCCGATGCGTACCGCCGACATGGGTCTTCCCTGCAGTTGGCTGGTTCGGTGAGAGTGCGAAAAAGGGTGGGCATGATACCCGCTCTCGGTGACAGGTTAAAGGCTGGATTGAACAAAATATGAGCAGCGCGGGGCTTATAGCGAAGAGTTCGGATGACTGGCCGGGCGGCGAGATAAGGCCGCCCGATTTTAGTCCGCAGGGGGAAACTTACTCGGGTGAATGGAAGTTCAGGCTGTAGTTAACCGCCTTGCTGCCGGGGTCGAGAATGTCCAGCGAGATATGAATCGGCGTTTGTGGTGGCATCTCGGCTTGTCCGGCAAGTTCGCCGGCCAGGTACTCGCTGGGCTTGAAGCTGCGACTCGCAAGTAGCTTGCCAGTCAGGTCGGCGAAGCGCAGTTCCAGTAACGGAAAGGGCTGGGAAAACGCGGCGCGGTTATACAAGATCGCATCGACCACCAGTGCGCCGTTGAACTCCGGATGGCTGCGCACCACGAGATTGCTGCTTTTGATTAGGGCTATCTCGACCTTGGATGGCAGTGTGCAGCCAATCTCGGGACACAGTTCGGCAAACCACGGACGGTATTGGTCTTGGCGGGCCAGTTCGGCGAAGTGATAACTGATGTATTGGCCGCTCAGCGCGGCGAGTGCTAGCAGGTTGATCAGTAGCCAGCCGAGTTTGCGCCCCCAGGGTTTTTTCTGCTCGCGCCAGTCTAATTGCAGAGGTTCTTGGGCCAGGTTGCGCAAGCCTTCGTTGTGCAGTTGCGGCTCTTGGCGCAGGTTACGGTATTGGGTCTCGTCAATTTCTTCGTCGGCTTCAGCCTGCACCTCGTCAGCTGTGTGCGGGTCGGCCGCGGCGTGCTCATCAAAGGTTGGCTCGTCACGCTCGGCATGCAGTGGGGTGAAGTCCGGCGGGCTGTATGGCGGCGGTAGATCGGCGTTGCTTAGCTCGAGGGCGGCGCTGTCGGTGAGAAAGGCGTAGGTGCCAGCGACCCGCGGCTCGCTAGGGCTGTCTGCAGCGGTTGTCGCGACTGGTTGGGCGGCAACACTGACAGGCGGCTCAGATTCGGCTGGGCTGGGCGGTGTTACGGCAGCCTTGGCGGGCAGTTGGCGAATGATTGGCGTGGGCTCTGGGCGCGCAGCGGCGGGCTGATTGCTCAGGAGCTGTTCGGCCCAATCTTCGTCATAGGCTTTAATCGGCTCGCGGCTGCTGAGAAAGCGCTCGGCCGGTAATGGCGCAGCCTCTAGGGCGATAAACTCGTGCGAGAGTTGCTGCTCTTGCTGTTCGAGTTGGGCTAGGGCTTCATCCAGATCGAGGTCGTCCAGATTCAAATCGTCATGAATCCACAGGGTTTCAGTCGACTGTTTTCCTGTGGGTGTGGCTTGGGCTGGCGGTGTCGAGGCCGCGGGTGCAAGGCTGGCGGCGTAGTCGGGGATGGGGCTGGTCGCTGGGGTGGCGGCGATGCTTGCCGCTGCCGTGCTGAGGTTTGTGTTGGGTTGCGCAGGTAGTGCTTGCGCCGCTTTTACTAGCGCCGGTTGCTCGCTTAACAGTTGTTGCGCCGCGTTAAATACGTGCAGGCAAGCGCCGCAGCGAACCGCGCCGTGGGCGATGCCGAGTTGCGCGCGGCTGACGCGAAAACTGGTGTGGCACTGTGGGCATTGGGTGACAAAGCTGTCGATCATGCGGCGGTCCGTGCAAAGCGAGGCGCTAGTTTAACCTAAGCCAGCGTGCCAGTTGGGTATCAAAGCGCTTGCGCGATCACACCCTCTGCTCTGTGCTTGTTGGGTTGCGGTAATGCCGGTTTTACCGGCGGCGACCACTGATGCGTACCCAGCCATCGCGAATGCACAGCGGGTCAAGGTCGAAGGTCGCGGCGTAGGCCGCGGCGACTTCTTCGCCTTGCTCAGCGAGAATCCCCGACAAAGCCAGGCGCCCACCCGGTTTGACCAGGCTGATCAACTGTGGTGCGAGTGCCACTAGGGGGCCGGCGAGAATGTTCGCCACCAGTACATCGGCTTGCTCGGCGGGCAGTTGCTCGGGCAGGTACAGCGGAAAACGGCTGGCTTCGATGCCGTTACGCTCGGCGTTGTCGCGCGAGGCTTCGATGGCCTGGTAGTCGATGTCGGTGCCGACCGCCTGCTTGGCGCCGAGCAG
>JAIETJ010000119.1 GCA_019745275.1 Pseudomonadaceae bacterium | reverse complement strand
GGCCGCTGTCTCTGGCATCGTCGTCGGCCAAGCGCGGCACATAGCGATAACCGGCGGCGGCTTGCGCGGTAAAGTCCGAGCCGGCCACCGCTAAGCGCTGATTACAGCCAGGCGGCTGCACATCACTAACAGCAAAGAAGGTGCCGCAATTGCTCTGCACATCGGCTTGCCAGTCGAGCTGATAAAACAGCTCGGCGCTTAGATTGTTGCTCAGCTGTTGATTGACGTGCAGCAAGTTGACCGGCAACGCGCCTTCGGCAATCGGCGTAACCGGTCGCTGCAAGGCTTGCCGATCCAGCGGATTGATGCTGTTGAGCGGGTTTTCCAGCAAACGGCTTTCACCCCAACGCAGCCGCTGCTTACCACCACGCACCGCGCCGGGCAAATCGCCTTGCGGGCCGGCCAGTTGATAATTGTGATACCCGTAAGCGTCGAGAATTTCACCGCCTGAGGCCTGAGCACCGGGCTGACGCCCCGCCTCCTTGATGTCATACAGCGGCAAGGATTGATCTTTAAGGGCGAAGTCATACCAATACTGGCCACTGACGAACACGCCGCTGTCGCCTTGGCGCAACTGCAAACCGTGCCAGCCGCTAAAACGCTTAGAGAAGGCATCGCCACGAGCAAAGTTCAGCCGACCATCGTCGTTAGTTTGGCTCGCCGCCGAGCCACCATTACGCGTACCAATTAAGGCCTTATCCGGCGCGCTCATGGCCCAGTCAACCTCAAGCGCCATGCGCGATTCAAGGTTGGCCTCCACCTCACCGAGATTAAAGGGCAGCGCCAACACCGGAGTCACCAGGGTGCAAGTTAGGCTGCCGAGGCAGAGCCTGAAGGCCGCATGATGGGGACGAAACACTGGACGAGACGACGCGGGCATAAACGACTCAGAGGGTGGCTGACCGGCAACAGCACCGTTGCACGGGCATACAAAATGACGGCGGCAAGTCTCCCGTGCGCAGCGGCCACAGGCAAGCGCTGGTGCAGCCAACGGCATTAAAAAACCCAGTGCTGAAACGTGCGGGCCGACCAAGCGATGTCTGGGACGCAGCAACAACACCTAAAACACAGCTATAAAAAAGGGCGACCCGTGCAAGCGGGCCGCCCTTCTAAGTAGCGCGACAAATCCTGTGCCGCAACGCGCCCTTACAGGCTCGACAAGCACTCGCTATTGCTGGCTTGCCACTTGGCCACCTCGACCCGAATCAGCTTCTTATCCAGCTTGCCGACGCTGGTTTTCGGAATTTCGCTGACCACGGCGATCTGCCGAGGAATGCCCCATTTGTTGATCCGGCCTTCCTCAACGTAAGGCAGCAAATGCTCTTGCAAGCCTTTAGCATCCAACTGCTGACCTTCGTGCAGCACCAGCAAGGCAAACGGGGTTTCACTCCAGCGCGGGTCGGGCACGCCGATTACCGCCACTTCACGCACGGCGGCATGCCGGCTAATCAGGTCTTCCAGCTCTAGCGAGGAGATCCACTCGCCGCCAGTCTTGATCACATCCTTAATACGATCGCGGATGTCGATATAACCCAGTTCATCCAAGGTCGCCACGTCGCCGGTGTGCATCCAGCCGCCTTCCCACAGCTCGGCGCTTTTTTCTGGCTCGCGGAAATAGCCTTGAGTCAGCCAAGGCGAACGCAGCACCAGTTCACCCTGAGTTTCGCCATCGGCCGGCAGGTGATTACCCTCGCTGTCCATGATAGCCACTTCCACCAGCGCCACCGGCACCCCGGCTTTGATGCGGTAATTGATTTGCTGGTCTTCGCTGGCGGCCAGCAACTCTTCGTTGACGTAGGCGCAGGACACGATCGGGCAGGTTTCCGACATGCCATAAGCGGCAGTCAGTTGAATGCCGCATTCCTTGGCCCGCAGGTACAGCGAGCGGGTCAAGGCGGCGCCACCGATAATCACCCGCCAGCCGTTAAAGTTCAGCCCTTGCGCGGCCTTGGTGCCCATCACCATTTGCAGAATGGTCGGCACGCAATGGGAGAAGGTGACCTTCTCGCGCTTGAACAACTCCACCAACATTTCCGGCTCGTAACGGCCCGGATACACCTGTTTGATGCCGAGCATGGTCGCTACATAGGGCATGCCCCACGCGTGCACATGGAACATCGGAGTGATCGGCATATACACGTCGTCACTGCCCATCAAGCGAATGCTGTCCAGCGAGCCAGTGGTGGTGGCCAGCGCCAAGGTGTGCAGCACCAGTTGCCGATGGGTGAAGTACACGCCCTTAGGGTTGCCGGTGGTGCCTGTGGTGTAGAAAGTGGTGGCGACCGAGTTCTCGTCAAAGTCGGCAAAGGCGTAACTCGGGCTGGCGGCGGCCAACAACGTTTCGTACTCGCCAATCAAGTTGAACAGTTCCGCGCTTTTCTCGGCGCCATCGGTCAGCAGCAGGGTTTTCTGCACACCCTTCAGGTGCGGGCCGATAGCGGTAAAAATCGGCACAAAGTCGCTGTTGATCAGCACGAATTTGGCTTCGGCGTGATTCAGGGTGTAGAGAATTTGCTCAGGCGACAGCCGCACGTTGACGGTTTGCAACACCGCGCCGAGCATCGGCACAGCAAACATGCATTCGAGATAGCGATGACTGTCCCACTCCATCACTGCCACGGTATCGCCGGCCTGCACCCCAGCTTCAGTCAGCACGTTAGCCAAGCGGGCCACGCGCTCCACCAGGGTTGGGTAGCTAAAACGCTGGGTGTCGCGATAGACGATCTCACGGGTGCGCTCGTAACGCGCGCCGGACAGCAACAGGCTTTTGATCAGCAGGGGCGATGAGTGGGCATTCTCTGCTGGGGCTAGTACTCGCGTCTGCAACATGGGATAGACCTCAAAGCTGGAGTTATTGTTGAATTGTTATGACTGCAATTGAAGGCGCTCAAAGAGCATTAAGTAGAACAACGATCCATTGACGACCTAAAAACAGCAAAAAACACTATTCATGACCGTTTTTGCGTTTACGGTCACACGTAGAATAAACTTCAGAACCAGACCGAATGCCCGAGCGTAGTAGTTTTCACACCGCCGGATAAAGCGTTTTCTTTCACCCTCTCGTTATTACATGACAAAGGTAAGTTTTGATGTCCGATATCGTCATCGTCAGCGGCGTACGCACCCCAATGGGTGGCTTCCAAGGCAGTTTGTCCGGTGTTCCCGCCGTTGAACTGGGCGCCATCGCCATCCGTGAGGCAGTAGCCCGCGCCGGCATCGCCGCTGGCGATGTCGAGGAAGTGCTCATGGGTTGCGTGCTGCCGGCCGGCCTGAAACAAGGCCCGGCCCGGCAAGCGGCGCTGAATGCCGGACTGCCGAGTTCGGCCGGCTGCACCACAATCAACAAGCTGTGCGGTTCGGGCATGAAAGCCGTAATGCTGGCCCATGACGCCCTGAAAGCCGGCAGCAACAGTGTGATGATCGCTGGCGGCATGGAAAGCATGTCCAACGCCCCTTACATCCTGGAAAAAGCCCGCACTGGGCTGCGCATGGGGCATGGCGAAATCAAGGACCACATGTTCCTCGATGGTTTGGAAGATGCTCGCACCGGCCGCCTAATGGGCTCGTTCGCCCAAGAAACCGCCGACGCTTACGGCATCACTCGCGAAGACATGGACGCCTATGCGATTGAGTCACTCAAGCGCGCGCAAAACGCCATCAGCAATGGCTGGCTGGCCAGCGAAATCGTCCCAGTTACCGTCACCAGCCGCAAAGGCGAAGTGCTGGTTAAGGACGACGAGCAACCGCTGAACGCTAACCTAGAAAAAATCCCGACCCTGAAGCCGGCCTTCCGCAAAGACGGCAGCATCACCGCCGCCAACGCCAGCTCGATCTCCGACGGCGCCTCGGCCATTGTTCTGATGACCGCCGAAGAAGCCGCCCGCCGTGGCCTCAAGCCATTGGCTAAGATCGTCGCGCACGCCACCCAAAGCCAAGACCCAAGCGAGTTCACCATCGCGCCCATCGGTTCGATCAGCAACCTGCTGAAAAAAACCGGCTGGGACAAGGCCGATGTCGATCTGTTTGAGATCAACGAAGCCTTCGCCATGGTTACCATGCTGGCGATCCGCGAACACGGTTTGGATCACGCCAAGGTCAACATCTATGGCGGCGCTTGCGCCCAGGGCCACCCAGTGGGTTCGACCGGTTCACGGATCATCATCACCCTGATCAACGCCCTGCAGCGCACCGGCGGCAAACGCGGCATCGCCTCGCTGTGCATCGGCGGCGGCGAAGCCACTGCGGTGGCGATTGAACTGATCTAAAGCGCTTTGGTAGGGTTAGTGGCGTAAAGCAGAGTTTTACAATCGACTGCGGCATGTGTGCGCCACGCCACCAAGCGGTAATCGGCCTGCTCCACCTGGTGAGTTACGGCGCAATTGACTAAGCATCCGCCGATAGTCGGTGACCATGCGCCTAACCCTACAAATTACGGCGTTTGAACCGGTTTTATCCATAAATGCAAAAGCCCCGAATTTACGGGGCTTTTTTATGCGCGACTAAAACTCAGTGCAGCTCGCTCAGTGCCACTTTAATCCCCAGCACCACCAATACCGCACCCATCATCCGGTCAAACCAATGGCCCATGCGGATAAACCCGCGCCGCACCCGCCCATGACTAAACAGCAAAGCCACCGCGCAAAACCACACCGCCGTCGCCACCGCTAGGTAAGCACCATAACCGGCCTGCACCAGCAACGGCGTTTGCGGACTGATCACCAAGGTGAACAACGACAGAAAAAACAAGGTGGCCTTGGGATTCAACCCGTTAGTGACAAACCCTCGCACAAAGGCGCCACGGGCGGTCACCGCCACAGTTTCATGCGCCTGCTGGGCTTGCAGCGGATCTGCCGGCTTGGCCCTGAGCGCGCGGATACCGATATATATCAGGTAGGCCGCGGCCAGCCATTTGAGCAGGTTAAACAGCACTATCGACTGCGCGACAATCAAGCCGATGCCCAACAGGCAATAGCCGACATGCAGCAGAATCCCACTGCCAACGCCGATGGCAGTCCAGATCCCGGCATATCGACCATTGCTGACGCTTTCGCGCAGCACTATGGCGAAATCCGGCCCGGGACTGGCCACCGCCAGTAAATGCACCAAGGCTACGGTGAGAAACTCGCTCCAATACATAGGTTGCGCCGCCGGCTATAAGCATCTGATAGGCTGGTCAGCTTAACGCCTTAATCTGCCCATTAAAAAGGTACAGCTGATGAATAAAATCAGCCACTCAGTCTTTCTCGACCATGCTTCGCTGGATCTTGGTGACCTCGACCTAAGCCCGTTACACGCCGTCTTTAACGAGCTGCAATTGCACGGACAAAGCCTGCCTGAGCAAGTCGTCGAACGCCTGCAGGGTGCTCACGTAGCGATCGTCAACAAGGTCGTACTTGACGCAGCGACCCTCGCCGCCTGCCCGCAGCTCAAGCTGATTTTACTCGCCGCTACCGGCACTAATAATGTCGACCTAGCCGCCGCCCGGGCGCTCGGCATTTGCGTCAGTAACTGTCAGGCCTACGGCACCCACGCCGTGGCCCAACACACCTTGATGTTACTGCTGGCCTTGGCCGGCAGCTTGCCGGACTATCAAAAATCCGTAACCGCAGGCCACTGGCAGCAGGCCAAACAGTTTTGTTTATTGGATCATCCAATTATCGAACTAGAAGGCAAAACCCTCGGCCTACTCGGCCACGGCGAGCTGGGCCGCGCGGTTGGTCGCCTAGCCGAAGCCTTTGGTATGCGCGTGTTGCTCGGCCAGTTACCGGGCCGGCCGCCACGGGCCGATCGCGTGCCGCTAGCCGAGCTGTTGCCACAAGTGGATGTGCTCAGCCTGCATTGCCCGCTCACCGAGCAGACCCGCAATTTGCTCGGCGCCCGCGAGCTGGCGTTGCTCAAACCCAGCGCCTTTTTACTCAATACCGCCCGTGGTGGTTTGGTTGACGAGCAGGCACTGGCGAATGCGCTGCGTTCAGGCCAGCTGGCCGGAGCGGCCTTTGACGTGCTGCACACGGAACCACCGACTGACGACAACCCACTGCTGGCCGGCGATATTCCCCGCCTGATCATCACCCCGCATTGCGCCTGGGGCAGCCGCGAGGCCCGGCAGCGCATAGTGCTGCAACTGGCAGAAAACGCCTTGGGCTATTTCGCCGGTGCGCCGCGCCGGCAGGTCGGCTAAGCTGCGGCACTTTTCCGCCCCCCTTTCTGCACCTAGGAGCCATTGATGGACCCGCGAAGCGAAGTACTGCTGCGTCAGAGCGCCTTGTTCACCGGCAACGTGCTGCTCGCCGGTTTACCGGCCGACGACTTGCTGGCGCAACTACCCGCGGCCCACGGCTGGAGTTGGCATGTCGGCGAACACGCCACCCTGAGCGCGCGCTTTAACCAGCGCTGCCAGTTCGACGTGCAAGCACCTGAGCGCAGTTTCACCGCGGCAGTGCTGTTTCTGCCCAAGTCACGGGAGCTCTGCGACTACCTATTACAAGCTCTGGCGGCGCGCCTGAGCGGCGCTGAATTGTTCTTAGTCGGCGAGAAACGCGCCGGTATCGAGCGTGCCGCCAAACAGCTGCAGCTGTTCGGCAAACCACGCAAACTCGACAGCGCCCGCCACTGCCAACTCTGGCAAGTGACTGTCGACAAAGCCCCGGTTGCGCCGGATCTGCATGCGCTGGCCCAGTGCTATGAGCTGCCCTTGGCCGACGGTCCGTTACAGGTCATCAGCCTGCCGGGGGTATTCAGCCACGGTCGGCTGGATCGCGGCACCGCGCTGTTACTGCAGCAACTAGACAACCTGCCCAACGGCCATCTGTTGGACTTCGGTTGCGGCGCTGGAGTCCTCGGTGCCACGCTCAAGCGGCGATACCCACACAGCCGAGTGAGCATGCTCGACGTCGACGCCTTCGCCCTCGCCAGCAGTCGCCTGACCTTAGCCGCCAACGGCCTAGAGGCCGAAGTGATCGGCGGCGATGGCATTCACGCCGCGCCCTTGGAGCTGGATGCGATTCTCACCAACCCGCCATTCCATCAAGGCATTCACACCGAATACCAAGCCACCGAAACCCTGCTGCGCCAAGCGGCACAACACCTGAAACCGGGCGGCGAATTGCGCTTAGTGGCGAATAGTTTTCTCAAATACCCACCCCTGATCGAGCAGCATCTCGGCCCCTGCGCAACCCTGGGCACGGGCGATGGTTTTCACCTATACCAAGCCAAGCGCCCCGCAAAGGTCGCTCCGGCACGCCGTGAACGCGAACCGAAAGACCCCAGCCGGCGCTACTAATGTCGCTTACTAGCAACAACGCGGGTTGTTACCTGCGCCCTAGTTGGGCAAAATAGCCGCCGTCCTAGGGGAGTAATCTCTCGCCAGCGCCGGGTCTATCTCGGCGACTCCAGGCCGTGTGAAAACGTAGCGAGCGAAGGTTAGGCAAGGCAAAAACAGGCGAGGACGCGGAGTTTACGTATTGTAAATGAGCAGTCCGAGCCTGTTTTTAACGCCGCATAACCGAGCGCAGTAGTTTTCACAGGGTCTGGGCTGGCAGGCAGTCGTCAACATACTTGGTCCACCGACCATGGCGCCTGCGACCCCGGCCTGAGCTTTCAGGCCTGTGGTTTGACCAGACCTATGACACGTACACCTCACCCGGGGCGGGAAGGCTGTATGTGTCATAGAACTCAGTCATCCCGCCCCTAGAGGTATTCCCATGCTTGAATCGTTATTAGTCCCGACCGGCATAGTCGCTATTGCCGAGATTGGCGACAAAACCCAATTACTCGCCTTATTACTGGCGGCGCGCTTTCGCAAACCCTGGCCGATCATCGCCGGCATCATCGTGGCCACGTTAGCCAACCACGCCGCCGCGGGCGCGGTAGGCAGTTGGGTGGCGAGTTTCTTCTCGGCAACCACGTTAAGCGCGGTGCTAGCCGTAGCCTTTTTTGCCGTGGCACTATGGACATTGGTGCCGGATAAACTCGACGACGACGAAGCCAATAGCCTGAAACGCTACGGCCCGTTTCTCACCACAGTGATCGCCTTTTTTCTCGCCGAAATGGGAGACAAAACTCAAGTCGCCACGGTCATGTTGGCTGCGCAGTATCCACATTTCTGGCTAGTAATTATCGGTACCACCTTGGGCATGTTGCTGGCCAATGTGCCAGTGGTACTGCTTGGTAATTTTGCCGCCGAACGCCTGCCATTAACCCTAATTCGCCGCATCGCCGCCTCAGCCTTTGCCGTACTGGCGCTGCTGGCCGGCTATCAAGCACTGCATTTGAGTGGTTGGCTGTAGTTAAGCAGGCGCGCACAATTTGGCATCTCAGCCAATGCTCGCTGCCATAAAGCGGCTACAGTTCGCGTTCAATTTCGCGCTGTAGCCGCACCATGGTGGTCGCAATGTCCTTGGATGAACAAAAAAAACAAGTTCGCAAACACATCGAGCTGTCGTGGAACAAGGGCCACCTAGCCCTTAGCGAACGCCTGCACAGCAAAGACTTTATGTATAAAAGTTCATTCGTAGGCAAGCAACTCAACAGCGCAGGTTTTAGTCAGTTGGTGCGCGACATTCGTACCGCCATGCCCGACCTGCAAGTGGTGATTGAGGAGTGCATCAGCGAGGGCGACAAGGTGGTGACCTGGAGCACCATGATTGGCACCATTCAAACCCCGGCGTTTGGCTACCCTGCCAGCGACAAAATCCTGAGCATCTCAGCCATGGCATTTTGGACCTTTAACTTCAGCGGTGAGATCCAAGAAATCTGCACCATGTTCGATATGGAAAGTTTTCGCGCCCAACAAGGTTTGGCCATTCAAGCCTTCGACGCCAAAGCCCTGCCTTAATCGCGCAAGCCAGCCACGCAACGAGTAACCGTTATGCCCCGCGCATTAAACCCACAACTAAATGCAATCAAACTTTGACGAC
Source organism: Pseudomonadaceae bacterium (assembly GCA_019745275.1). Classification (GTDB taxonomy): domain Bacteria; phylum Pseudomonadota; class Gammaproteobacteria; order Pseudomonadales; family Pseudomonadaceae; genus Aquipseudomonas. The sequence continues at coordinate 3,695 of JAIETJ010000119.1, read as the reverse complement.
TCCTGAGACTTTGCCAATACTCACAGACAAGTGAATTTTTGCGCACCGACTAAGGAATCCTCTTTTGAAGCTTGAGCTCAAACACAGCTTGTCCTTGAAACTACTGCGCGTCGTGCTGCTGTCCGCGCTGGTGGTAGGGGTGGTTTTGAGCTGCGCGCAAATCGTTTTCGATGTGTATAAAACCCGTCAAGTGGTCGCCACCGACGCGCAACGCATCCTCGCGATGTTCAGTGACCCATCCACTCAAGCGGTGTACAGCCTCGACCGCGAAATGGGCATGCAGGTAATTGAAGGCTTGTTCCAAAATGACTCGGTTCGCATGGCCGCCATCGGCCATCCCAACGAGCCACGCTTGGCGGAGCGCTCGCGCGACCTACTGGATATCGACAGCCGTTTTTTTACCGACCTTATTCTCGGCAAACAAATGGAATTCAGCGCCCCGCTCATGGGTCGCGGGCCGTTTAAGGAGTATTACGGCGACCTGACCATCACCCTCGACACCGCGCCCTACGGCGTAAACTTTATTGCCAGCTCAATCATCATTGTCATTTCCGGCGTTTTACGGGCGCTGGCGATGAGCTTGGTGCTGTTCTTCGTCTATCAATGGCTACTGACCAAGCCGCTGTCGAAAATTATCGATCACCTGTCCAACATCAACCCCGACCGGCCTAGCGAGCATCAATTACCGATGCTTAAAGGCAGCGAGAAAAACGAACTCGGCTTGTGGATCAACACTGCCAACCAACTACTCAGCTCGATCGAACGCAACACCCACCTGCGCCGCGAAGCCGAGAACAGCCTGCAACGCATGTCGCAGTATGATTTCCTTACCGGCCTGCCCAACCGCCAGCAACTGCAAGAGCAACTCGATCACATTCTGGCCGATGCCGGCCGCGTGCAACATCGGGTGGCGGTGCTCTGCGTCGGTTTGGACGACTTTAAAAATATCAATGAACAGTTTGGCTACCAGACCGGCGACCAGCTATTGCTGCTGCTGTCTGATCGTTTGCGCAGCCACAGTGGCCGCCTCGGTGCGCTGGCACGCTTAGGCGGCGATCAGTTCGCGCTGATCCAAGCCGACATCGAACAACCGTACGAAGCGGCCGAACTGGCCCAGAGCATTCTCGATGACCTAGAACTGCCGTTCGCCCTTGAACTGCATGAAGTGCGCTTGCGCGCCACCATCGGCATCACCCTATTCCCAGAAGACGGCGACAGCACCGAGAAATTGCTGCAAAAAGCCGAACAAACCATGACCTTGGCCAAGAGCCGCTCGCGCAACCGCTACCAGTTTTATATCGCCAGCCTCGACAACGAAATGCGCCGCCGCCGCGAACTGGAAAAAGACCTACGCGAAGCCTTGGCGCGCAACGAACTGCACATGGTGTATCAACCGCAAATCGACTACCGCGACAAGCGCGTGGCCGGTGTAGAGGCGCTACTACGCTGGCAACACCCGCAACACGGCTTCGTTTCACCGGACGTATTTATTCCGCTCGCCGAGCAGAACGGCAGCATCATCGCCATCGGCGAGTGGGTACTGGAGCAATCATGCAAGCAACTGCGCGAATGGCATGACCAAGGCTTTATCGACCTACGCATGGCCGTTAACTTGTCTACCGTGCAACTGCACCACAGCGAGTTGCCGCGGGTAGTCAGCAACCTGATGCAGGTCTATCGCCTGCCACCCAACAGTTTAGAGCTGGAAGTTACCGAAACCGGCCTGATGGAAGACATCAATACCGCCGCGCAACACTTACTCAGCCTGCGCCGGTGCGGCGCGCTGATAGCGATTGACGACTTCGGTACCGGCTACTCCTCGCTGAGCTATCTGAAGAGCTTGCCGTTGGACAAAATCAAAATCGACAAGAGTTTTGTCGCCGACCTGGTTGACGACGCCGACGACGCCACCATCGTGCGCGCCATCATTCAACTGGCCAAAAACCTTGGCATGCAGGTGATCGCTGAAGGCGTCGAAACCGTCGAGCAAGAGGCCTACATTATTGCCCACGGCTGCGACGAGGGCCAAGGCTACCTGTACAGCAAACCGCTGCCCGCGCGCGAGATCAGCCTGTTCCTTAAACAGTCACGACAAACCGGGAATTTACTTACTCCGAGCAGCCAGGCGGTATAAAGCCAGCAGACCTCACAGAACTGCCGCACGAGAACCCACCGACGCCCGCACTTGCGGGCGTCGGTGTTTTACTCGTGACAACCCCGTGTCATACCGTGACAAGTGAACATGTAATGCAAATCCTTCGCATTACGTTATCGTTTCACGTAACATCTGCCCCACATTATTAAGCCGCTAAGGACTCTGCCATGCTTCGTACATCGTTGGTTAGCGCCAGTCTGCTGACCCTTGCTATAGCCCTTGCCGGTTGCGGCAAAGAACCTGCTGCGCCGCAGGCTAAGGCACCCGCTGCGAGCAGCAGTCAGTTTGAGCAGAGCGCAGGTCAAGCCGTGGTCGTGCACTATGCCGACCTCGCTCTCGCCGTGTTTGGCGACGCCCTGAGCACCGGCAAAGCCTTACAGCAGGCCATCGATGCGCTGCTGGCCACTCCTAATCAACAGACCCTGCAAGCGGCCCGTGATGCTTGGATAGCGGCCCGCCCAGCGTACTTACAAAGCGAAGTATTCCGCTTTGGCAACTCGGTGGTTGACGACCTCGAAGGTCAACTAAACGCTTGGCCGCTGGATGAGGGCTTAATCGACTACGTCGCCGCCGACTATCAAGGTGCGCTAGGCAACCCCGGCAGCAACGCCAATATCATCGCCAACCCACAAATCCAACTGGGCGAAGATAAAGTCGACGCGAGCAAGATCACCCCTGAACTACTGGCCAGCCTGAATGAACTCGGCGGCTCCGAAGCCAACGTTGCCACCGGCTATCACGCGATTGAATTTTTACTCTGGGGCCAAGACCTAAATGGCAACAACCCTGGGGCCGGCAATCGCCCCGCCACCGACTATGCACAAGACGCCAACTGCACTGGCGGTAACTGTGAGCGCCGCGCCGACTACCTAAAAGCCGTTACCGCACTCTTGGTTCGTGACCTTGAAACCATGGTCAGCCACTGGCAGCCTAATGTCGCCACTAACTACCGCACCAGCCTGCTGGCTGAGCCGGCAGAAAACGGCTTGCGCAAGATGTTCTTCGGCATGGGCAGCTTGTCGTTGGGCGAACTGGCCGGTGAGCGCATGAAGGTGGCACTGGAAGCCAACTCCAGCGAAGACGAGCAGGACTGTTTCAGCGATAACACCCACAACTCGCACTTCTACGACGGCAAAGGCATTCGCAACGTGTACCTAGGCGAATACCGCAAAGTCGACGGCAGCACTTTGAGCGGCCCGAGCCTGTCATCGTTGGTGGCCAAAGCCGATGCGCAAACAGACCGCACCCTGCAAGACAACCTCAAGAGCACCGAGGCTAAATTGCAGGCAATGGTCGACAGCGCCAACAATGGCCAGCACTTCGATCAGCTGATCGGCGCCAACAACACCGCCGGTCAGCAACTGGTTCGCGACGCTATTGCCGCACTGGTCACCCAAACCGCCGCCATCGAACAAGCCGCCGCTAAACTGGGCATCAGCGAGTTGAAGCCAGAAACCGCCGATCATCAGTTCTAATCGTCACCAGCAAGTAATGCAGACCGAGTGAACACTAGGGCACTGGGTCTGCAGCCTGAATGGGC
>JAIETJ010000090.1 GCA_019745275.1 Pseudomonadaceae bacterium | reverse complement strand
AACCTTTGGCCAGGTTGTCGGTAGACAGCGCGGCGGTGTGGTAGGTCGGCAGGGTGATCAGGTGGTGGAAAATACCGGCATTAGCAGAAGCGTCACGCTGGAAGGTACGAATCATTTCGTCGGCGCGAGCGGCCAAGTCAGTTTCATCGTAATCAACGCTCATCAACTTGGCGCGGTCGTAGGCCGATACGTCTTTGCCTTCGCCAACCATGATGTCGAACATTTGCTGACGGAAGTTCAGGGTCCAGTTGAACGATGGGCTGTTGTTGTAAACCAGCTTGGCGTTCGGGATAACCTTACGGATTTCGTTAACCATTTCTGCGATCTGGCCGACGTGTGGCTTCTCGGTTTCGATCCACAGCAGGTCAGCGCCGTTTTGCAGCGAGGTGATGCTGTCCAGCACGCAACGCGCTTCGCCGGTGCCAGCACGGAACTGGAACAGGTTGGAAGGCAGGCGCTTAGGACGCAGCAACTTGCCGCCACGGTTAAGTACTACGTCGCCGTTGTTCAGGTCGGCAGCAGACACTTCGTCGCAATCCAGGAAAGCGTTGTACTGGTCGCCCAAGTCGCCTGGAGTGTTGGTAACAGCGATCTGCTTAGTCAGGCCGGCACCCAGGGAGTCGGTACGAGCAACGATAACGCCGTTGTCGATGCCCAACTCAAGGAATGCGTAGCGAACAGCGTTGATCTTGGCCAGGAAGTCGATGTGCGGAACGGTAACTTTACCGTCTTGGTGGCCGCACTGCTTCTCGTCAGAAACCTGGTTTTCGATTTGGATGCAGCAAGCACCCGCTTCGATCATCTTCTTGGCGAGCAAGTAGGTGGCTTCTGGGTTGCCGAAACCAGCGTCGATGTCGGCGATGATTGGTACTACGTGAGTTTCGTAGCCGTCAATCTGAGCCTGGATTTCGTCTGCTTTTACTTTGTCGCCAGCGGCGCGGGCAGCGTCCAATGCGGTGAACAGCAGGTCCAGTTCGCGGGCGTCAGCCTGGCGCAGGAAGGTGTACAGCTCTTCGATCAGGCTGGAAACCGAGGTTTTCTCGTGCATGGACTGATCTGGCAGCGGACCGAAATCCGAACGCAGAGCAGCAACCATCCAGCCAGACAGGTAGAGGTAGCGCTTGTCAGTGGTCTTCAGATGCTTCTTGATCGAAATCATCTTCTGCTGACCGATGAAACCGTGCCAGCAGCCTAGGGACTGGGTGTAGACGGATGAGTCAGCATCGTACTCAGCCATGTCTTTACGCATGATGTCGGCAGTGTACTGAGCGATTTCCAGGCCGGTTTTGAAGCGGTTCTGGGCGCGCATACGAGCGGCGTATTCAGGGCTGATAGCGTTCCAGCTGCTGCCTGCTTGTTCTTTCAGAGCGGCAACGGCTTTGATATCGTTTTGATAAGCTGACATGGTCAATCCTTCAAAGTATGTGTTTGGTTGAGCGCCGACTTTTCCTACCCAAAACCCCAAAAAGGGTCATTGGTAAGGCTCACCACAGTACGTCGAGATATAGACCGAAAGAGGTTGTAGCTAAGAGGAGGGTGACGATGCGAATTGGCCTGTGCTTCACGCCGCAATAGTTAAGGCTGTCAGGCGTGCAAAATGCCATAAAGCGATGACCAAGAGCTGCAAAGTAAGACCAGTTCGTTAAACGCTTCCCCGTCCCTCAGGACAACTTCGTTCCAGTCGCGACCTCATCGAACTGCCTTGTGGGCGGTTAAGACATAGCGCGTTCCGAAGGGTGTCTCGGTGACGTGCTAGAGGCCCTTAACAGGACCCCAAGTTAGCGGGAGCGGCACAATGATGCGCCTCGATTGGCTGTTCGTCAAACTTTTTGTAGTGGCTTTGGCGGGCACTACATGTTGTGTTCGTTGCGACTCAGTGGTCACTGCGCAGCGGCTAGTCCAGCACTTCAACCTTTAATCGCATAGTCATGTCCTGACTGCCTTGAGTGCTGTGCCTTTGTAAAAAATCGCGCTGATTGCCTTGGCTTTGTTCATTTACCCCGCCAATGCTAATCCACTCGCCAAGGCGACCGCTAACGCGGGTGTCAGCGCTTTGAATGTCGATGGCGCCCGATTGAGTCTGGCTCAGCTTGTCGTTATTGCTGCTGATGCTGACATGCACAATGTCGCCGGTCAGTTTGGCGGTAACATAAAAACCTTGAGTGACATTGCGGTATTGGGTCTGGTTGTAAACTTGCCCGTAAGGTCCGACGCTGGTGCTGGTTAGAGGCACGCTTTGCCCGACTTGTATGAGCGCCGGGTAACCTTCGTTGGTTTGGATTTGTTGCACGCCGCCACTGCGATTGGATGTGCTGCGACGAATAACTCGGACTTGGTCACGACCGTTAACCTCGCCTCGGCCCGCTTCAATATCGACACCGCCGACACTGGCAGAGCCGTTCACTTGGTAGCCGCGATCATCTTGTTGATTGCTGTCGTTGGTGTCGACGCTAATCAGCAAGCGTTTAGGTTGGGTGTCGAGTTGGTTGATTAGGGTGCGCAACTCGGTGATTTTAGCCGGCGTAGCATTGACGATCAGTTGGTTGCCGTAGGCGGTGACGCGACCCTCGCTGCCCACTACCGATTGCGCGACGCTGAGCATGTCGTCGGCAGTGCGGTAATTCAGGCTGATAACTTCGCTGGCGGCTTGCACCGCAAAGCTTAGGTTCAACAGTAGGCAGGTAAGCAGAAGGCGCAGGGTCATAGCAAAAAACTCCTCAAGTCAGCATCGCTAATACTGGTGTTCCAGGCCTGCTCAAATTGCGCTTGGCGAAGGCGCGCTTTGGCGGGGTCTTGATAGCAAGCGTAGCCGGCATATTGGCTGGGTTCAGGGCGAACCAGCAAGGCGCAGTTATCGACCAATAAAAAGTTTATTTCTTCGCTGGGGTAGTCGGGATGCAGTTTGCGGATCTGGCAGTTGCTCGGAAGTTTGCGGGCGAGCGTGAGCAGGCGATGCCCGCCCTTTATCGCCCGGGACACATCGCGCAATAAAATACGCAGTTGATTGCGTGGATTGGCCAATAGGAGCGCTGTGCAGGCCGCTTGCATGCTGCTGTGGTGATACAGCCAGGGTTCAAAGTCGGCGCTGTAGATGCACAGGCTACGCTGCGCCTGTTGTAGTAAGGCCAGTGCGTGGGCGCGGGCGTCGTGCAGGTTGGCAAAGTGCTGGGTTTGCCGCTGCTGCCCAAGCACGAAGGGTGCAGGCTCTAAGAGGGCGGCGTCGGCAGCTAGGGCTGGCGGGTTATGCACGCTAAAACGCCCGGGCGACTCAAACTCAATGGCGGGCAAGTCGTCAGCCTTGGGCTGGTCGAGGTGCTGTTGCCTTTCGCTGTTACTGAGTGGCGGGGCGTTTTCGTCGTGCATTTAGGCCTCAGTTGCTGTGGCGCACCATGTCTACGTGAGGGATGCCCGCATCGAGAAACTCGCCGCTGACCACCTCAAAGCCAAAGCGCTCGTAGAAAGCCCGGGCATGGACTTGGGCGCTGAGCATTTGTTGCTTGAGACCGCGTTCTTCGGCCTCGGCAATGACCGCACGGATGAGTTTGTCACCGACTTTTAGCCCGCGCCAATCTTTCAATACCGCAACGCGGCCGATGTGCCCGTCGGGTAATAAGCGCGCGGTGCCCATCGGGTATTCGCCCTCAAGCGCCAGGAAGTGCACAGCGGTGGCGTCGTCAGCATCCCACTCAAGCTCGGGCGGTACGGCTTGCTCGGCAATGAATACTGCTTCACGAATACGGCGTAACGCGGCATGGTCTTTTTTCCAGTCCGCGAGACGTATGTGAATTTTATTCATCAGCAAACTCCAGACTGCCTTGGGTGACCAGTTGCAAGAGCAGATTACGCCCCTCGTCGTCAGCAAGCCATTGACCGAGGTTGTCTTGGTGTAATGACTCAGCTGCGCAGATTAATTTTAGCAGTTCGCGCAGGTTGCCTGGCAGCAGGCGACTTTGGCCGCTGGCGAACAGCAGCAGGTCGTCATCTACTTCGGACCACGCCAGTCGTGAGCTTGGGTTGCGTACCAATACAGCGCCGTCGGCAAGGCTGGCCAGGAGGTCGTCTTCGGTCAGTTCTGGGCCGGCAATCAGCTCGGGGTAGCGTGGCTCAGTCATAAACTGGCCGAACCAAGTCAGCAATAAACGCTCGTCGTTCATGTGCTCGTTGAGCAGGCTTTTTAGCCGGTCGAGCGAGTCGCGTTGAATTTGATGCGGATCGCTGCAGGGGGTGATGCCGGCGTCGCTGTAGCGTTCTTCATTGGTCAGAAATTGGCTAAGGAAATCGGTGAAGTGGGTCAATACTTCAGCGGCGCTTGGGGCGCGAAAGCCTACCGAGTAAGTCATGCAGTCGTCCTCGGCAATACCGTAGTGAGCCAATCTTGGGGGTAAATAGAGCATGTCGCCGGGTTCGAGAACCCATTCGTCGGTTTGGTGAAATTCGGCCAGAATGCGCAGGTCGGCATGCTCGAGCACTGGGCTTTCGGAGTCGCACATTTGGCCGATTTTCCAGCGCCGCTGGCCGTGGGCTTGCAGTAGGAATACATCGTAGTTGTCGTAGTGCGGGCCGACACCGCCGCCGGGTGCGGCAAAGCTGATCATTACGTCGTCGATGCGCCAGCTCGGCAGAAAACGGAAATTTTCCAGCAGTTCAGCGACTGGCGGAATGAATTGATCGACGGCCTGTACCAGCAAGGTCCAGTCGCGGGCGGGGAGGTCTTTAAAATCGTCCTCGGTAAACGGCCCGCGGCGCAGTTCCCAGGGTTGCTGGCCGTGCTCAATAACCAGGCGGGACTCGATTTCTTCTTCAAGAGCAAGGCCTGCCAGCTCGTCTGGTGAGATTGGGCTCTCAAAGTCGGTTAACGCCTGACGGATCAGTAGCGGTTTTTTCTGCCAGTAATCGCGCAGGAACTCGCGTGCCGTAAGGCCGCCCAGTAGTTGCATGGGGGTGTCTGGATTCATCGCTAGGGCCTATAAAGAATAAAAAACGCCCGGCATGCCGGGCGCATAAAAAGTGGGCACTGTTAGATGCGTTTGGCCTGGGCTACCGCGTTACCGATGTAGCTAGCTGGGGTGAGTTTCTTCAACTCTTGCTTGGCTTCCAGTGGCATGTCCAATTGGTCGATGAAGTCGAGCAGCGCTTGCGGGGTGATGCCCTTGCCGCGCGTCAATTCTTTGAGCTTCTCGTACGGGTTTTCAATGGCGTAGCGGCGCATCACGGTCTGGATTGGTTCGGCCAACACTTCCCAGCAGGCATCCAGATCAGCAGCAATGCGCGGCGCGTTTAGCTCAAGCTTGCTGATGCCTTTAAGAGTTGCTTCGTAAGCCATCAGACTGTGGGCAAAGCCAACGCCAAGGTTGCGCAGAACCGTGGAGTCGGTCAGGTCGCGCTGCCAGCGTGAGATCGGCAGCTTGCTGGCCAAGTGCTGCAGCAGGGCGTTGGCGATGCCGAGGTTGCCTTCGGAGTTTTCGAAGTCGATCGGATTGACCTTGTGCGGCATGGTCGAGGAGCCGATTTCACCAGCGATGGTCTTCTGCTTGAAGTAGCCCAGCGAGATATAGCCCCAAATATCGCGATCGAAGTCGATCAAAATGGTGTTGTAGCGGGCGATCGCATCGAACAGTTCGGCAATGTAGTCGTGCGGTTCAATTTGCGTGGTGTAAGGGTTGAACTCAAGGCCTAGCTCGTTCTCGATGAACTCGCGGGCGTTGGCTTCCCAGTCGATGTCCGGATACGCCGACAGGTGCGCATTGTAGTTGCCGACCGCACCATTGATTTTGCCCAGCAAAGGCACGGCAGCGACTTGCTTGATCTGGCGCTCGAGGCGATACACCACGTTGGCCAGTTCTTTGCCAAGGGTGGTCGGCGATGCCGGTTGGCCGTGGGTGCGCGCCAGCATGGAAATATCAGCAAATTGCACGGCCAGTTGGCGAATCGATTCAGCCACTTGACGCATTTGCGGCAACAGCACGGTATCGCGGCCTTCACGCAGCATCAGCGCGTGGGACAGGTTGTTGATGTCCTCGCTGGTGCAGGCAAAGTGGATAAATTCACTGACATTGGCCAGTTCAGGCAGCTTGGCGGCTTGCTCTTTGAGCAGGTACTCAACCGCTTTTACGTCGTGGTTGGTGGTGCGCTCAATCTCTTTAACGCGCTCGGCGTGGGAGATTTCGAAATTTTCGGCTAAAACGTTCAGCAGTGCATTGGCTTGCGGCGAGAAGGGCGCCACTTCGCCGATGCCAGGATGCGCCGCGAGACGTTGTAACCAGCGCACTTCTACCATCACGCGAAAACGGATTAAGCCGTACTCGCTGAAAATTGGCCGTAAGGCGCTGGTCTTGCTGGCGTAGCGGCCATCAACGGGGGAGACCGCAGTGAGCGAGGAAAGCTGCATGGGGTGTTCTCCGGCAGTTGGGCAGCGAAAAGGGCGCATATCATACATTAAAAAAGTCGCGAGTCGGGCCTGTCGAATTGTCTCACGCGCGTACGCGTTTAATCGCCAGCAGGCTGGAGGTGAAAATCAGCCCCGCGCCGATCAGTGAGCTGAGGTCTGGCGCTTCGCCCCAGCGCAGCCAGGCAATGGCCCCAGCAAACACGATGGCCAGATAGGCCACGGGGCCAATCTGCCCAGGCGGCGCCAAACTGTACGCCTTGGACATGACAATCTGACTAGTGGTGGCCAGTAAGCCGACAATTAGTAGCAGCCAGAGGTCGTGACTGCTCAGGGGTTGCCAACTCCAGCTCAACGGCACCACGGAAATGCAGGCGCTGAAGAGTGAGAAGTAAAACACGATGCGAAACGCCGGCTCCGTGTCGCTCATTTGCCGAATCGAGACAAACGCAAAGGCGGCTAGCAGGCTGGCGGCAATGCCGATTAAGGCCTGCCCGCCAAGCAAGGCGGAAGATGGCTTAGCCACCAGCAATACGCCTACAAGGCCAATGGCAGTAGCCACCAGCATGCCTTTGGTTAGCGGCTCTTTGAGTAGCCAGCGGGCGATCAGTGGGGTGAACACCGGAGCCGAGTAGGTGAACAGCATGGCATCGGCCAGAGGTAAGTGGGCGATGGCATAGAAGAAGCAATACATCGCTGCAAGCCCGTAGCCGGTACGCCATAAATGAGAGCTAAGGCGCTGGGTTTTTAGCGGAGCAAAGCCCTTGAAGGCAATTAACGGGAGAAAAAACAGCACGCCGACAAAATTGCGGAAAAACACCACAGATTCGTTGTTGACGCTTAGCGATGCTTCGCGAATGCCCACCCCCATTAGTGAGAATAATAGTGCTGAAAGCGCCAGCAGTGCCGCGCCGTAAAGGGGCCGGCTCAAGCGCGTCGCAGGGAAATTCGACACGGGCTAGTTGCGCAGCAGTGGATAGAGTTCGTTCAGTAGCTTTCGTCGGCTAAACAGCAATTGCCAGCGATGGCCGCCCAGTTGCCGCCACAAGCGGGCGGCGCGGATACCCGCGAGCAGGATCGCGCGGATTTTTGAGGCATTGCTGGGTTGCTGCAGGTGGCGCACATCACCCTGTACCTGAATACGCTGAGCAAAGGTGCTAAGGGTGTCTTGGTACAGGCTGCCGCTGGCGGCGATGACGTTCTCGTGGGTCGGGCCGAAGTGCTGTACCTGCAGCTGAATTTGGTCGAGGCGCGTGCCTATTAAGTCCAGCAGGTCAGCGCGTTTGGCCAGCTTGCGCTCAAGCCCCAGTAAGGCCAGGGCGTAGCGCAACGGTTCGCGTTGCAGGGCTGCCGGATCGCGCTCTAGGGCGCTAACCAAGGCGCGATAACCATCGCGCAAATTAAGATCGTCGCCGCCGAACACTTCAAGGGTGTTTTTGGGCTCGCGAATCAGCAGGCTACCGAGCATGCAGCCGAGCGCGGCGTCACTAACTTGCCCGCTCTTGGCGATTTTATCGACCAAAAAAGCGGCTTCAAATACCGCGCCGAGGGCGATCAGCTGTTCTTGGGTAGGATTCATGGACGCACCTGGCTAAAGTCCCATGGTTGCGCCGACTCAATCACGCCGCCACCTAAACAAACCTCGTCGGCGTAAAAAACCACCGACTGCCCCGGTGTGACAGCCCGTTGCGGTTGCGCAAAAACAGCCCGATAACCGTTGCTGGTTTGTTCCAATGTGCAGGCTTGATCACTTTGCCGGTAGCGGACCTTGGCCGTTAGCTGCCTTGGGCTGCTGAGGTCGAACGGGTTAACCCAAAACATTTCGCTGACCAGTAGCGCGTGCGAGAACAGCAGCGGGTGTTCGTTACCTTGGCCAACCAGCAAGACATTGCGCGCCATGTCTTTGCCCAGCACGTACCAAGGCTCATCACCGGCGTCTTTCAAGCCGCCAATGCCCAAGCCCTGACGCTGGCCGATGGTGTGGTACATCAAGCCATGGTGCTGGCCGATCGCTTCGCCAGTGGTGGTTTCAATCACCCCGGGTTGCGCGGGCAGGTACTGCTTAAGGAAATCACTAAAGCGTCGCTCGCCGATAAAACAGATACCGGTCGAGTCTTTCTTCTTGGCCGTGGCCAGTTGATGGCGTTCGGCGATGGCGCGTACTTCAGGTTTTTCCAGTTCTCCGACCGGGAACAAAGTTTTTGCCAGTTGCTCGCCACCCACGGCGTGGAGGAAGTAACTTTGGTCTTTGTTCGGGTCTAAACCTTTGAGCAGCTCGGTACGGTCGTCAAGGTCGCGGCGCCGCACGTAGTGGCCGGTGGCGATTAAGTCGGCACCGAGCATCAGGGCGTAATCGAGAAAGGCTTTAAATTTTATTTCGCGGTTGCACAGGATGTCCGGGTTAGGTGTGCGTCCAGCTTTATATTCGGCCAAAAAGTGCTCGAACACGTTGTCCCAGTACTCGGCGGCAAAATTCGCCGTGTGCAATTTGATGCCAATGCGATCACACACCGCTTGGGCGTCGGCCAGATCATCCATGGCGGTGCAGTATTCGCTGCCGTCGTCTTCCTCCCAGTTCTTCATAAACAGACCTTCCACTTGATAGCCTTGTTCAAGCAGCAGCAGGGCTGAAACGGAAGAGTCGACGCCGCCGGACATGCCGACAATAACGCGCTGCGAGGCTTTGCTGGGTGCAGAAGAGGGCATAGGGATTCTGTCGTAACGGCAAGATTTAGAGGCGGATTCTATCAGGCGCAGCGGCTCTGCGCGGATCAGCTTGCGGGACGCAGCAAGGATAAGGGGAAACGTTCACCGGTCAGATAGTCATCAATGCACTGTAAAACCAGTGCACTGCGCCAGCGCCCGGGCTGCTCTGCTAGCTCGGCGCGGGTCAACCAATGTGGGCCAATAATGCCGTCGTCGAGCGCCAGTGTCGGGTGGTGGCGTAAGGCGTTGCCGGCAAAGCAAACGCGCTGATAGGTCACGCCATTGCTGGGGGCGGTGTACAGGTAAATGCCGGTAACAGCGGTCACCTCTATATCCCAACCAGTTTCTTCCAGCGTTTCGCGAATAGCGGCTTGAATAAGACTTTCGTCGGCTTCCAAATGCCCAGCAGGCTGATTAAATACCGCACGGCCATCGGCCATTTCTTCGACCAGTAGAAAGCGTCCGTGGTCTTCAATAATAGTGGCTACAGTGATGTGGGGGATGAAGCGCATGAGAAGCTCCTTTGGCAGGCCGTCATATTAGCCTGCGCAATTGCGTCGAGCGAGTCTAAGCTCAATTGTCTGTTGCGCGTCTAGTTGTGTGAGGCTTGGCTTGTTGGGGCGATTTGTCGCAGTTTGTAGTGTTGTGGTGGTTTGACTACACAAAGTGGTAAAGGCCTACTGGCTGCTGTCGCAATCCAGCAAGAAGATGTCTTTTTAGATGAAAATGCGTGACTTTTTGTAGAAAAACTACAAGAATGTTGGCTTAGTCAAAAACCAAAAGTTCCATCTGTCTTACCATCCGTAGGGCAGTATTTCAGACCACGAAACCAAGGAGTCCAGCATGGGATACCAAAAGATCCAGGTGCCAGCAAGCGGCGACAAAATCACCGTAAATGCCGACTTATCTATCAATGTGCCGAACAATCCAATCATCCCGTTTATCGAGGGTGATGGCATCGGTATTGATATCAGTCCAGTCATGATGAAAGTTGTCGATGCTGCGGTCGAAAAAGCCTATGGCGGCGAGCGCAAAATTGCTTGGATGGAAGTCTACGCCGGCGAAAAAGCCACCCAAGTTTACGATCAAGACACTTGGCTGCCGAAAGAAACGCTCGAAGCCGTGCGTGATTATGTGGTTTCTATTAAAGGTCCGCTGACCACTCCAGTGGGCGGTGGTATTCGCTCGCTCAACGTGGCCATGCGTCAAGAGCTCGACCTGTATGTTTGCCAGCGCCCTGTACGTTGGTTCACTGGTGTACCAAGCCCAGTGAAAAAGCCACAAGACGTCGACATGATTATTTTCCGGGAGAACTCGGAAGACATTTATGCCGGTGTTGAGTGGAAAGCCGGTTCCGCTGAGGCGATCAAAGTGATCAAGTTCCTCACCGAAGAGATGGGCGTGAAGAAAATTCGCTTTACCGACATGTGCGGTATCGGCATCAAACCAGTGTCGGAAGCTGGCACCAAGCGTCTGGTGCGTAAAGCCCTGCAATACGCAGTGGATAACAATCGCAGCTCGCTGACTATCGTGCACAAAGGCAACATCATGAAATTCACCGAAGGTGCCTTCAAAGAATGGGCCTACGAAGTGGCTACCACTGAGTTTGGCGCCGAGTTGCTGGATGGCGGTCCTTGGATGCAGTTCAAGAACCCCAATACCGGTAAAAACATCGTGGTTAAAGATGTAATCGCCGACGCCATGCTCCAGCAGATCCTGTTGCGTCCGGCTGACTACGATGTAATCGCCACCCTCAACCTGAATGGTGACTACCTGTCGGACGCCTTGGCCGCTGAAGTGGGCGGTATCGGTATTGCGCCGGGTGCTAACCTGTCGGACACCATCGCCATGTTCGAAGCGACCCACGGCACCGCGCCTAAGTACGCTGGCCTGGACAAAGTTAACCCAGGTTCGCTGATCCTCTCGGCTGAGATGATGTTGCGCCACATGGGCTGGCTGGAAGCGGCTGACCTGATCATCAAGGGCACCGAAGGTGCTATCGGCGCGAAGACTGTGACTTATGACTTCGAGCGCTTGATGGAAGGCGCCAAGCTGATGTCGTGCTCTGAGTTCGGCGACGCCACTATCGCGCACATGTAATACGTTCCGCGATAAAAAAAGCCGCTCAATTCAGGTTGTGTGAATACCTGGCAGTCTGAGTTAGGGATGTAGAAAATGCCCATATCGTGAGATATGGGCATTTTTTGTTTATGCTTTACATCCAAGACGAAGCGCGCAATCAGGACAGTTTGTTTCCGCCCCCTGTGTCAGGCTAGTTGTCGCCTGAGCTGATTTATCAAAACGATAGATCGGGGGCGTCAAAGAGAGCTGCAATTTCGAGCTATTCATTCTGAGCGTAAAGCTGCCCTTATCAACAGATTACTACCGCCGCAAAACCTGTACGTGGCCGAGTTGTCGCGTCAATAAGGCATTTCCCTGGCCACCTTGTATGCTTGGCGCACCAAGCTCAAAGCAGGAGGCGCAGTGGTGCCCGGAGATAAAAACAACGCCGATGACTGGCCAGCCGAAGCCAAGTTTGCGGCGGTATTGCATGCCGCTACGTTGAACGAGATTTAGCTCAGCGAATACTGTCGCAGCAAGGGTTTGTACCCCGAGCAAATCAGCGCCTGGCGCCAAGCCTGCATCACCGGCCAGATGTCCTCCAAAGCACAGCTCAAGGCTGAGCGTGATCAGGCGCGTGCCGACAAGAAATGAATCGCCCCTGGTTTCGTAGACACCTTCAAGCCTTAAACTAAGGCCCCTAGGAGGTACTATGAGCAACCAGCGTTATCCCGAAGAATTTAAAATTGAAGCTGCCAAGCAAGTGACCGAGCGCGGCCTACCCGTTGCTGAGGTTGCTGCGCGATTGGGCATGTCCGTGCACAGCCTTTATGCCTGGGTAAAGCGCTACAGCAAGCCCGCCGAGCAACGTCTGCAAGAAGACGATCAGCAAGTCGAGCTTCGCCGCTTGCGCGCCGAACACAAGCGTGTGACCGAGGAGCGCGACATCCTAAAAAAGGCCGCCGCGTACTTTGCCAAGGAGTGCGGCTGAAGTACGCCTTCATTGATCAGCTTAAAGTGGACTATTCGGTGCGTCGGCTGTGCCAGACGCTCAAGCTGCATCCAAGTGGTTACTACGCTTGGCTCGCAGAGCCTAAGTCTGCGCGCGCCAAAGATGATCTACGGCTCCTCGGACTGATTAAGCATTCCTGGCTGGAGAGTGGTGGTGTCTATGGCTACCGGAAAATCCATGACGATCTGCGAGAGCTCGGCGAGTCTTGTGGACGACATCGGGTTGCTCGTTTGATGCGGCGAGAAGGATTGCGCTCGCAGACGGGTTATCGGCGCCGCCCAGGTAAATATGGCGGCAAGCCGCCGGTTGCGGCCCCTAACCTTCTCGAGCGGCGCTTTAACGTGACCGAGCCAAACAAAGTCTGGGTTACCGATATCACCTACATCCGCACCTATGAAGGTTGGCTGTATTTGGCGGTGGTGCTCGACCTGTTTTCGCGACAGGTGATCGGTTGGTCAATGAAGCCGCAGATGACGAGCGACTTGGCAATTGATGCACTGCTAATGGCGGTATGGCGGCGCAAGCCCAAGCAGGAAACTACCTTGCAAAACGCCGGGCCAATCAGGGTCAGGCACAGCGACGCACTGGATTACAGCTTGGCGCTATCCAGCGCGGCCAAGAGCGTCGCGTCGTGTTGATAAATATCCGACACATACTGCACCTGCCCTGCGCTATCGACCTCAGCAGTCCAATAGCTCATCAACAGCGGCATCGGGCTGCTCAGGCGAAACTC
>JAIETJ010000114.1 GCA_019745275.1 Pseudomonadaceae bacterium | reverse complement strand
GAAATCAACACGATACCGACGTATTCGCCGACGAAGAACATGCCCCATTTCATCCCGGCATATTCGATGTGATAACCATCGGCCAGTTCTTGCTCGGCCTCGGGTTGGTCGAATGGGTGGCGGTGGGTTACCGCTACCCCGGCGATAAAGAAGGTACAAAAGCCAATAAACTGCGGAATGATGAACCACAGGTTTTGTGCTTGGTATTCGACGATGTCGCGCAGGTTAAAGGAGCCGGCTTGCGCCACTACCCCCATCAACGACAGGCCCATAAACACTTCATAGGAAATGGTCTGGCCGGATGCGCGCAAGCTACCGAGCAGAGCGAACTTGTTATTACTGGCCCAGCCGGCAAACAGCACCGCGTACACGGTTAAGCCGGCCATGGCGAAGAAAAACAACAAGCCGATGTTCAGATCCGCCACGCCCCAGGTTGGGGTAATCGGCACGACGGCAAAAGCGATCAGCAAGGTGCTGAAGGCCACTATCGGTGCGATGGTGAAGATCATTTTATCGGCGAACGGTGGCGTCCAGTCTTCCTTGAAGAACATTTTGACCATGTCGGCGGCGATCTGGAAGGCACCAAAGGGGCCGACACGATTCGGACCGTAACGGTCTTGCCAGAGGGCCAGTAAGCGTCGTTCAACCCAGCTTAGGAGTGCGCCGCAGATCACCACCGAGAGCAAGATGATCACGGCTTTGACCATCGCCCAGAGGATGTCGAGCACGTCTGGAGTCAGCCAACTCATACTGCGGCCTCCTGCAGTTCGTGGGCGAACTGGCCAAATAGCGCTGCGGGTATGCCACTCAAACCAACCGGTAAGCCAACTACGCCAAGGCTTAGGCTGTCGTCGATGAGCAGCGGCAAGCGTAGCGTTGTGGCACCGATTTTCAGGCTCAGCAGCGCACCATCGTTTACCCCTAGTTTGTCCGCTTCGGCTTTAGCCAAGGCCACATAGGCTTGTGGCATACGCGCTTGCAACGGCTCTGCGCGGGCTGAAGTTTCTTCACTGCCAAACAGGTGATACAGCGGCGCCACTTGCCATTGCCCAGCTGGCGGTGCAAACGGGCCAGGTACGCTATTGAACCAAGCGAGGCCATCACCTTTAGGTTCGATTAAGCGTGTACCAGGATCGCCGGCACGCAGATGACCACCGACTTCGTCTTGAAACTTGTTCCACGCTTGCGGCGAGTTCCAACCCGGAGCCCAGGCGAAGGGGACTTGTTGGCGCGGTTCGGCGGCGCCTGAGTAACCTTCCATGGAGAACGCCAAAGCACTGTCTTGGTCTTGTGGGGTGCGTGGTTCGTGCACACTGATATTGGCGCGCATCGAGGTGCGCCCGCTGTAACGTAGCGGGGCGCGGGCCAACTTCAGCCCCTTGATACGAAATGCGGCGCTCGGTGCAGCGTCAAGAATACCGGCCAAATCAGGGTGCGCAGCAGCGCAAGCTGCCGTGACTTGATCGAGTTGGGTCCAGTCCACCGACTTGTGACGCAGCGTGCTGTGCAGCGCGTGCAACCAGCGCCAGCCCTCACGAATCAGGATGCTGTCGTCGTAATAAGACGGCTCATAGACTTGGAAAAAACGCTGTGCGCGACCTTCTTGGCTGACCAAGGTGCCGTCGCCTTCGGCAAAACTGGCGGCCGGTAACAGTAGGTCGGCACGTGCGGCGGTTTGTGTGTGCTGGTGGTCGAGCACGATTAAGGTTTTAGCCGCTTGCAGCGCGGTGTCCACCAGCACGCTGTCGGCGCGGCGGTACAGATCGTTTTCCAGCACCAAGAGTGCATCGGCGTTGCCATCGATCAGCCGTTGCAAGGCGGTCTCTACCGAGTCTGCTTGGCTTTTGTTGGTCAGTAACGCCACACCTAGGCTGTTCGCCTCGGCGACCACTAAACTGATGGACGCGTTCTTTTCCCGCAGCTTAAGGGCTTTGGCAATGTTGGCCGCGGCTTGCAAGATGGCTGGCGAGCCCAAGGATCCGCCCGAGACAATTAACGGCCGCTTGGCGTTGATTAGCGCTGCGGCAATGCGTTGTGCCAAAGCCGCTGCTTCTGGGTCCAGGTTCATCACCGCTGGTGAGCTGGCGTCAATCGCATGGGCCACGGCAAAGCCTAGGCGGGCGAGGTCGTCGATGGCGGCGTGCGCGCATTCTTCGGCAATATCATCGAGCTTGGTCGCGGTTAAGCTGGCAATAAACAGTGGGTGCAGTGCGTGCTGACCGATGTTTTGTACGGCAGCGTCCAACCACGGCTGGACTTTCATGGCGTCGGCCATGGCCACAGCTTTACCCTTAACTGTTTGGCGCAGGGCTAAGGCAATGCGTGCGGCCGTTTGAGTTAGGTCTTCACCCAGTACGAACACCGCATCGTGCGCTTCGATTTCGCGCATGTTGGCAATCGGCAGCGGGCTGTCTTGCAGAATTTGCAGGGTTAAGCGCAGGCACGCCAGTTCATTGGCCGCAACGCCTGAGTAGAAGTTCTCCGCGCCGACCAGTTCACGCAGGGCAAAGTTACTTTCTAGGCTGGCGCGCGGCGAGCCGATGCCAATCACGCGCTGATCTTTGAGCAGCGCCGCGGCTTTATCCAAAGCCACATCGAGACCCAAGGGGTTGCCATTGGCGATGCGCGGCTGACGTGGGCGGTCTTCGCGATTTACGTAGCCATAGCCAAAGCGGCCACGGTCACATAGGAAATACTGGTTCACCGAGCCGTTAAAGCGGTTCTCGATCCGGCGTATTTCCCCATAACGCTCGCCCGGGCTGATATTGCAGCCGGAGGCGCAACCGTGGCAGATGCTCGGCGAGAACTGCATGTCCCATTTACGGGTGTAGCGCTCGGAGTGGGTTTTGTCGGTAAAAACCCCGGTCGGGCAGACTTCGGTAAGGTTACCGGCAAACTCGCTTTCCAGTACGCCATCTTCAACGCGGCCAAAATAGACGTTGTCGTGAGCGCCAAACACGCCCAAGTCGGTGCCGCCGGCGTAATCCTTGTAATAGCGTACGCAGCGGTAACAGGCGATGCAGCGGTTCATCTCGTGAGCAATAAACGGCCCCAGTTCTTGGTTCTGGTGGGTGCGTTTACTGAAACGATAACGGCGCTGGTTGTGGCCAGTCATTACCGTCATGTCTTGCAGGTGGCAGTGGCCGCCTTCTTCACACACCGGACAGTCGTGCGGGTGGTTGGTCATCAACCACTCGACCACGCTGGCGCGAAATTGCTTGGCTTCCTCGTCGTCGATGGAAATCCAGCTTTTATCGGTGGCGGGGGTCATGCAGGACATCACCAAACGACCACGTTTGTCGTTTTCATCGGTGTACTGTTTGACCGCGCACTGGCGACAAGCGCCAACGCTGCCCAAAGCGGGGTGCCAGCAAAAATAAGGAATGTCGAGGCCGAGAGACAGACATGCCTGTAACAGGTTGTCTGCACCGTCAACTTCGAACGCTTTGCCGTCTACGTGGATAGTGGCCATGGTTCAGGTATCTTCGTTTAACCGCCCGAAGGCGGACTTGGCTAATGGAATCACGGTAATCAGTCGGGGCCTTCGTGAGGCCTCCCAGCTGTAAACTCTTATGCGCCGGTCGCTTGCGCCGACTTTAATGCCAGGTTCGATTTGGCTATGCCGGCTTCGAACTCATGGCGGAAATACTTAATAGCACTGCCCAACGGCTCGATAGCACCTGGCGCATGGGCGCAAAAGGTTTTACCGGGGCCGAGGTGGTTGCACAGTTGCTCTAGGGTGTCGATGTCGCCACTTTGCCCTTGACCACGCTCAATGGAGCGCAAGATTTTTACGCTCCACGGCAAGCCGTCGCGGCATGGTGTGCAGAAACCACAGGATTCGCGGGCGAAAAATTCTTCCATATTGCGCAGCAGGCCCACCATGTTGATGCTTTCATCAATCGCCATGGCCAAACCGGTACCCATCCGCGTGCCGACCTTAGCAATGCCGGCGGCGTACATTTGCGCGTCGAGATGCTCGGGCAACAAGAAGCCCGTGCCAGCGCCACCAGGCTGCCAACACTTGAGTTTGAAACCGTCGCGCATGCCGCCGGCGTAGTCTTCAAACAGCTCGCGGGCTGTGACGCCAAATGGCAACTCCCAGAGACCAGGGTTTTTCACCTTGCCGGAGAAGCCCATCAGCTTGGTGCCCATGTCTTCACTGCCGGGGCGCGCCAATGATTTGTACCAGTCGACACCACTGCCGATGATGGCCGGTACGTTGCACAAAGTTTCGACGTTATTAACGCAGGTTGGCTTGCCCCACACGCCTACGGCGGCCGGGAAGGGCGGCTTGGAGCGCGGGTTGGCGCGGCGGCCTTCCAGCGAGTTAATCAGCGCGGTTTCTTCGCCGCAGATGTACCGGCCCGCGCCGGTGTGTACGAACAGCTCGAAATCAAAACCGCTGCCGAGAATGTTTTTGCCTAGCAGGCCGGCGGCCTTGGCCTCGTCGATGGCGCGATTGAGGTTGGTGGCCGCGTCTACGTACTCGCCGCGTAGGAAGATATAGCCGCGATAGGCCTTGAGTGCGCGGGCGCTAATCAGCATGCCTTCGATCAGTAAATGCGGCAGTTGCTCCATCAACATCCGGTCTTTCCAGGTGTTGGGTTCCATCTCGTCGGCGTTGCACAAGAGGTAGCGGATGTTTTGCGACTCATCCTTGGGCATCAGGCCCCACTTAACCCCGGTCGGAAAACCCGCGCCACCACGGCCTTTCAGGCCTGCGTCTTTGACTGTCTGGACGATTTCGTCTTGGGCCATCTCAGTCAAGGCTTTGCGTGCGGCGGTGTAGCCGTCTTTGCTCTGGTACTCGGCGAGCCAAACGGCGGCGCCATCATCACGCAGACGCCAAGTCAACGGATGGGTTTCGGCGCTGCGGGCAATCAGGTTGGCCGGACCAAACGAGCTCAGGCGCTGGGTGCTGCTACTGATGGGGCGGTTGCTCATGAGTAGTTCTCCAGCAACTTGGCCACATCGCTTGGCTGTACATCGCCAAAGGTTTGCTCGTCGATCATCATCGCCGGAGCCTTGTCGCAGTTGCCCAAGCAGCACACCGGTAGCAAGGTGAAACGACCGTCGCTGCTGGTTTCGCCGAGGCCAATGCCGAGTTGCTGTTGAATGCTGCTGACCACAGACTCATGGCCGCCGATATAACAAACCATGCTGTCGCAGACGCGAATAATGTGCCGGCCAACCGGCTGGCGAAAGATCTGACTGTAGAAGGTAGCAACGCCTTCGACATCACTGGCAGGAATACCGATCAGTAGGCCGATTTCGGCAATCGCGCCATCGGGCACCCAGCCGCGGGCTTCTTGGACGATCTTTAACGCGCCAATGGAGGCTGCACGCGAGTCTTCGTAGTGATGCAGTTCATGCTCAATGGCCGCGCGCTCGCTGTCAGTCAGCGTAAAGCGATCGGATTGAATCAGGCTGTTGTTAGGGTTGCTTTGGCTCATGATTAACGGTCCACATCGGCCATAACGAAGTCGATACTGCCCAGATACGCAATCAGGTCAGCCACCATGCTGCCGCGAATCACCGAAGGGATCTGCTGCAAATGCGGAAAACTCGGGGTGCGAATACGGGTGCGATAACTCATGGTGCCGCCATCGCTGGTTAGGTAGTAACTGTTGATGCCCTTGGTCGCTTCAATCATCTGGAAGGACTCGTTGGCCGGCATTACCGGGCCCCACGAAACCTGCAAGAAGTGCGTGATCAGGGTTTCGATGTGTTGCAGAGTGCGTTCTTTGGGTGGTGGTGTGGTCAGCGGATGGTCAGCTTTGTAGGCGCCGGCCGGCATGTTTTTCAGGCATTGATCGATGATCTTGATGCTCTGGCGCATTTCCTCCACGCGCACGATGCAGCGGTCATAGGCGTCGCCATTGACGGCCAACGGAATCTCGAACTCGAAATTCTCGTAACCGGAATACGGCCGCGCTTTACGCAGGTCAAAATCCAACCCGGTAGAGCGTAAGCCCGCACCGGTAACGCCCCATTCCAGCGCTTCCTTGGTGTTGTACTGGGCTACGCCCTTGGTGCGGCCGATCAGGATGCTGTTTTGCAGCGCCGCTTTGGTGTACTCGTCGAGACGTTTTGGCAGCCAGTCGACAAACTCTTGCACCAATTTTTCCCAGCCACGCGGCAGGTCATGGGCTACGCCACCGATGCGATACCAAGCCGGATGCAGACGGAATCCGGTAATCGCTTCGATCACCTTAAACGCCCGCTGGCGGTCGGTGAAGGTGAAGAACACCGGCGTCATTGCGCCCACGTCTTGAATGTAAGTACCGAGGAACAATAGGTGGCTGGTTATGCGGAAAAACTCGGCCAACATGATGCGAATCACGTCGACCTTCTCCGGCACTTTAATGCCTGCGAGTTTTTCTACTGCCAACACGTACGGTAGGTTGTTCATCACCCCACCGAGGTAGTCGATGCGGTCGGTGTAGGGGATAAAGCTGTGCCAAGACTGGCGCTCAGCCATCTTCTCGGCACCGCGGTGGTGGTAACCCACCTCGGGCACGCAATCGACAATATCTTCGCCGTCGAGCTGCAAAATGATCCGGAATGCACCGTGCGCAGAGGGGTGGTTGGGGCCGAGGTTGAGGAACATGTAGTCCTCATTCGCGCCCTGACGCTTCATGCCCCAATCTTCTGGATTGAAGCGCGCGGCCTCTTCTTCAAGATTTTGTTTGGCCAGGGTAAGGCTGTACGGATCAAATTCGGTAGCGCGCGCCGGATAGTCTTTGCGCAGCGGATGGCCTTCCCAGGTCGGCGGCATCATGATCCGCGTCAGGTGTGGATGACCGGCAAAGTTGATCCCGTACATGTCCCAGACTTCACGCTCGTACCAGTTGGCGTTTGGCCAGATCGAGGTGCAGGTCGGCAGGCTCAAGTCACTTTCTGACAAGGCCACCTTGATCATCACATCGCTGTTACGTTCGATCGACAGCAGGTGGTAGAACACACTGAAATCGGCATTCGGCAGGCCGCGACGCTGGGTTCGCAGGCGCTCATCGACGCCGTGCAGATCGTAGAGCATGACATATGGCTTGGGCAGCTGACGCAAGAAACTCAGCACCTCAATGATACGTGCGCGTGCCACCCACAAAACTGGCATGCCAGTATGGGTTGATTGCACGGTAAAACTCTCAGCGCCAAAGCGCGAGTTCAGTTCGACAACCACATCTTGGTCGTCAGCCTTGTAAGGCGGGATGTACAGAGCAGTGTCTGCGGTCATAAGTCTCGGTCGCTATCAGTCAACGTTAAGAATGAAAAGGCTTAGTGCAGCTTAGGCCGTGGTCAAACTTCGTCGGGGCTACGTAGGTTAGTGACAGCAATACGTTGTTCGCGGCGCTGCTCTTTTTGCGACGGCATATCGGCACGGTACACACCTTGCTCACCGACCACCCATGACAGTGGGCGGCGCTCTTGGCCAATCGATTCTTGCAGCAGCATCAGCGCTTGCAAAAAGGCCTCAGGGCGCGGCGGGCAGCCAGGCACATAGACGTCGACAGGCAAGAATTTATCGACGCCTTGCACGACTGAGTAAATGTCATACATGCCACCCGAGTTGGCGCAGGCACCCATGGAAATAACCCATTTAGGCTCAAGCATCTGCTCATAGAGGCGCTGAATGATCGGTGCCATTTTGATAAAACAGGTGCCAGCAACCACCATGAAGTCAGCTTGGCGCGGCGATGCACGAATAACTTCTGCGCCAAAGCGGGCGATGTCATGGGGGGCGGTGAAAGCCGTGGTCATCTCCACGTAGCAGCACGATAGGCCGAAGTTATACGGCCAGAGGGAGTTTTTACGCCCCCAGTTGACCGTGGTATTCAGCACGTCTTGTAGCTTGCCCATGTAGATGTTGCGGTGAACCTGGCCTTCTAGCGGATCGGAAACCATCTCCCGATCGCCGATCGGATACTGCTCGTTAGGCGCGTCCGGGTCGATCTTGGTGAGTTTATATTGCATCGCCAAAGCCTCATTGTTTTAGCTTTGCTTGCCGCTTGCGACGACTCTCGGGAGCCCAGTCAAGAGCACCGATACGCCAAAGGTAGACAAGGCCAGCCAACAGAATTGCTATAAAAAGAGTAGCTTCTATAAAGCCAGCCCACCCGCTTTCGCGAACAGATACCGACCAAGCAAAGAGAAATAAGGCTTCAACATCGAAAATCACGAAGAGCATCGCGACCAGATAGAATTTTGCCGACATGCGCAGGCGTGCACTGCCAGTGGGTAACATGCCCGATTCGAAGGGCTCATTTTTGCTTCGGCCAATGGCTTTACTGCCCAGTAGGCTGGATACACCAAGCATAAAAGCGATCAGGCCAAAAACGCCTAATAAAAACAGTCCAAACGCCCAGTTGTGGGCCAATAAAGTCGTGGCTTCGCTCATCTTGTTGTCCTCGCGGCGCTGTTCGTTGTTGCATGTGACATTACAAAAGTCTTGTAACTATCTGTGCTGTAACGAAAACAGGCCGTAAAAAATTTTCGCAATTCTACCTGTGCTAGTGCCTGTAAGTAAATTTTTCTAAGGTGGTAGTTTGTTTAGGTAGTCAAAAAAAAACCGCTAAGTGGCCCTAAGCATAACGGGCTTATCTGGAAGCGCCAGAGCTTGACTGAATTTGTCGAGAATAGACAAGTATCTCGCTCGGTGGCAATGCAGCGAAAGTTGTATTGCTTGTGTCGCAGGCGGGCGGTGAAAAGTATTGGCGTTGTTTGGCGTGCTGAGATCGTTAAAAAAAACATAAAAAAACCCCAGTATCGCTACTGGGGTTTTTCAGACTACCTGCCTATTCAAGGCTTTAGCCGTGAATAGGCGAACCAGCGATGTTTAGCTGAACTGGTTCATGGTGTTGTCTTTGCCGCCGGCCTTCAGAGCTGCTTCGCCAGCGAAGTACTCTTTGTGCGCGTCGCCGATGTCCGAGCCGGACATGTTCTGGTGCTTAACGCAGGCGATACCTTGACGGATCTCCTGACGCTGAACGCCTTTCACGTAGGCCAGCATGCCTTCTTCTGCGAAGTACCCTTTGGCCAGGTTGTCGGTCGACAGCGCGGCGGTGTGGTAGGTCGGCAGGGTGATCAGGTGGTGGAAGATACCAGCCTGAGCCGAAGCGTCGCGTTGGAAGGTGCGGATCATTTCGTCAGCACGAGCAGCCAGGTCAGTGGTGTCGTAGTCAACGCTCATCAGCTTGGTGCGGTCGTAGGCAGAAACGTCTTTGCCTTCGCTAACCATGATGTCGAACATTTGCTGACGGAAGTTCAGAGTCCAGTTGAACGATGGGCTGTTGTTGTAAACCAGCTTGGCGTTCGGGATGGTTTTACGAATTTCGTTAACCATGCCAGCGATCTGACCAACGTGCGGCTTCTCGGTTTCGATCCACAGCATGTCGGCGCCGTTCTGCAGCGAGGTGATGCTGTCCAGTACGCAGCGTGCTTCACCGGTGCCAGCGCGGAACTGGAACAGGTTGGAAGGCAGGCGCTTAGGACGCAGCAGCTTGCCGCCACGGTTCAGAACCACGTCGCCGTTGTTCAGGTCGGCAGCAGAAACTTCTTCGCAATCCAGGAAGGAGTTGTACTGGTCGCCCAGGTCGCCCGGCTCGTTGGTAACAGCGATCTGCTTGGTCAGGCCAGCACCCAGGGAGTCGGTACGAGCAACGATCACGCCGTTGTCGATGCCCAGCTCGAGGAATGCGTAGCGAACAGCGTTGATCTTGGCCAGGAAGTCGGCGTGAGGAACGGTCACTTTACCGTCCTGGTGGCCGCACTGCTTCTCGTCAGAAACCTGGTTTTCGATCTGGATGCAGCAAGCACCCGCTTCGATCATCTTCTTGGCCAGCAGGTAGGTGGCTTCTGGGTTACCGAAACCAGCGTCGATGTCGGCAATGATCGGTACAACGTGAGTTTCGTAACCGTCGATCTGAGCCTGGATTTCGTCTGCTTTGACTTTGTCGCCAGCAGCGCGAGCAGCGTCCAGAGCGGTGAACAGCAGGTCCAGCTCACGGGCGTCAGCCTGGCGCAGGAAGGTGTACAGCTCTTCGATCAGGCCGGAAACCGAGGTTTTCTCGTGCATGGACTGATCCGGCAGCGGACCGAAATCCGAACGCAGAGCAGCAACCATCCAACCCGACAGGTAGAGGTAACGCTTGTTGGTGGTCTTCAGGTGCTTCTTGATCGAAATCAGCTTCTGCTGACCGATGAAACCATGCCAGCAGCCCAGGGACTGGGTGTAGACGGAGGAGTCAGCATCGTACTCGGCCATGTCTTTGCGCATGATGTCGGCAGTGTACTGAGCGATTTCCAGACCGGTTTTGAAGCGGTTCTGGGCGCGCATGCGGGCCACGGACTCAGGGTCGATAGCGCTCCAGCTGCTGCCGGCGGCGGCTTTAAGGGCGGCAACGGCTTTGATGTCGTTTTGATAAGCTGACATGGTCAATCCTTCAAAGTGTGTATTGGTTGAGCACCGACTTTCCCCACTCAAACCTGTGTGAAGAAGGTTCATTGTTGCGGGTTGCTCACCACATGACGCCGAGGTTTTGACTGAGACAAGGTTGTAGCTGGGAGGAGGGGTGACGAGACATACCGCGTCGACATGCAAGATGTACATCTAACACTTTCCGGTTCGTGGAAACCGTTGGGTGCTGCGTGATGCAATCCAGCAGTGAGCTGTGTACGTAAAACGCTTCCCCGTCCCTCAGGACAACTTCGTTCCAGTCGCAGTCTCGTCGTACAGCCTTATGGGCGGTCTGGACATGAATCGCGCCAAATAGTGTTTGGCGTCGATCCAGAGGCCCTAAACAGGACCCCAGGCTAGCGGGAGCGGCGCCATGATGCGCCCGAAAAGAACCTTCGTCAAATGCTTTGTAGTGCACAATTCACTGCACTACATAATTGGCTGGGCGACTCGTCGGTCAGCTTGCCTAGGGCAAAACCTCGACCTTCAAGCGCAGGGTCATGTCCTGCTGGCCTTGGGTGCTGCGGCGCTGGAGGAAGTCGCGCTGGTCGGCTTGATTGTCAGAGCTGACACCGCCCAGGGTCAGCCATTCGCCGACTCGGCCGCTGACGCGGGTGTCGGTGCTTTGGATGTCGATGGCGCCGCTGTGGTTTTGGCTAAGTTTGTCGTTATTGCTGCTGATACTGACGTGGACGATATCGCCAGTCAGGCTGGCAGTGACATAAAAGCCTTGGGTGACATTGCGATATTGCGTCTGGTTCTGGATCAGTCCGTAAGGGCCGGTGGTAGTGCTGGTCAGCGGCACGCTCTGACCGACCTGAATCAGGGCTGGATAGCCTTCGCTGGCTTGTACCTGCTGCACGCCGCCGCTGCGGCTGTCGGTGCTGCGGCGGATGATGCGCACCTGATCTTGACCGTGAACTTCCCCGCGGCCGCTTTCAATTTCGACGTTGCCGACACTGGCGGAACCATTGACGGAATAGCCGCGGTCATTTTGTTGGCTGCTGTCGCGGGTATCGACGCTGATCAGCAGGCGCTTGGGTTCGGTGTCCAGTTGGCTGAGCAGGGTGCGCAGTTCGGCAATCTTGGCCGGTGAGGCGTTGACGATCAGTTGGTTGCCATAGGCGCTCACCCGGCCTTCGCTGCCGAGCACCGATTGGGCGACGCTGAGCATCTCGTCGGCGCTGCGGTAACTGAGGGCGATGGCTTCGGTGGCGGCCTGGGTAGTGAGGCTCAAGCTCAGGAGTAGGCATGCCAGCAGTGGGCGCAGGGTCATAGCAGAAAACTCCTCAGGTCGGCGTCGCTAATGCTGGTGGCCCAGGCTTGCTCGAATTGGCTCAGGCGCAGGCGGTTGCGTACGGGGTCTTGATACAGAGCGTAGCCAGCAAATTGGCTCAGCTCTGGGCGCAGCAGCAGGCCACAGTGGTCGGCCAGCAGGAAGGTGATTTCTTCATTCGGGTAATCCGGATGCAGCTTGCGGATCTGGCAGCTGCTGGGCAGGCGGCGCGCCAGGGTCAGCAGGCGGTGGCCATCTTTAACCGCGCGGGAGCTGTCCCGCAGAAGAATGCGCAGTTGGTTCTTTGGATTGGCCAGCAGGAAACGGGTGCAGGCTTCCTGGATGCTGCTGTGGTGGTAGAGCCAGGGCTCCAGGTCGGAGCTGTACAGGCAAAGCTGACGGCGGGCCTGTTGCAGCAGCGCCAGGGCGTGGCTGCGGCCTTGCTCCGGGGTGCTGAAGGCTTGCAGTTCGGCGTGCTCACCGAGGGTAAAGGCGGCTGCCTGGATTTCGCTGGGTGGGTTGTTTTGTGGGGCGGGGTTATGGATGGCAAAACGCCCCGGCGACTCAAACTCAATGGCGGGCAAGTCCTCAGTATTGCGCTGGAGGGCTGGCTCTTCGATTGGACTGCTGTTGAGTGCTGGGACGTCTTCGTCAGTCATTTCGGCCTCAGTCGCTGTGGCGCACCATGTCTACGTGCGGTATGCCGGCGTCGAGAAACTCGTCGCTGACCACGCTAAAGCCAAAGCGCTCATAGAACGAGCTGGCGTGCACTTGGGCGCTGAGCATTTGCTGCTTGAGGCCGCGTTTTTCGGCCTCCTCGATCACTGCACGCAGCAGCTTGTCGCCGACTTTTAGCCCGCGCCAGTCTTTTAATACGGCAACGCGGCCGATGTGGCCGTCGGGTAACAGGCGGGCGGTACCCATTGGGTACTCGCCCTCAAGTGCTAAAAAATGCACTGCGCTGGCGTCGTCGGCATCCCACTCCAGCTCCGCCGGCACGGCTTGCTCGGCAATAAATACTGCCTCGCGTATGCGGCGCAGCGCGGCCTGGTCTTTTTTCCAGTCCGCGAGACGGATGTGAACCTCATTCATCAGCAAACTCCAAGCTGCCTTGCGTGACCAGTTGCAAGAGCAGATTACGCCCCTCGTCGTCGGCAAGCCATTGGCCGAGGTTGCCTTCGTGCAGCGATTCGGCGGCGCAGATCAG
>JAIETJ010000078.1 GCA_019745275.1 Pseudomonadaceae bacterium | reverse complement strand
GAAGAGAATGAGTTTCGCGCTCACTTGAAATACGAAACCCGTGAAGCCTTGATTGAAAACCTCGATCTGGTCGCGCGCTTCGATAAAGAATTCCGCGTGCGCATGCCGTGAGTGCATCTTCCGCTGTGAGTTCATCGCTGGCCCGTTTGCAGCGCCAGCTTGGCTACACCTTCAAAGATCAAGAATTAATGATTCTGGCTTTGACCCATCGCAGCTTCGCCGGCCAGAACAATGAGCGGCTGGAGTTTCTTGGCGATGCGATTCTGAACTTTGTCGCCGGCGAAGAGCTGTTCGTGCGCTTCCCGCAAGCACGTGAAGGTCAGCTGTCACGCCTGCGGGCCCGTTTGGTTAAGGGCGAAACCTTAGCTGTGTTGGCGCGTGGCTTCGATTTAGGCGAGTACCTGCGCCTCGGTTCTGGTGAGTTGAAAAGCGGTGGTTTTCGCCGCGAGTCGATTCTGGCCGATGCACTAGAAGCCTTGATCGGGGCTATCTATCTGGACGCCGGCATGGACGTTGCGCGTGAGCGCGTGCTGGCTTGGTTAACCGGCGAATTAGCCGGTTTAACCTTGGTGGACACCAACAAAGATCCAAAAACCCGCCTGCAAGAGTTTTTACAATCGCGGGCCTGCGAGTTACCGCAGTATGAAGTGGTGGATATTCAGGGGGAGCCGCATTGCCGGATCTTTCTGGTTGAATGCCAGGTTGCCCTTTTGAATGCTAAAACCCGAGGTCAAGGCGCTAGCCGGCGGATTGCTGAGCAAGTCGCGGCAGCCGCAGCGCTGATTGCCTTGGGTGTGGAGAACGACCATGAATGACAATATTGAGCCAGACACTGAGATTGCATCAGGCATTGATGCCGCCAGCAGCGACGTTGCACGTTGCGGTTATGTGGCTATCGTGGGCCGGCCGAACGTCGGTAAATCAACCCTGATCAATCATATTCTCGGGCAGAAGTTGGCGATTACCTCGCGTAAGCCGCAGACCACCCGGCACAACATGCTCGGGATTAAAACCGAGGGCGCGGTGCAGGCGGTGTACGTCGACACCCCTGGCTTGCACAAAAATGGCGAGAAAGCCCTGAATCGCTACATGAATAAAACCGCCTCGGCGGCGCTGAAAGACGTCGACGTGGTGATCTTCGTGGTCGATCGCACCCGCTGGACCGATGAAGACCAAATGGTTCTCGAGCGCATTCAATATGTGCAGGGGCCGGTAATTTTGGCCATCAATAAAACCGATCGGATCGAAGATAAAACCCAGCTAATGCCGCATCTCGAGTGGCTGCAGCAGCAGTTGCCGAAAGCCTTTATCGTGCCGATCTCGGCGCAGCAGGGGCATAACCTCGAGGCACTGGAAAAACTGGTGGCGCAGAACTTGCCCGAGGGCGAGCACTTCTTCCCCGAAGATCAGATCACCGATAGATCCAGCCGCTTTCTGGCTGCCGAGCTGGTGCGCGAGAAGATCATGCGCCAGCTGGGTGCCGAGCTGCCGTATCAGATCACCGTCGAGATCGAAGAATTCAAGCAGCAAGGCCGCACGCTGCATATCCACGCGCTGATCTTGGTCGAGCGCGATGGGCAGAAAAAAATCATCATCGGCGACAGTGGCGAGCGGATCAAACGTATCGGCATGGAAGCGCGCAAAGACATGGAAGTGTTGTTCGACTCCAAGGTCATGCTCAACCTGTGGGTTAAGGTTAAAAGCGGTTGGTCCGACGATGAGCGCGCCCTGCGCTCGCTGGGCTACGGCGACATCTAACTAAATCAGGTTCTAAGTCATGCTCAGCCAGGCGCTGCCGGCTTTCGTCCTGCACAGTCGGGCCTATCGCGAAAGTAGCGCGCTGGTGGATTTGCTCACGCCGCAAGGGCGCTTGCGCGTGGTTATGCGCAGCGCACGCGGCAAGTCTGGCAGCTTGGCTAGGGCTTTTGTGCCACTGGAAGTCGAGTTGCGTGGACGCGGTGAGCTAAAAAGCGTCGCCCGCCTAGAAAGCGCCGGCCTGCCCAATATACTGTTCGGAAATGAGTTGTTCAGCGGCCTGTATCTAAACGAATTATTGATTCGTTTACTGCCCGCCGAAGACCCACATCCAGAACTCTTTGAACACTACCAACTGACGGTTCTCGCGCTGGCCGCCAAGCGTCCGCTGGAGCCCTTGCTGCGGGCTTTCGAGTGGCGATTGTTGGAGCAGTTGGGTTATGGTTTTGCCCTCGATCACGACCTGCACGGTCAGCCGATAGAGGCTGGCGGACTGTATCGCCTGCTGCCCGATCAGGGCTTTGCAGTCGAGCTGCAACTGCAGCCAGGGGTGTTTGTTGGTCATGATTTATTGGCTATGGCCAACGCCGATTGGACGGCCCCCGGCGCGCTGGCGGCCGCCAAACGGTTGATGCGCCAAGCCCTAGCGCCGCATCTGGGCGGGAAACCACTGGTGAGCCGCGAGCTGTTTGTTAACCTGCAATCGAACCACCGCATTGAGCAACTTTAGGAGTTTCGCTGTGACTGACGCAACGCGCATTTTGCTTGGGATCAATATCGACCACGTTGCCACCCTGCGCCAAGCGCGCGGTACGCGCTATCCCGACCCGGTCAAAGCCGCGCTGGACGCTGAGGAAGCCGGCGCTGATGGGATTACTGTGCACCTGCGCGAAGACCGTCGGCATATCCAAGAGCGCGATGTGCGGGTGCTCAAAGAGGTGCTGCAAACGCGGATGAATTTTGAAATGGGCGTGACTGAGGCGATGCTGGCGTTCGCCGAAGAAATTTGCCCGGCGCATGTCTGCTTGGTACCGGAAACCCGTCAAGAGTTAACCACCGAGGGCGGCCTCGACGTGGCCGGCCAAGAAGAGCGTATTCGTACTGCGGTCGAGCGATTGGCGCTCATCGGTTGCGAGGTTTCGTTATTTATCGATGCTGAGCCTGAGCAAATCGAGGCGGCTAAGCGTGTTGGTGCGCCGGCGATTGAGCTGCACACGGGTCGTTATGCCGATGCCCCAACGCCAGCAGAGGAGGCCATCGAACTTGAGCGAATTCGTCTCGGGGTGGCCTGCGGCGTGGCTAATGGCTTAATTGTGAATGCCGGTCATGGCCTGCACTACCACAACACCGAGGCGGTGGCGGCGATTCCTGGTATCAATGAATTGAACATTGGCCATGCGATAGTTGCCCATGCGCTGTTCGTTGGCTTTAAG
This sequence comes from Pseudomonadaceae bacterium, assembly GCA_019745275.1. Lineage (GTDB taxonomy): Bacteria > Pseudomonadota > Gammaproteobacteria > Pseudomonadales > Pseudomonadaceae > Aquipseudomonas. The sequence goes on along the minus strand of JAIETJ010000078.1, from coordinate 9,791 downwards.
ACGGCGGTGTCCGAGATGAAGCAACTGATAGTAACGGCCGCCGCCCGCCGCTAATGATCCTGAGATCCACAAAAAAGCCCGGTGCAATCACTGCCCGGGCTTTTTTATTGGCTGCAGTTTAGCCCGGTGTAGTCGGTGGAAACTCTTGGTGCAAGCGGCCCAGTTGCGCGTCTTTAGCTTCCCAAAGTTGGTTGACCCACTGCTGGAAATCCAGTTTGTAGGCATCGTCTTGGTCGTAGTTTTTGCCGATAAATTGGCTGGGAATTTCGACTTGTTCGAAACGCACCACCACCCGCTGTAAGCGCCCACAGAGCAAATCCCAGAAACTTGGGGTGCCGTTGGGGTAGTGGATTGTGACGTTAAGCAGGCAGGCCAGTTGTTCGCCCATAGCATCAAGGACAAAGGCAATGCCGCCAGCTTTTGGTTTGAGCAGATAGGTGAATGGCGAGTTCTGTTGTGCGTGTTTGGCCGCGGTTAACCGAGTGCCTTCCAGGAAGTTGAACACCGATACTGGGTTGGTTTTGTAACGCTCACAGGCTTTACGGGTGGTGGCCATGTCTTGCCCGCGTTTCTCCGGGTGCTTGGCCAAGTATTGCTTGCTGAAACGCTGCATAAACGGAAATTCCAGCGCCCACCAGCACAGGCCCATGATGGGCACCCAAATTAGCTCCTTCTTCAAGAAGAACTTAAGAAAGGGCGCACGGCGGTTGAGCAAGTGTTGCAGCACTAAAATATCCACCCAGGTTTGGTGGTTGCTGGACACCAAGTAAGAGTCGTTCAAATTGACCTTATCTAGCCCCTGCACATCCCATTCGGTTTTTTGCACCATGCGCATCCAGCCGCTGTTCACTGCAATCCAAGTGCTGGCAAACACATGCACCCAATGGCGGATCACGCGGTGTGCGCCTTGCAAGGGTAGGGCGGCCTTGAGTAGCGCGCCGATAAACAGTGGCCAGCAAAAGATCAGGGTGTTCAGGGTCAGAATCAGGCTGGCGATGATGCCGCGCAGGGCGGCAGGGAGAAAACCTAGCATGCAAAAAACCTGTGTTGTGGTGGCGTGTGGCGCCTTGAATGGGCTTTTTCTGGGATCGCGCCAGTGCTTGGCTGCGCTGGCGGTGCACAGATTAACGCGTGTGTACTGAGCTGCCAATCTTGGCTAAGTAGCACGGCGCAAGATTGGCGTAAATGTCCGTCTAGTGTCGGTAGTTATCTGTTTTTTACCAGAGTCTGCCGGTCGTATCAGCTGGGTGTATGGGCCAAATTGGCGGCCTGCACGGCGGTCAGGGCGATGGTGTAAACAATATCGTCGACCAGTGCGCCACGGGATAGGTCGTTCACCGGTTTGCGCAGACCTTGCAGCATAGGCCCGACGCTGACGCAGTCGGCGCTGCGCTGCACGGCTTTGTAAGTGGTGTTGCCGGTGTTCAAGTCAGGGAAGATAAACACCGTGGCGCGTCCTGCGACCTGACTGTTAGGGGCTTTTTGTTTGCCGACACTGGCAATCGCCGCCGCGTCGTATTGCAGCGGGCCGTCGATGAGTAATTGCGGTTGGCGCTCGCGGGCCAAGCGGGTGGCTTCGCGGACTTTCTCCACCTCACTGCCGGTGCCTGAGTCGCCGGTTGAGTAGCTGATCATCGCTACCCGTGGCTCGATGCCAAAGGCCGTGGCCGAGGCCGCGCTTTGCAGGGCAATTTCTGCCAGTTCGCAGGCTGTAGGGTCGGGATTTACCGCGCAGTCGCCATACACCACCACCTGATCAGGCAGCAGCATAAAGAATACCGACGACACCAACTGGTAACCCGGTGCGGTCTTGATCAGTTGCAGGGCCGGGCGAATGGTGTTGGCCGTGGTGTGAATGGCGCCAGACACCAAACCGTCCACCTCATCCAGCGCCAGCATCATGGTGCCCAACACCACCGAGTCTTCCAGTTGTTGTTCGGCCATCGGCGCATTGAGATTTTTACCTTTGCGCAGTTCAACCATCGGCGCCACATAGCGCTGGCGGATTAGCTCTGGGTCGAGAATTTCCAAACCGTCGGGTAGTTCAATTCCCAGCGCGTTGGCCACCCGCTGCACTTCTTGCGGATTACCCAGCAGTACGCAGCGGGCAATCCCGCGGTTTTGGCAGATAATCGCCGCTTGAATCGTGCGTGGCTCGCAGCCCTCGGGCAGGACGATGCGCTGATTGGCCGCTTGCGCTTGTTTAACCAAGTGATAGCGAAATGCGGCCGGCGATAGATGTTGCTCGCGCGGGCTGCCGCAACGCAGACGCAGCCATTCGTGGTCGATATGGCTGGCGACGAAATCGGTAACCAACTCGGCGCGCTCGCGGTCATCGATGGGGATTTCTTGGTTCATCCGGTTGAGATTGGTGGCGGTGTCGTAGGAGTTAGTCGCTACCGTCAGCACCGGCAAGCCGGCTTTCAGTGCACCTTGGCACAGTTCGAGAATGCGTGGGTCGGGGGAAAAATCGCTGCACAACAGCAGCCCTGCCAACGGCACGCCATTCATGCTGGCTAGGCTCGCGGCGAGAATAATGTCGTCGCGGTCCCCAGGTGTTACCACTAACACGCCAGGCTTGAGCAGTTGCACGGTGTTGGGCACGGCGCGGGCGCAAAGGACTATTTGCTGCACGCGGCGTTGTTCGTAGTCGCCGGCATTCAGCACGTGTGCGCCGAGTAAGTCGGCCACGTCACGGGTGCGCGGCGCGGTCAGTTGCGCTTGCCACGGGATGCTGCCGAGCAGGCGCAGCGGCGCGCCATCTTGCAGGCTGGCGAGCTCGCTTAAACTGTTGGTGAAGTCGGCCACCGCATTGGGATAGCGGACTTTATTGAGAATCACCCCGAGCACTTTCGGCGCTTTGGCGCCGCCAAACATCTGCATCAAAATCTCGATGCGGTCGAACAACTCGCTGAGGCTTTCCGATTCGGCCGCAGAAACCAGAATAACCTCGGCATCCAGGCTTTTCGCCAAGTGTAAATTGACCTGCCCGGCGTAGCTGGCTTGGCGGGTTTGCACCATGCCTTCGACGATCACCACATCGTGGCCAGCGGCGGCCTGCTGGTGCAGGTTGATGATTTCTTCCAGCAGCTCATCCAGCTGGCCATCGCCTAAGCGGCGCTCCACATAGGCGCGATCCAAAGGTTTAGGCGAGGTTAAACCGTGGGTGCGGGCGATTAGCTCGCTGGAGCGTTCCGGGCCTGAGTCGCCGTCATGTTGCTGGGCAATTGGCTTGCAGAAACCCACCCGCAAGCCAGCCAGCTCCAATGCTCGCACCAGCCCTAGACTGATCGAAGTCAGGCCAACGCCAAAGCCGGTGGGGACGATTAAAAAGGTATGCATGGAGAGTCCTTAATTGACGTCAGTGACAAGCTGGATGGTCGCTAGGGTGTCGAGGGCGATTTGCCGCTCTTCATTGGTGGCAATCACCAGTACCCGCGGATGGCCCGGCAACTCGATAGGCCCGCTCTGGCCGCGCACACAGGCGGCATTGGCGGTCGGCTCGAGTTGCAGATTAAGCAGGGTGAGATGGGCCACGGTTTTGCTGCGCACTAGGGCCGAATTTTCGCCAATCCCGCCGGTAAAAATCAGCCCGTCCAAGCGTGGTAAGGCGCAGCTCATGGCCGCCAGCGACTTTGCCAAACGGTAGCAAAACACCTCAATGGCCAAGCTCGCGCCGGCATGTCCTTGCGCACTGGCCTGTTCCAAGCTGCGCATGTCATTAGACAGCCCAGACAGCCCGAGCAAGCCGCTGTGCTGATTGAGCATCTGTTCGATTTTTTCTAGGCTCCAGCCAAGGGTGCGCGACAGGTGGCCGAACAAGTTGGCATCCACATCGCCACTGCGCGTGCCCATGGCCAAGCCTTCCAGCGGGGTGAGGCCCATGCTGGTGTCGCGGCTCTGGCCATCGACGATGGCGCAGGTCGAACAGCCGTTACCTAAGTGTGCCGACAACCAACAACTGTTGCTCACCGGTAAACCGCTCAGCTCGGCGGCGCGTACGCTAACGTAGCGGTGGCTGGTGCCGTGGAAGCCATAGCGGCGCACGCCATGCTCTCGGTACAGCACCTCGGGTAGCGCGTAGCGGTAAGCATGTTCGGGCAGCGTTTGATGGAAGGCGGTGTCAAACACCGCCACCTGCGGCAACTCCGGGAACAGCCCCAGCGCGGCTTCTATGCCTTGTAAGTTGGCCGGGTTATGCAGCGGTGCCAGCGGTGCGGTAGCGCGAATCGCCGCTAAAGTGGCGGCATCGATACGGCTGGCGGCCGTGAAATGTTCGCCGCCATGCACCACCCGGTGACCGATGCCAACTAACTGATTACCGGCTACCTGCTGCACCAGGGGCAGTAAGTGCGCGAGGGCGGCGCGATGGTCGGCGCCAGCAATGGCTAAATCGTGTTTTTGCCCATCGAGCTGCCAGTGCAGCACCGCCTCTGCAGAGCCTAAACGCTCGGCCAGGCCGCTCAAGGCAAAATCGCCCTGCTGGGCGTTGACCAAGGCAAATTTGATGGATGAACTGCCGCAGTTAATGACTAAAATTGTGCCTGATTGCATCAGTGGTTCTCATTTAGAGTTGAGTCAGTCACACGCTGCTTGCACCAGCCGCAGGGGAAGTCTTCTCCCAGCCTAGCTTGACGTTGCTCAGCCGCCAGCACCCACGGGCGGTTTTGCCAAGGTGGCTGATGGCGCAGGTGTTGGCTGTGACCGCACGACAAGTTTGTCACCCAGTGGCCTTGTGGATCCTGATGGAAATCAAGCAGGCGCGCTGAATCGGCGGGGTTGTTCGGTAAAAGCTGTGCATCTGGGCATAATTTCCCCCGTTGGTCAGCACTTGGTTCGCTTTCAGTTGAGGCCTTGGTTAAACTTGTCCGTTCATTATTCTTTCGCAAAAGGTTCTGCCCCATGCTGATCGCTGCCAATAAGGCTGTTTCTATCGACTATACCCTGACCAACGATGCCGGTGAGGTGATCGATAGCTCTGCTGGCGGCGCACCGCTGGCCTACCTGCAAGGCGCAGGTAATATCATTGTTGGCTTGGAAAAAGCCCTTGAAGGCAAGCAAGCTGGCGACGAGTTGACCGTGTCGGTTGAGCCGCAAGACGCTTACGGCGAATACAGCGCTGAATTGGTAGCGACTTTGGGTCGCGACATGTTCGAAGGCGTTGAAGAAATGGAAGTTGGCATGCAGTTTCACGCATCGGCTCCCGATGGCGGCATGCAAATTGTTACCGTTCGTGCCCTAGAAGGCGATGACGTGATTGTTGATGGCAATCACCCACTGGCTGGCCAGCGCCTGACCTTCGCAGTAAAAATCGTCAGCGTACGTGACGCCAGTGCCGAAGAATTGGCTCACGGTCACATCCATGGCGAGGGTGGTCACCACCATTAATTGATCAGCTGCTACGCTGAGATAAGGCAACAATGAGCTACACAGAAAAGCGCCTAAGGGCGCTTTTTTTGTCTGTTATAGATGTATAGGGAGATCTACATGAGTGCCTTTCACGACCTGAATTTGCGTGCGCTAGACGGCCAGGAACTGCCGCTGTCGACGTTTAAGGGTCAAGTTTTGTTGGTGGTAAACGTTGCTTCCAAGTGCGGATTAACCCCGCAATATGCGGGCCTGCAAGCCTTGTATCAGCAGTATCACGGGCAAGGTTTTCATGTGCTGGGTTTGCCGTGTAATCAGTTCGCCGGGCAAGAGCCAGACAGCGAAGAGCAGATTGGTGAATTCTGCCGGCTCAACTACGGGGTTAGTTTTCCGCTCAGTAGCAAGCTTGAAGTCAATGGTCCGGCGCGCCATCCCTTGTACCGTTTGCTGGCGGGTGAGGGCGCGGAGTTTCCCGGCGATATCAGCTGGAACTTTGAAAAGTTTTTGCTCGGCCCAGATGGTCGCGTGTTGGCGCGCTTTTCGCCGCGCACCACGACCGATGATCCGGCCTTGATTGAGGCTGTGGAAACCGCCTTGGCGGCCTTAGCCAGCGAGTAATCGGCTGGAGCACTTGATCTGAGTGCGGGCTGTTAGCGCGGTAAACCTTTGTTGTAGGCTTTGCGCTTGTAGTAGCCGTAATCAATGGGGGTGAGGATGGTTTTTCTGGCGGCCGATATTGGCGGAACCTATACCCGTCTTTTGTTAGCGGAGCCTTGCGCCACCGGCTGGCGCACGCTGCGCGAACAGCGTTTTGCCGGCCACGACTATCCCAGTTTAGCGGCCATCTTGGCGCAGTTTTTAAGCCCCGGTGAGCGTCCAGAAGTGGCGTGTATTGCCGTCGCCGGCCCTCTAGAAGACCAGCGCATTCAGATGACCAATTTGCCCTGGTTGCTCGACGCCGCGCAGCTCAGTGAGCAGTTTGGCATCGCGAAGGTGCGTCTGTTGAATGATTTTGCCGCTCAGGCGTATGCCCTCAATGCGCTGCCGGCCAGCGATCTCTGTACCCTGCAAGTTGGCGTGCCGCAGGCCGCTGGGGTGCGTGCATTAATCGGCGCCGGCACCGGTTTAGGCATGGCGTTGTTGCTGCCGTGCGCCGGGCAGTGGCAAGTGTTAGCCAGCCAAGGCGGTTTGGCCGATTTCGCCCCGCAAGGTGCCGAGCAGCTGGCTCTTTGTCAGGCGCTGCAAAGTGCTTATGGCCGCGCCAGCCAAGAGTTGCTGTTGTCGGGGCATGGTCTTGAGCGGATTTATAGTTTTCTCGCCGGTCGCGGGGTGCTGCTAAACGCCGCGTCGCTTAGTGCCCACGCCATTTCGCAGGCGGGCGAGCAGCAGGAGCCTTTGGCGTGTGCGGCGCTACGTTTGTTTGCCCTGACTTTTGCCGCCAGTGCGGGCAATTTGGCCTTATTCAGTTTGGCCCATGGCGGGGTGTATTTGAGCGGTGGTATAGCGCCGAAAATGCTCCGTTTTCTGCAAGAACCGGCGGTTATTGCCGCCTTCGCTAACAAGCCGCCGATGGGCGAATTACTCCAGTCGATCCCTGTGCATGTGGTGCTTAACGAGCAACTGGGCCTGTTCGGTGCCGCCAATCTCGCCGCGCAACTGTGCCGTGGCAGCACTCTAGGGGACGTGCATTAAATGCGTGCGCCACTGGCCGAACTCCCCGCGCGGCGGCTGCCGTGGCAATTTTTGCGGCTGGTAACACCGTACTGGAACTCGGCGAATAAATGGCAGGTGCGCGGCTATACCTTGGCCTTACTTTTGTTCACCTTGGCCCAGGTAGGGCTGGCGATTTGGATGAACTACTGGAGCCGCGAGCTGTTCGATGCGCTGGAAGACAAGTCGCTAAATGACTTGTTGCTGCAAGTCGGCACCTTCGTGCTGATCTTCGTCCTGACCATGGCCGTGACCGCCCTGCATATGCAGGTAAAACGCTGGTTACAACTGGATTGGCGGCGCTGGCTGACCGCCAAGGTGCTCGACCAGTGGATGACCCGCGGTCATCACTATCAGTTGCAGTTGGTCGGCGGCGAACACGACAACCCGGATGGGCGGATTGCCGAAGACATCCGTATCGTCACCGAAAGCTCAATTGGCTTGGCCCATTCGCTGGTGTATTCGCTGCTGATTTTCGGCAGTTTCGTGGATATTTTGCTTTCGGTAACGGGCAGCGCGATGTTTCCAGGTACCAGCTTTTTGGTCCCCGGTTATATGGTGATTCTGGCGTTTGCCTATGCCGGTGCGGGGACTTTTTTTGGTCTGTTGCTGGGCCGGCCGTTGATTACCGCGACCAATAAGCTGCAAACCGCCGAGGCCGATTTTCGTTTCGGCTTGGGCCATTCGCGCTCCAATTCTGAGTCGATTGCGCTGATGCATGGCGAGGGTATCGAGCGACAAAATGCCGCCGCGTTCTTTGCCAAACTGAGCCAGCGCTGGAATCGGCAGACCCTCGGCTATCTGGGCATAGTGTCGTTTTCGTCCGGTTACGGCGCCTTGTTGCCGGTGTTTCCGATCTTGCTGATGGCCCCGCAATACATCGCCGGCGGCATGACCCTGGGGGTGCTGATGCAAGCCGCGCAGGCCTTTCAGAAACTCACCTCGGCGCTGTCTTGGCCGATTGATAACCTCGGTGAGTTGGCTCATTGCCGCGCCTCGGTGCAGCGGGTGCTGAGCCTGTATCACGATATGCAATTGCTCGATGAACAAGCCGGCGAGCCGCAAGAACATCGCATTAGTGTGCTGCAGTCGAATCAGCATGATTTGGTGCTGCGCGACCTGTGTATCGCCAACCCCGATGGACTGGTGTTGCTGGAGGGTTTCAATCAGGTGATTAGGCGTGGCGAACACGTGCTGATTGCCGGCGATCCGACGGTGACTATTAGCCTGTTCAAAGTGGTGGCCGGTCTGTGGCCGTGGGGCCACGGCGAAGTCTGGTTGCCCGAGGGCGCGCCGATCAGTTTTTTACCGCAGCGGCCATTTTTGCCCTATGCCAGTTTGCAGTCGGTGCTCAGTTACCCGCAAACCGCCGAGCATTTCAGTTTGGCGGCCATGCACCATGCGCTGGAGTGCGCCGGGATTGCTTGGCTGGCGCCGCGCTTGGGTGAGGTGGACAGCTGGGATCGGGTGTTGCCACTGCGCGCGCAACAACGGCTGGGTATTGCTCGGTTGTTTTTGCAGCAACCGGCGTGGGTGTTTATCGAGGAGGCCACCGATGCCTTCGACCCCAAAGGCGAAGAGTGCATGATGGACATGCTCTACCGCGAGCTGCCGAATGCGACACTCTTGACCATTAGCTTTCATGTCGGCTTAGAGCGTCACTACCAACGCAAACTGCTGCTCAATAGGCCCGCGCAAGAACGCTATTTGGTCTGCACCAGCGATGTTTGTTCGTTGACCACAGCGCCGCCTGGCAGTGCGGTGGCAGCAGATTAAGCTTCGTAGGGTGGAAAACCGCGAAGCGTTTTCCACCGGGGCGCATGAGTTCGTAGGGTGGGTTAGCGGCGCCACGCCGGCTTTAACTTCTGCTCGCAGTCAGTGCACCGCGTAACCCACCGGGCGGTTTCAGACTCTCTGCAAAATAGGCCTTGAGCCATGTAGCGGTTGGGCGATGGTGGCCAAGCTGCGCGTTGTCCACCCTACGCAAAACCTCTGTTGCGCGCACATCCATGTGGGGCGCGCAGGGTTACGACAAAAATCGCCAGTTATACTCAGGCAAAATTGTCCGGCAACCAGCCGCGTTGCACGCATTCGCGAAAGCACCAGGCCGGGGTGGTTTCGGTTTTGTAGCTCCAGAAGAACCAACCTTGATACTTCTCGAAGGTCAACAATTGCGCGGCGGCGTAGCCGCGATAGGCGGTGTTTTGCTGGAAGCTATCCATGTGGTCAAGGGCGTGGTTAAACGGCCCCTCAGCCCATAAGGATACGACTTTTAAATCCAGCCCCAAGCTCCATTCGGCGCAATAGGCGGGCATGCCCATTTGCGTGATGATGCCGTCGGCTTCGGTTTTCCACGCGCCTGCGGCTTTGTGCATATGGGTGTAAATGTCGCTGTCGATATCGCCGCGCTCAAAGCATTGGTAGCGATGAATATCAAACACCACGTTGGCAAACTCCGGGGCCTGCATAAAGCCTAGGTATTCGTGGTAATCGCGAAAACCATCATGGAACACCACGCTGACGTCCGCCGCGCTGCAGTGCTTGCGGATACGATGGTAGGCGTCGATGTTGTAGCTTTTCAGGTAATCGGTAGGCACGTCCCAGCGCGGCTCGTTAAGCACTTCGATGGCGTGCAGGCAGGCGTGGTGGTGATAGCGTTCGGCCAAGCGCTCCAGCACATTCAGCGAGTGCTCGCGGTAGTCGGCGTGGGTGTG
>JAIETJ010000118.1 GCA_019745275.1 Pseudomonadaceae bacterium | reverse complement strand
GAATGCGGTCGATCTGCTGCACGGAGCCGTCGTAGTACTTCAGGTCGTTGATCATGACCGAGTCCCACAGGCCGCGTGCTTTCAGGTCGCGGACTAGGTAGGGGTTGATCACGGTGAATTCGCCGGACAGGTTGGATTTCACATACAGGTTTTGGTAGGTCGGTTCGATCGACTGCGATACGCCGGTGATGTTGGCGATGGTCGCGGTCGGTGCGATGGCCATGATGTTGGAGTTACGAATGCCTTTCTGCACGCGCGCTCGCACCGGTGCCCAATCGAGGCTTTCGGCTTGGTCGACCGAGATGTACTTGGCGCCACGGGCTTCGATCAGCAGGTTTTGCGAATCGAGCGGCAACACGCCTTGCGACCACAGCGAACCTTGGAAGGTCTCGTAAGCGCCGCGCTCATCGGCCAAATCGCAGGAAGCCTGGATGGCGTAGTAGCTGACCGCTTCCATGGATTTGTCGGCGAACTCAACTGCCGCGTCCGAACCGTAGGCGATGTGCTGCAGGTACAACGCGTCCTGGAAGCCCATGATGCCCAAGCCGACTGGACGGTGCTTGAAGTTGGAGTTCTGCGCCTGTGGCACCGAGTAGTAGTTGATGTCGATAACGTTATCGAGCATCCGCACCGCGGTGTTGATGGTCTTTTGCAGCTTAACGGTGTCGAGCTTGCCGTTGATGATGTGGTTCGGCAGGTTGACCGAGCCCAAGTTGCACACAGCAATTTCGTCTTTGTTGGTGTTCAGGGTGATCTCGGTGCACAGGTTCGAGCTGTGGACCACGCCCACGTGCTGCTGCGGGCTGCGCAGGTTGCACGGGTCTTTGAAGGTCAACCATGGGTGGCCGGTTTCAAACAGCATGGAGAGCATTTTGCGCCACAGGTCTTTGGCCTGCACGGTTTTGAACAGCTTGATTTTGCCGTAGCCAGCCATGGCTTCGTAGTACTCGTAACGCTCTTCGAACGGCTTGCCGAACAGGTCGTGCAGGTCCGGTACTTCGGATGGCGAGAACAGAGTCCAAGGACCGTCGTCGAACACGCGCTTCATGAACAGGTCTGGAATCCAGTTGGCGGTGTTCATGTCGTGGGTGCGGCGACGGTCATCACCAGTGTTCTTGCGCAGCTCGATGAACTCTTCGATATCCATGTGCCAGGTTTCAAGGTACGCGCACACGGCGCCCTTACGCTTGCCACCCTGGTTCACGGCCACGGCGGTGTCGTTAACCACTTTCAGGAACGGCACCACGCCTTGGGATTTACCGTTGGTGCCCTTGATGTAAGCGCCCAGTGCGCGCACTGGGGTCCAGTCGTTGCCCAGACCACCGGCAAATTTGCTCAGCATGGCGTTGTCGTGGATGGCGTGGTAAATGCCCGACAGGTCGTCCGGTACGGTGGTCAGGTAGCAGCTGGACAATTGCGGGCGCAGGGTGCCGGCGTTGAACAGGGTTGGCGTGGAGGCCATGTAGTCGAAGCTGGAAATCAGGTTGTAGAACTCGATGGCGCGTTGTTCTTTTTGCTGTTCAGCAATCGCCAGGCCCATGGCCACGCGCATAAAGAACACTTGCGGCAACTCGATGCGTACGCCGTCGGTGTGGATGAAGTAACGGTCGTAGAGGGTTTGCAGGCCGAGATAAGTGAACTGCTGATCGCGTTCGTGGTTGATTGCTTTGCCCAGCAGTTCTAGGTCGAAGTCGCCCAACACTGGGTTGAGCAATTCCAGCTCGATGCCTTTGGCGATATAAGCCGGCAGGGCTTTGGCGTACAGATCGGCCATCTCGTGGTGAGTGGCGCTGGCGGCGATGCCGAGAAAGCCCAGGGCTTCGCCGCGCAGGGTGTCCATCAGCAGGCGGGCGGTCACGAACGAGTAGTTCGGCTCACGCTCAACCAAGGTACGGGCGGTCATGACCAAGGCGGTATTCACATCGTTCTGGGCCACGCCGTCGTACAGGTTCTTCAGGGTTTCGCTTTGGATCAGCTCACCATCAACTTCGGCCAAGCCTTCGCAGGCTTCGCTGATGATGGTGTGCATGCGGCCCAGATCGAGGGCGCTAAGGCTGCCGTCGGCTTGGGTTACGCGGATGCTTGGGTGGGCTTTGCTTGGCTGCTGGCTGCCACGGGTGGCGCGCTCTTTGGAGCGCTCGTTGCGGTAAATCACGTAGTCGCGGGCGACTTTTTGCTCGCCGGCGCGCATCAAGGCCAGTTCAACTTGGTCTTGGATTTCTTCGATATGAATAGTGCCGCCCGATGGCATACGGCGCTTGAAGGTGGCGCTGACTTGTTCGGTCAGACGCTCCACAGTTTCGTGGATGCGCGAAGAGGCTGCAGCAACGCCGCCCTCAACCGCGAGAAACGCTTTGGTGATGGCCACGGTGATTTTGTCATCGGTGTAAGGCACTACGCTGCCGTTACGTTTGATCACGCGCAGTTGGCCGGGCGCGGTGCTGGCTACGTCGAGCAAGCTGTCGTCGGCTTGGTTGGGGCTGGCCATCGGCGTTTCGCGGGAGGTATCGGTATGCATTAATGGTCTCCGTGTTCTGTATTTATCGAGTTAGACACTTGGGGTGCTTGGTGTACGTACTGCTCGGGTAACGTGTAGGCAACGGCTTAGGCCCAGCGCAGTGCTGGGCTTGTTTTCGTGTGCAAATAGGTCAGAGAGGGGCACGACTCAAGCACTTCCCTGGCTATGAGATCTGCAGTTTTGCCGATTAAGCAAAACCACAACATTTAGTGGTGGCCGCATGTGGCGGTACACCCAATTAAGTCCGTAGTCACGCTTTATTACGGGCTTCTTTAGAATTCACCGCGAGTGCGGTAGAGGTTGCTTTAAAAGAGCGTTTAGGCCTACCCAAGGGGGCCGCTGAAGGCTTACGGAGAAGCGGTTCAGTTGTGTCTGTAATCTTGCGAAAACCCCATATATAGATGTTTGTCGCGCTTGGGATACAAGATAGAGCGCTAAGGACCTCATTGCAAGACAACTGTTTGGGCTCGCCTGTGGATAACCCTGTGGGTTAACCTTGGGTAACTTCGGCTAACCCGCATGAGCACTGGGGCCGCTGTTATTGCGCCACTCGTCGCCGCTGAGCAGGTTTTTTCCTGGCGCACAGAAGATGCAGGTGACTTCTCAGTGCAACACTATATGTTGTGTTTCTGTTGCGCCTTGGCATGCACTGTGCAGAGCGGCCTTGATTGCTACAATGGCGGTTTTTGCGCGGCTGTTGGCGCGCGCCGGCTGGCGACGTGTGTGGCCGGCAATGGCTGGTTAATGGGTGAGCAAATGGCAGCGCAGCAAGTAGGTGGGCAAATTCTTATTGTCGAAGACGATCTGCGTTTGGCCGAGCTGACCCGCGAGTACTTGGCCAGCAATGGCTTGGCCGTGGCGATTGAGGCCGATGGTGCGCAGGCGGTCGCGCGGATTTTGCGCGAGCAACCGGCGTTGGTGATTCTCGACTTGATGCTGCCGGGCGAAGACGGCCTGTCGATTTGTCGGCAGTTGCGCGCCCAGCACTATGCCGGGCCGATTTTGATGCTCACCGCGCTGGCCGACGACATGGATCAGGTGTTGGGGCTGGAGATGGGGGCCGATGATTACGTGTGCAAGCCGGTGCGGCCACGGCTTTTGTTGGCCCGCGTGCATGCCTTGCTGCGGCGCAATTTAACCAGCGCCGTAACGTCGCCGCTGGCCAGTGAGTGCTTGGCGTTCGGCGCGCTGCTGATTGACCACGCCCGCCGTGAAGCCAGCCTGCACGACGCCAGCATTGAACTGACCAGCGCCGAGTTTGATTTGCTCTGGCTGCTGGCGGCCAATAGCGGGAGAATCCTCTCGCGCGAGGAAATTTTTACCGCCTTACGCGGGATCGGCTACGACGGCTTGGATCGCTCCATCGATGTGCGTATTTCGCGGATTAGGCCGAAAATTGGCGATGACCCCGAGCATCCACGGGTGATTAAAACCGTGCGTGGCAAGGGCTATTTGTTTGTCGCGCAGGCGGCGCAAGCGCTGTGAATTCGATCTTCCTGCGCATTTATGGCGGCATGTTGGCGGCGTTGGTGTTGGTCGCGTTGCTCGGCGCGCTGGCTTTGCAGTGGGTCAATCAGGCGCGCAGCGATGAGTACCGCGAGCACTTGGCGCAGGGCACCTTTCGCTTGATGGCCGATAACCTCAAACCACTCAGCGAGCCGCAGCGGCGCAGCAGCGTGCGTCAGTTGCAAAGCCTGCTCGGGATTGGCTTGGCGGTGCAGGGTTTGCCTGAGCAGCCGTTAACTGCCAAAGAACGCACGCAACTGCTGGGTGGCCGGGTGTTGGTGCGCCAGAACGGCCCGCACGCGGCCAAGGTGTACAGCTTAATCAGTGCCGCGCCCGAACTGGTGTTGGTCGGTGATGTACAGCAGGTCAGCGAGCAATTGGCCCGAGCCACCGTGTACATGCTCAGCGATGAGCTGCAGCGCTACCCAGAAGCCGAGCAACCGCAGCGGTTGGCGGAGCTCAAGCGCAGCAAGAAATTTGGTTTTCCCCTGCGCTTGCTGGATGCCAAGCAAACGCCTCTCGATGAAGATCAGCGCCGCCGTGTGACGGAGGGCGATACGGTCATGACCTTGGGGCAAAACGGCGACGCCGTGCATATTTTTGCCGGCGTGCTGGCCAGCCCTTGGGTGCTGGAAATTGGTCCGCTGTATTTGATGAATCCGGCCTCGCCGCAGTTATTGGTGGTGATCGGCCTGCTCGGGCTGAGCTTAATCGGCCTGATTGTGTATCTGTTAGTGCGCCAGCTGGAGCGCCGCTTGCGCGGTTTGGAGAGCGTCGCCACGCGCATTGCTGCCGGTGGCTTGAGTGCCCGCGCTAGTGCGGGCGGGGCGGACTCGGTGGGTCGCTTGGCAACCGCCTTTAACAACATGGCCATGCAGTTGCAGCAACTGCTGACCATTCAACGCGAGATGGTCCGCGCCGTGTCTCATGAGTTGCGTACCCCGGTGGCGCGTTTGCGCTTTGGCCTTGAGATGCTCGGCGATGCGCCTACTGACGCGGCCCGGCGTAAATATCAGCAGGGCATGGACAGCGACATCCAAGAGCTCGATCGTTTAGTCGATGAGATGCTCACCTATGCGCGCTTGGAGCAGGGTGCGCCGCCCTTGCAGTTTCAGTGGGTTGATCTGGATGCCTTGCTCGATCAGGTGCTCACCGAGCAGGCGTTGCTGCGCCCCGAGGTGCATCTGCAGCGCGGCACGCCACCGGGCGCTGTGCCGGTAATGGTGGAAGGCGAGCTGCGTTACCTGCACCGCGCCCTGCAAAACTTGGTGACCAATGCCATGCGCCACGCCGAAACGCGAGTAAGGGTGAGTTATCACTTAACTGCCACGCACTGCCAATTAGATGTCGAAGACGACGGCCCCGGCGTGCCCGAGGCGGAGTGGGAGCGGCTGTTCACGCCGTTTTTACGCTTAGACGACAGCCGAACTCGCGCTTCGGGCGGGCATGGCTTGGGGCTGTCGATTGTGCGGCGGATTATTCATTGGCACGCCGGGCGCGCCCTCATCGCCACCAGCGACAGCCTCGGTGGTGCGCGGTTTAGCTTGCTCTGGCCGCAGCGGCAAAGCGCTAATGCGCGGTTAACAGAGCGTTGAAAAAGGTTATGCACCCGCTACATGTGTGCCAATTTCTAACGCTCCACCCGCTTACATTGCGGTATGGCCACTACCGGTTTCGCCCCTCGGCGAGTCACTTTCTCTTTGCTCGCGCAAAAGAGAAAGTAACCAAAGAGAAAGCGCGCCCAACATCCGGGTTTCGCTGCGCTCAACTTCCCTCGCTCCGGTGCTGCTGCGAGGGGCGGCACGACGCGCCATCCATGGCCCAACATGCCTCGTTTGGCTTCCTGCCAAACGTCCCTCTATGCAACACCTGCACTCGGCCTCCTGATGGTACTTTTGGACCGAGTCGTTAGGCCTATTTCTGATTGCCTTTGGCTTTTGCAAACTTACAGCCGATAGGCTGGCGCGTCGAACCAATTCATTCGCGCCCGGACAAGCGCCCCTTTTCAGTAGGCCGAGCGCAATCGTTGCGTAGCGGGTTGAGCGGCAGGATGCCGCGAGAGCTGTGTTGGGCCATGGATGGCCCGTCGCAGCGGGCCCACGAAGCAATGATTGCGTGAGGGAAGTCGAGCGTAGCGAGACCCGAATGGCAGGGGCAAGCCTTCTTGGTTACTTCTGGGGCGACTGCCAGAAGTGACTCGCCGTAAGGGCGAAACTCAAACGTTCAAGCAACATCGCTGCGGCGTTCGAGCATCAATTTTAAAAACACATTCAGCGCGAACTTTGTCTGCTCCGGTTGTTGACTACTTGCACACGTAACGCGTGCCTAGCTTTGAAAAAATCTAAGCGAGGCCGCCGTATTGGCAACGCTGGTAGTTTTTCAACAGCCGGTTACGCGGGGATGCTCACCAGGCTTAACAGCCGCTCACCAAGCTGCACGAACTGCCCGTTTAGCGGGCTGCCAGCGGGCCAGTCGGGGCCGAGATCGCGCCGCAGTTGCAGTTGCGCCTCGCCCTCAGGTGAATGGCTGAGCAGCTCGGCATCCTGAAAGTAAAACTGCTGCTGCACCAGCGGGTAGAGCGCCTTGAACAGGCTTTCTTTCAGCGAGAAGGTCAGGCTCACCAGCCACGCTTGCTGCGCCGCAGGATACTCGGCCAAGCGCGCTAATTCTGCCGGGGTGAGGATGCTCGCCTGTAATCGCGCGGCCCGCTCCGTGCTCATCAAGCGTTCAATATCCAGCCCCAGCCCACGCCAGTCGGCCTGTGTGGCTACCAGTGCGGCGGCCCAGCCGTCGCCATGGCTGATAGAGCCGACCACTCCGGCCGGCCAGCATGGCGCCCGATCGGCGCCGACCGCGGGCACCGCTGGGGTGCCCGTGAGCTGTTGCAGGGCTTGGCGGGCGCACAGGCGGCCTGCCAAAAACTCCGTTTGGCGCTTGGCTACGCCCTTGGGCGGCGCAATGCCACAGCGCGCAAAGTCGTCGGCCTTGAGTTGCGCTGGGTCGAAATTGCAGCTCAGCAACTGGCTGCCGCGCAGCGCTAGCGGCAAGGGCCAGTGGGCGAGCAGTGGGCTGCAACAGGCTGGGTGGTAAATATCTGGGGTCATGCTGATAGTGTGCCGTGCGGCGCTGGGCATCGCCAGCTTGGCGTGCTGGTTACAGTTCTTTACAGAGCCTTACAAAGTGCTACGCAAAAGCCCGGCAACATTTGCCAGAATTCCCCCGTGGCTCTTTGGGGCACAGGTAAGGTTGTCCACCAAGGGCTGGCTTTAGATTAAGCTGCTGTTGGTGTTTGCTGATTGTCAGTACGGGAGTCCATTGCGGCTCCCGTTTTTTTTGCGCGCTAGTTAACCCTGCGGATTGGCGCGGTAAGCGCCGGGGGTCAGGCCGGTCCATTTTTTGAAGGCGCGGTGAAAAGCTGAGGGTTCAGAGAATCCCAGTTGTTCGGCGATGTCCTGCAGCGTCAGCTCGCCGCGTGCTAGGTGATAAATCGCTAGGTCGCGGCGCAGTTGGTCTTTGAGTTCCTGAAAACTCGAACCCTCTTCACTGAGGTGCCGGCGCAGGGTTTGCGGGCTCATATTAAGTTGCCGCGCAGCCGCTTCTAGGTCTGGCCAGCGGTTGCAGTCGCGGCCCAGTTGGCGGCGAATCTGGCTGACTAAACTGTCGCCGCCGTCTGGGCGGGCAAGTAGGTCGGCTGGTGAATGCAGGAGGAACTGCTTGAGGGTGCGCTCATCTTGCAGCAGCGGCATGTCCAGATAACGGGCCTGAAACAATAGGCTGGTGCTGCCAGCGGCGAAGCGTCGAGTGCAGGGGAATAGCTGCTGATATTCGCCACTGTGGGCCGGCTCTGGATAGGCCAGAGTCACTTCTTGTAAACGAATACGTTGGCCGATCAACCAGCTGCCAAGCCGATGCCAGATCACCAGCAAACTCTCGACCAAAAAATGCTCGGGGTCACGCAGGTTGGCGTCATCCACGGTTAAACGCGCCCAGTCGCCTTCGCGGCGCAGATGAATGCTCGGCGCCTCGGGGAACAGGCTATAAAACAGCCCGCCGCGCACCAAGGCTTTCTCCAGCGAGCGGCAATGGATGATGGCGTAACACATCATGGCAAAGGTGCCGCGCTTACTGCGCTGGCTGCCAAAGCCCATGTACTCGTCGTCCAGATACTCCCAGAGGTGTTGCAGCAATTGGGCAAATTGCTCAGGGGCGATGCGCGCGCGCGGTTCATCCAACAGCGCAGGCTGGATATTCAACTGGCGCAGGATGGCGCTGCAGTCGTGGCCCTGTTGCTCGGCACCGCGCAAAGCGGCACGGACAAAATGGCTGGCAATGGTGCTTTCGCGCATGGCTGGTCTCGCTAAACAAACGCGCCGATGGTAGGCCGCGGTGGTCTATGCCGACAAGCGCTGACTGGGTAAGCCAAAGCAGGGGGCGTGGTTAGTCGTCGTCGAAGGGCTGCTCATTCAGGCGTAACGAAATTGCATCGAACATCAGGCGTTACTGAATTGCCCTGGTTGCGTAGTCTTTGCGAGTGTTGGCTTGTGGGCGGTTGCAGTCCCTGGTGACCGGCAGCTGTCGGCCAAAAGCGGACGTTTCCAGTAGGGGAAATAAATTCACCTCAACTTGCTTTGCACTGATAGCTAACGACTGTCCACGCCTTAAATCGGCGTTTGTCTGCGCCCCGACTTCTGCCCTAGCCCTCGGTCGGATGCAGGTTGCCGCTGGAGGGATTTACCCGCAACGGCCAAGTGGTATCACCCGATTGTTTCCATGCCGTCAGCGACAGTGCATAGCGGAAAAACAGTGAGACCGACGCCAGCGACAATGGCAGCGGCGGCACGCTCGCGCTGGCATACAGCTGCCAATACGCCAGCGGGCGGCCGGCTTTGGGCAGCGGCAGACGCACCAGTTCTGCTCCCGCGTAGCGCCGAAACGGGTCGGGCTGCGTTGCTCAATCCATGTAGCCCAGCGCGGCGGCGTAGCGGTGAAAGTGATGTTTAGTCCGCTCGTGGTAGGCGACGACGGCCTCGTCGGCAGGGGCCTCTGCCGCCCCCGTCAGTATTCGAGACGTCATGACGAGCAGCTCAAATGCGACAAGCCACCGACATTAAAGAACTCCGCCGGTTTGCGCCGGTAGTAGCTGTCCTCCACCGCCTGCGCCTGTTCGGCGTAGGGCTGGGTCATGATGGCCTGCAGCTCGCGCACCAGCGCGTAGTTGCCCGCGCTCGCGTGGCTGTACGCTGGCACAAGAAACCACTCACGCAACGTGTATTTAGGGTTGACCCGTTTCATCTGCCTCGCCAGCGCCTCACGGTCGCTGGCTGCGGTATTGGTGTTGCTGGTACTGCCAATGCCGACCAACGATTGCCATAACGTCAGCCACTCGGACCACCGCTGCTGCAGCCTGTCGTTGTTTTGTTGTGCGCCCGGATAGAAGCTTTTTTTCAGTGGGCCCATGTCGTCAGGCAGCGTCGAGAGTTCGCGGAAGAACACGGTGTAATCGACCGGCGTTTGCCGCATAAGCGTTTCCAGCTCGCTGAACAACGCGGGGTGAAACCTAACCAGCCCCAGCTTGGCCGCCCACATCTGCTCCATTTGCGTTTGCATCACTGCCGCAAAGCCACTGCGAATCTCCTCGAGCTGCTGCAGGCTGTCCTGAACCAAGCTGTTCTGATCAAGAGCGCCCTGATGCGCGCTCAGCAACGGCCGCAAGGCCGCGCAAAACATCTGGAAGTTGCGCTCCGCTGCCACCGGTTGATTGAGGAACGCGAAGTGTTCTCCACCACCCGTCCACGGCTGGTAGTGCGGATCGAACACTTCGCAGAACCCGAACGGGCCGTAGTCGAGGGTGAAACCACCTGCCGCGCAGTTGTCGCCGTTGAAGTTACCCTGGCAGTAGCCGACGCGAATCCAGTTGGCCACCAGCGAGGTCAGCCGGCTGCGGAACGCACGCGCCAGCAACAGCACTTTTGCGCGGGTACCAAGCTGCGGGTCGATAACCTCCGCGTACTCACGCGCGATCAAGTGCAACACCATCTGCTCCAGTTCCTGCAGCGCTTGCGGGTGCTCCTGCTTGCGCGCACGGCGAGCGAACAGCTCGAGTTGGCCGACCCGAATAAATGACGGCGCAACCCGCGTCGTGATGGCGACGGCCTCCGTTACCAGCCGGTCGGGGTCCTGCGCGTACGAGCCTGGTGAGTACCACGGCCGCTGGACCTGCTCGTTTTTCGACACGTACAAACTCAGCGATCGCGAGGTTGGCACGCCGAGCGCGTGCATGTGCTCCTGTGCGAGGAACTCGCGGACACTCGAGCGCAACACGGCGCGACCGTCCGCACCTCGGCAGTACGGCGTGCGGCCGCCACCTTTGAGCTGCATTTCCCAGCGGCGACCGTTGATCACCGCCTCCAGCACGGACACGGCACGACCGTCGCCATAGCCGTTGCCTGTGCGGAACGGGCACTGTTGGTAATATTCTTTGCCGTAGATAGACAGTGCATAGCCCGTCG
Source organism: Pseudomonadaceae bacterium (assembly GCA_019745275.1). Classification (GTDB taxonomy): domain Bacteria; phylum Pseudomonadota; class Gammaproteobacteria; order Pseudomonadales; family Pseudomonadaceae; genus Aquipseudomonas. The sequence continues at coordinate 2,613 of JAIETJ010000118.1, read as the reverse complement.
CCCAGCCGACCTTGCGCAGCGGCGGCGGAACCTGGCTGAGGTCGCCGGAAAACATCCGTACGAAATCCGCCGACTGCGCCAGGCTGTCGGCAAAACCCAGTTCGCGGAACAAGCTTTGGCTGTGTGCGACGTACTCCGGGGAGTCGATGGGCGTGGGTTTGACCGGCACATAGTGGCCGCTGAACACTTGGCGCGGCGCATGGTCGTCGCCGTCAGCTGTCGCCTGAGGATCGCAGTTGAGCGTGTCCATCAGCGAGTAGTTGGCCAACGTGGCGAGATCGTCAAGCGTGGCGACGGTGGCAGACGCTGCGACGCTTTCTAGGGCGAGTCGATTGCTCATAAGGGCACCTCTTGGCGCGGGAAGAAGGGCTGTTTGCCCACTGCGTGGTGAGTGGTATCGACAATTTCTTCGATTTCGGGGGCGACTCTTTTCAGCATAACTTCAAAACCCTGGCGCAGCGTCACCTGCGAGGACGCGCAGCCCTGACAGCCGCCGCTCATGACGATAAACAGCTTGCCGCGCAGAATCTCGACAATCGAAATCTTGCCGCCGTGATTGGCGATGGATTTATTCACCTGTTTGTCCAGCAGCTCCTGAACCACCGTATAAAGCGCTGCATCAGACCTGCCTTGCGTGCCGCTGTGGACATGCACCTCCAAGATCGCCGGCACGCCACTCAACAGCTGTGTGCGGACAGCCGTGCCGATGCTGGCTTTCAGCCTTGACCACGCGGCGCTCGTTGCCTTGCCAACGGTCTGCACGTTCTCGGCAATCAGCACGTTGGCCACGCCGAGCAGTGCGAACAGTCGCTCACCAAGCGGCGCACCGGCGGCCCGTTGCTTATTGCCGGTTTCTGCCTGTCGCCAACGTCAGCTATGGGTCGGTTCCAGTCACTCACTAAGAGACGCTACCACCCCTTGTGCCCTTTTAAACGTGGGCGCCTAGGCTGCCGTGAGCGTTCTTTTTCTGCAGGATCATCGATGCTTCGTTGTAGGCCTTCTGGAAGGCGTCGCCGCCGATCCAAGCCACGGCTGTGTCTTCGTCTTCATCGTGGAAGATCCCGCGATAGCTGATCAGCAGGCCCATCATAAAGTCGGTCGCCGGTTCTTCGGCTTCCTCAGACACCACCAGTTCCAACACAGGGTATTGCAGGAACACCAGGCACATCGCTAGCAGGCTGATGCCTTCGCCGACTTGCATCGCCTGGAACAGGTCGTCAAAGATCGCCGGGTCGAAACCGTTTTCTTCGATGTCTTGGAAGTCGAAGGTGCTCAGATCGATTTCGACATCATCGAATGGCTCGTTGATCAGTGGGTTGGCCAGCAGCGGATGAACGACATTGGCTTTAGGCTTGGCCGAGCGGTTCTGCTTGGCCTTGGTTTTGGCCCGCTGGGCGCGTTTTTGCTGTTTGTCTGGGGAGGCCATGGCGGCGAGTTCCTTGTCCGGTGCAGCCCGGGATAATCGAGCGGACATTGTATGCAGTCTTGGCTGGGTTCGTTGGCCACAGGTGCAGATTTATTGACCCCGGTAATTTCCTCCGGCCCGCTGGCCGAAAACGTCAACCACCGCTGAGCGTATGGGTCATTGAGCCTTTGCGCCTGCGCCGCCTACTCTGATGGGACGCCTCAATCCTGTCAGGAGCTGCCGCCCATGCAACGCATTCACTTTGAAACCGAGCACAACATGTTTCGCGAGTCGTTCCGCGCCTTTCTGCAAAAGGAGGTGGTGCCGCATCAGGATGCCTGGGAGGAGGCCGGGGTGGTCAGCCGCGAGGTGTGGAAGAAGGCCGGTGAGATGGGTTTTCTGCTGCCTTGGGCCGATGAAGAATACGGCGGGCTGGGCCTGAAAGATTTTCGCTACGAGCAGATCATGTGCGAGGAGTTGGCCAACATTAATGAGGCCGGCTTTATGTTGCCGCTGCACTCGGCGCTGTGCGGGCCTTATATCACCGAGTACGGCAGCCCCGAACAGAAAACGCGGTTCTTGCCGGGCATCATCAGTGGCGAGATTATTTTAGCGGTGGCGATGACCGAGCCGAGCGCCGGTTCCGATTTGGCCGGCATGCGCACTACGGCGGTGGACAAGGGCGATCACTATGAGCTGAACGGCTCCAAGGTGTTTATCTCCAACGGTATTCTGGCCGATCTGGTGATAGTTGCGGCCAAGACCGATCCAGCCAACAAACACGCCATGGGCCTGTTTTTGGTGGAGCGCGGCATGGCCGGTTTTGAGCGTGGCACGCCGCTGAAGAAGCTCGGGATGAAGAGCCAGGACACCGCCGAATTATTCTTCACCAACGTCAAGGTGCCTAAGACCAACGTGCTCGGCGATGCCAAGGGCGGCTTCTTCTATTTGATGAATATGCTCGCGCAAGAACGCCTGACCAATGCCTGTGGCGCGGTCGGCGGGGCTGAGGCGGCGTTGCAGGTGACCATCGATTACGTGCGCGAGCGCAAGGCCTTCGACCGGCCGATTTCACACTTCCAAAACACCCGCTTCAAGCTGGCCGAGATGCGTACCCAAATCGACGTGGCGCAGGTGTTTGTCGACCGCTGTGTGATGGACCATAACCAGAAAAAGCTCACTCCAGAGATCGCCGCCGAGGCTAAGCT
>JAIETJ010000060.1 GCA_019745275.1 Pseudomonadaceae bacterium | reverse complement strand
TTTGAAGGTGCGCTTGTAGAGCTTCTGCGTCCACTGCGCCTGCTTCTCGCTGCCGAAGATCCAGCCGCTCATGTTCTTGGTTTCCAGCACGAAGATGCCGTAGGGCGAGAGGAATACGTGGTCGATCTGCGTGGTGCCGTCTGGCGTATTCAGCGTGACGTTGTGCAGGCGGCGGTAGGTTTGCTTATCCAGCTGCCAATGGGCAAACAGCCGCACCAAGAGTTCACCAATATGACCCTTGGCCCAAGGCGACTTGAGCAGGCCGATCAGCAGCATCAGCGGGATAAACCAGCCGAGCGTGCCCCAAACCTGCGCGATGATGGGAGTGAAATCCATGTCCAGACTTTCCGTAATTCTTATATGTAGCGGATCTTACCGAAAGTAAGCGTAAAAGGCCGAAAGTATTCAGTGGCCCGTCTAGCTCGGGCTTTTTACGCCGGCGCCAATGTCTCGGATTCTAACGGAGTGGTCAGCTCTTGGGTAAAGCATCGCCAGCGTGCGTAGTAGGGCGTAATTGGCGATGTGGGTTGCGTCAGCGCTGTTCGTCAAGCAGTTGCAGTCGGGCCATTAGCTCTTAACTGTCGCTTTTTTGTTGCCAGCGTCAATTCAATCACCCTGTGGCACTCAGCTCCTCAATCGCGCTCTTTCAAGCTTGAGTTTTGCAGTCGCATTGATTTTTTATTGGGTCAGGTATACGTTACATCTACTCTACTTGGTAACGTATTCATAACATGGACTATTCCCTAATCACGCTGCGCCTCGGCGAGCAGCTTCGGCAGCGCCGCCTCAATCGTGGGCTGACTCAGGCTGCGCTGGCTTCTCTGGCTGGCCTTACCCGGCAGAAAATCATCGCTATCGAAAAGGGTGATCTGTCGGTGGGCATGCTGGCTTATGCGCGAGTGCTGGCAGCGCTCGACTGCGAGTTCAGCGTGGTGCCGGCAGCCATGCCCACGCTGGACGAAATCCATGGAGTATTCGACTGATGGCGACCGTATTGCAGGTTGCAACGCCAGAGGGCGATAGCGGAAAGATCCTTACCGGTGCGGGGGACTATCTGTTCCGCTACCACGAAGACGCTAATCCGCAGGCGGCGATCAGTTTGCTGATGCCTGTGCGTTTGGATGAGTACCGTCACCGGGAGCTACACCCGATTTTCCAGATGAACCTGCCAGAAGGCTACGTGCTGGAACAGTTGCGTAACCGCTTGGCCAAGGTGGCAAACGTTGATCCCATGTTGCTGTTGGCACTGTCGGGCAGCAGCTCGCCTATCGGGCGGGTGACTGTCAGCTCGCCGGAGGTTGATGCGCTGTTGGCGCGCCAGCAGTTCCCCGGCGAAAAACTGGAAGAAATTCTCACCTGGGACGGCGCAGAAGATATTTTTGCCGGTCTAGTCGACCGCTATATCCTCCGTGCCGGGATCTCCGGTGTGCAGCCCAAGGTACTGGTGCCTGAGCATCAGAGCTCTGGCCCGCAGCGCTTCACCTCGAAGACGTCTGAGCTGATCATCAAAAGCGGCCGGGATGAGTTTCCGGGGCTGGCGATCAACGAATTCCTCTGCATGTCGGTAGCCAAACAGGCGGGGATTGCGGTGCCGGAGTTCTACCTATCCGCCAACGCTAAGCTGTTCGTTATGCGCCGCTTCGACCGCGATGAGCAGCTCAATCCGATTGGCTTCGAGGACATGGCGGCACTGATGGGGCTGGCTGCGGAGCAGAAGTACAGCAAGAGCTATGCGGCCATCGCCAAGGCTATCCGTCTGTACTGCTCATCCGAGCATGTGCAGGGCTCATTGGCGCAGCTATTCGCCATGGTCACTTTGAGCTGCATCGTCGGTAACGGCGACGCCCATCTGAAAAACTTTGGGTTGCTGTATTCCGACCCTACCCAGCGCGATGCACGGCTTGCTCCAGCCTACGATATCGTCAATACCACTGCTTATATTCCAGAGGATGTATTGGCGTTGGATCTGGCTGGCAATAAGTCGTTATTTGCCTCGCGGCAAGGGTTGCTGGAGTTCGCTAAGGTCTGTGATGTGGCGCGTCCAGAAGAAGTAATCCGTGAGCAATTGCAGGCATTGGAGCAGGTGCTGGCTCGTTCGACCGAGCTGTGCGAACAGGCTCCGCATGTGGTCGCGGCAATCAAGCGGTGTGCTGAGCCATTTATGAAAACATTCGGTTAGCCGGGTGTTGGGCTGCGGCTGTATTAGGTCTCTGCAGGTGGGGCTCGGTGGGCCGCTGCCTGGGGAGTTTCCGCCGCACGGCAGAGCGTTGAGCCTGATCATCAGTCTGCGCTGACGCTTACGTTAATAAGCATGATCGTCAGTCCTGTGCGCAGCGCTGCTCGTGAAGGATGTCCTCAATCGTGCGTTCATGACCGGTCTTAACCAGCTTCAAGCCATAACCTGCTGCTCCCAGCAGGCGAACAAGTGCCGAGACACTCATATCGCCTTTGGCCAGCGTTTCCATGCGGGCCACTGTTGAGCGCGATACGCCGGCACTGCGAGCCAATGCTTCTTGGCTCAGCTTCGCATCACCCCGTGCCTGTTTCAGCATTTCGGAAACATCGTAGAGAGAGGTCATTTGTAGCCCTCGGGCATCAAAAATGGCGGACATGCCGAAAAATGTAGCCCTAAGGCTACAGTTGTGAAAGAGGCAGTCAGGGTTGGTTTGTGGCTCTCGAGCTACAGAATGCATGGATTAGCCATTTTCTGTAGCTCGAGAGCTACAGTCGAGAGGGTGATTCCGGGGTATGGCATAGCAAACTGCGCAGTTGAAGCATCTTTAGCATGTCGGCTGAGTCGATGCTCCACCAAAGTCCGCCTCGAACGTTTCGCCATCTTTGCGCGGCTCCAAGGTGTACTGACGTACCGGCACCGTGCCTGTTTTGCACCTTGGGAGCATAGGACTGGTCTAGTGACTTTTGCTTCACCCACAAAAAAGCCCCGCAGTGCGGGGCTTTGAAGCTGGTGGGCCCACACGGACTCGAACCGTGGACCAAAGGATTATGAGTCCTCTGCTCTAACCAACTGAGCTATGGGCCCCAGAAAGCCGGCGGATTATAACGAGGTGGTGCGGTTAGCGCCAACTTAACGGTGCGTTGGCGGCGAAATGCTTGGTTATTTGCCTGAGGTTTTTGTTTTAGCGGGCGCGGTGCGTGAGCTAAAACAAAAACCCCAGCCGGGGCTGGGGTTTTGTTGTTACTCGTCGAGGAAGGAGCGTAGGTGCTCGCTTCGTGACGGGTGGCGTAGCTTGCGCAGCGCCTTGGCTTCGATCTGGCGGATCCGCTCGCGGGTCACGTCGAACTGTTTACCAACTTCCTCAAGGGTGTGGTCGGTATTCATGTCGATGCCGAAACGCATGCGCAGCACTTTGGCTTCGCGTGCGGTCAGGCCGCCGAGTACGTCGCGGGTGGCTTCTTTGAGGCTCTCGACAGTCGCCAAGTCGATCGGCGATTGCATGGTGGAGTCTTCAATGAAGTCGCCCAAGTGCGAGTCTTCGTCGTCGCCGATTGGGGTTTCCATGGAGATCGGCTCTTTAGCGATCTTTAATACCTTGCGGATTTTATCCTCAGGCATTTCCATACGCTCACCGAGTTCTTCGGGAGTCGGCTCGCGACCCATCTCTTGCAGCATTTGCCGCGAGATACGGTTGAGCTTGTTGATCGTCTCGATCATGTGCACCGGGATGCGGATGGTCCGCGCCTGGTCAGCAATGGAGCGAGTGATCGCCTGGCGAATCCACCAGGTGGCGTAAGTGGAGAACTTGTAGCCGCGACGGTATTCGAACTTGTCTACCGCTTTCATCAAGCCGATGTTGCCTTCCTGGATCAAGTCGAGGAACTGCAAGCCACGGTTGGTGTACTTCTTGGCAATCGAAATTACCAAGCGCAAGTTGGCTTCAACCATCTCTTTCTTTGCGCGACGGGCCTTAGCCTCGCCGATCGACATGCGCCGGTTAATATCTTTGATTTCGGCGATGGTCAGGTTGCAGTCTGCTTCCAGGGCGATCAGCTTTTGCTGGCAGCGCTGGATATCTGGCTGCAGGCGAGCAATGGCTTCGGCGTATTTGCTTTTGCCTTTGCCCAGTGCGTCGCTCCAGCTTTCGTCGATTTCGTTGCCTGGGAACAGGCGCAAGAAGTCGGCGCGCGGCATCCGTGCATCACGCACACAGAGTTGCATGATGGCGCGCTCTTGCGCACGAATGGCTTCTAGGGCGCCGCGCACGCGAACCACCAAAACTTCGAACTGTTTTGGGATCAGCTTGATTGGCATAAACAGCTCGGCCAACAGAGCCAGCTCGGCAATGCCTTGCTTGCTATTGCGGCCGTTCTTTTTCAAGATCTTGCGGGCTTTTTCCAGCTGCTCGAGGACGGCGCCGAAACGCTGACGAGCGACTTCTGGATCGGGCCCCGTCTCGACTTCTTCCTCTTCCTCGTCGGCGGCTTTTTCTTTGCCGTCGTCTTCTTCGTCTTCGGCTTTTTCTTCCGCGGCGACAGGAACTACTGGCGCGACTTCGGCTGGTACGCTGCCGTCATCTGGGTCGATATAGCCGATGAAGAGGTCGGTAAGTTTGCCGCCTTCAACGCTGACACGGTCATATTCGGCGAGTACGCCGGCGACGGTGCCAGGGAAGTGGGCGATAGCGCCCATGACTTCGCGGATGCCTTCCTCGATACGTTTGGCGATAACAATTTCGCCTTCACGGGTGAGGAGCTCTACGGTGCCCATTTCGCGCATGTACATGCGCACTGGGTCGGTAGTGCGGCCGATATCGCTTTCAACCGATGCCAAGGCGGCGGCGGCTTCTTCAGCGGCGGCTTCGTCAGTGTCGGCTTCGGCTAACAGCAGGGCATCTGCGTCAGGAGCGGTTTCGAAAACTTTGATGCCCATGTCGTTGATCATGCGGATGATGTCTTCGACTTGCTCTGGATCGGAAATTTCTTCCGGCAGATGGTCGTTAACGTCCGCGTAAGTCAGGTAACCCTGCTCACGACCACGGCTGATCAAATCTTTTAGGCGGGACTGTTGTTGCGCTTTTCCGGACATAACACCCTATCCATTGAAGGTCTTGGCGGGCAAAAAACAAGCCGCGGATTATACCCGTGAAACGGTCTTAAGTACCAGTCGTACTTGGGCTTTTTGCTGGCGTAGTGCGGCTAAGTAAGTCACGTAGTTGCTCTTTGTCTTCGCTGCTGAGCTCGCTCTGCCGTGCTTTACGCAGTAATTGCTCGAGGCTGCGTTCGCGTTGGCGTGCTGCAAGTCTAGTTATAGTGTCGAAAAACTGTTGTTCAAGGTTGTCGGCTGAAATCAGCCATTCCTTTTCTGCCAGTGCGCGCAGTAGGCGGCCTTGCTCGGTGCCGTGCCAGCGGGCAATCAGCTGGAAGCTGCTCATTTTTGGGTTCTTCTGTAGCGCCTCTAGTAGGGCGACCAGCAGTTGCGCGTAGGTGTCGTCTTCGGCGGCAAAGTGGCTGGCGTCCTCGACTTTTTGCGCGAGTTGCGGGTGGTGCAGTAGGGTGCGTAGGGCGGTGAGTGTTGGTGATTCGACGTTTACCGCTTTGCGTGGCCCGCGTGGGGCGTCGTCGTTGGCGCCTTTTTTCCAGTTTTTATCTTTGTTCCAGGTCTTGCCTTCGGCCTTTTTCCAGCTGTTTTGTGCGCCGTAACCGGCGGCGGGGGCTTCGATGTAGTTCGCGTAGTCGGCGATATCGCTTATGTCGGCGTAGTCGGGTTGGCTGGCGTAGTCGATGTGTGGTGGATAGTCGATTGGGGCTGTGTCGCTCGCGTGCGGCGCGCTGTGCTGGGGTGTTTGGGCGCTGTCGTCGCTGCGCAGGCCGGTAATTTCGCTCAGGCGCTGGCGCATCAGGGTGCGCAGGTTGGCGCCCGGAACTTTATCGATCAGCGGGGTGGCGAGGGTGGCCAGGTGCGCCTTGCCTTCCAGTGAGCGTGGGTCGGCTTCTTGGCAGAGTTGCTGAAAAAAATAGTCGGCCAGCGGCTGTGCTTGTTGGTTGATGCGGGCGCGAAAGGCTTCGGTGCCTTCGCTGCGCACTAGGGTGTCGGGGTCTTCGCCTTCGGGCAGGAATAAAAAGCGCGCGCGGCGACCGTCTTGCAGGCTTGGTAGGGTGGCTTCCAGGGCGCGCCAGGCAGCTTTGCGGCCGGCTTGGTCGCCGTCGAAGCAAAATAAAACGCTGGGCACGATGCGAAATAGGCGCTTGAGGTGCTCTTCGCTAGTGGCAGTGCCGAGCGTGGCGACGGCGTTGCGCAGGCCTTGTTGGGCCAAGGCGATCACGTCCATGTAGCCTTCGACCACCATGATCTCGTCGAGGTTTCGATTGCTCTGGCGTGCTTCATAGAGGCCGTAAAGCTCTTGGCCTTTATGAAAGACCGAGGTTTCCGGTGAGTTCAGGTACTTGGGTTTGTCATCGCCCAAAACGCGGCCGCCGAAGGCGATGACGCGGCCGCGACTGTCGCGAATCGGGAAGATCACTCGGTCGCGGAAGCGGTCGTAGCGCTTAACTTTGTCCGGGTTGTCGGCGTTTTCCACCAGTAGGCCGGCGTCAATCAGGCTCTTTTGCGCTAGAGCATCGCCGCCCAAGTGCTTGGACAGGTTGTCCCAGCCGGGTGGGGCGAAGCCTAGGCTGAAGTCGCGGGCGATTTCGCCGGTTAGGCCGCGGCCCTTGAGATAGTCTACGGCGGCTTTGCGGGTTGGATGACTTTTTAGTGCTTGGCGATAAAACTCACTGGCGGCGGTTAGCAGGGCGTAGATCGGCGAGTCGCTGGGTTGGCGTGGCGTTTGTGGGCGGCCGCTTTCTTCGCGTGGCACTTCCATGCCGGCGCGCTTGGCCAGTTCTTCCACAGCTTGGATAAAGTCCAAGTGGTCGTGGTCCATGATAAAGCCGAGGGCGTTGCCGCCAGCGCCGCAGCCGAAGCAGTAATAAAACTGTTTGTCGGGGCTGACGCTAAAAGAGGGGGTTTTTTCTTTGTGAAACGGGCAGCAGGCGCTGTGGTTCTTGCCGGCTTTTTTTAAGCTGATGCGCGAACTTACCACGTCGACAATGTCGGTGCGGTTAAGTAGGTCATCGATAAAGGATTGTGGAATCAGGCCGGCCATAGGGTTCAGGTTACTGCTTGAGAGCGGTTACAGGGCAGGCTGAAACAAAAAAACTCCGGCCATTCACCCAGTGGTGAAGCGGAGTCGGGTAGCGCTGTTGTAATGCTCGGCTAAGGCCGAGCATTACAACAATAGCGTTAGCGGCGTAGCAGTGAACTCAGTACAGACGTTCGTGGCGACGCTGTTCGCGCTGTACTTTCTTTGCGTGACGCTTAACTGCCGCGGCAGCTTTACGCTTGCGCTCGGAAGTTGGCTTCTCGTAAAACTCGCGGCTACGAACTTCGGCCATAACGCCGGCTTTTTCGCAGGTACGCTTGAAACGACGCAGAGCTACGTCGAAGGGTTCATTCTCTTTAACTTTGACGGCTGGCATCGAGGCGTTACCTTCACTATTTACCGGTGGTGAACGCTCTTCTGGCCTGAGCACTGAAGAACGCGGTTTTTAAGGGCTGCGGATGTTAACCCCTTGGCGCGAGGAATGCAAAGCCTTCGATCGAAAAGCACTGGTCGGTGCGCTGAACGGAGCTTATTATGCGCGCCTGCAAACTTGCCCATCTGATAAGGCGTGCACCCATGCTAGTGCTGGGCTTAGAGACTTCCTGCGATGAAACCGGCGTTGCCTTGTATGACAGCGAGCGCGGCTTGCTGGCCGATGCATTGTTTAGCCAGATCGATTTACACCGTGCCTACGGCGGCGTAGTGCCCGAATTAGCCTCGCGAGATCACGTTAAGCGCATGCTGCCGTTGATCCGTGAGGTGCTCAATGAGGCCCAGTGTACGGCCGCGCAGATCGATGCGATCGCCTACACGGCAGGTCCGGGGTTGGTCGGCGCGCTGCTGGTGGGTGCCTCTTGTGCGCAAGCATTGGCTTTCGCGTGGGATATTCCGGCGCTCGGCGTGCACCACATGGAAGGCCATCTGTTGGCGCCGATGCTTGAAGAGCAGCCGCCCGAGTTTCCGTTTGTGGCTTTACTGGTGTCCGGCGGGCATACCCAATTGGTGCGCGTGGACGGCATTGGTCGCTATCAACTGCTCGGCGAGTCGCTGGACGATGCGGCCGGAGAAGCCTTCGATAAAACTGCGAAAATGCTCGGCTTGGTCTATCCCGGTGGTCCTGAGATCGCTCGTTTAGCCGAGCACGGCCAGCCTGGACGATTTGTTTTCCCGCGGCCGATGACCACTAGGCCCGGCTTAGAATTTAGCTTTAGCGGGTTGAAAACGTTTACCTTGAATACTTGGCAGCAAGAGCAAAAAGGCGACGCCAGTGATGAACAGACCCGCAGCGATATTTGTTTGGCGTTCCAGCAGGCGGTGGTCGATACACTGACCATCAAGTGTCGCCGTGCGCTGAAATTAACCGGTTTGAATAATTTGGTGATTGCCGGCGGGGTGAGTGCCAATACCGCGTTGCGCCAAGGGCTGGAGAAGATGCTCGGCGAATTTAAAGGACAGGTGTTTTATGCCCGTCCGCGGTTCTGCACCGATAACGGCGCGATGATTGCTTATGCCGGTTGCCAGCGCTTGCTGGCGGGGCAGCGCGACGGTCCTGAAATTGGCGTGCAAGCGCGCTGGCCGATGGAGCAGTTGTTGCCGCTGTGAGGCGGATTCAATTTGATCTGTTAAAAATGCCGTTCGCGCCCGGCCAATAGGTCGCGTAAATTGCTTCGGTGGCGCCACACCACCAGGCCGCAGAGCGCGCTCATAGGTAGTAATGCGCCGGGTTGTTGCCAGGCCAGCAACGGCAGCGTGAGCGGTGTGGCAATCAGTGCGGCGAGTGAGCTGATGCGGGTTAGCTTGAAACTCAGCAGCCACGCGCCGATCGCCAGTAAGGCGGCCGGAGGATACAAGCCGAGTAACATGCCGGCGGCGGTCGCCACACCTTTACCGCCGTGAAAGCGAAAATACAGCGGATACATATGACCAATTACGGCGGCTAAGCCGATCCACGCTTGTTGTTGCACGTTAAACTGCCATGCCGCGGCCAGCAGCACCGGCAGCAGGCCTTTCAACAGGTCGCCGAGCAGGGTAAGGATGGCCAGTTTTTTTCCGGCCACGCGCAGCATGTTGCTCGCGCCGGGATTGCCCGAGCCGTTGGCGCGCGGGTCGAGGCCGCCAGCCAAGCGGCTAAGCAAAATGGCGAAGGACAATGAGCCAAGTAGATAGGCGAGTGTCGCCAGTAGCCAAAACATGGTTTCCATTCCGGGGCGGTTGAGCCTCGATTCTAACGGCGCATGGCGTCCTTGTCCTGCCAAGTGGCGCAGTAATCGAGTGCGCTGACGATGGGTCACGCTGGAGAAAAGTTTGGACAGAGTGTTTATTGAAGGGCTGGAGGTCGATACGGTCATTGGCGCCTATGACTGGGAGCGTAAAATTCGCCAGTGCCTGCGCCTTGACCTGAGCTTTGCTTGGGACAATCGCCCGGCGGCGGCGACCGATGACTTGAGTAAGGCGCTGGATTACGCGCAGGTCTGCGCCCGTATTCAGGCGTTCGCCGCCGATGCCGAATTTATTTTAGTGGAGACCTTCGCCGAGCGTCTGGCCGAGCTGCTGATGGTTGAGTTTCAAATTCCTTGGCTGCGGCTCAAGTTGACTAAGCCCGGCGCGGTGCCGGCGGCCATTGGCGTGGGTGTGGAGATTGAGCGCGGATGCCTATGACCCAGGTTTTTCTCGGGCTCGGTAGCAATATCGAGCGTGAGACGCACCTGTGCGCAGGGTTAGAGGCATTGACCGAGATGCTTGGGCCATTGCAGTGCTCGCCGGTATTCGAAAGCCTGCCGGTGGGAATCAAAAGCGGGCAGTTTTTTAATCTGGTGGTGTCGGCCTATACCGACTTGCCGCTGGCGGAACTGGATCGCCGCTTGAAGTGCATCGAGGCCGACAATGGCCGTTACGCGCCAGGCCGCAAGGGCTTGCCGCTGGATATCGACGTGTTGCTGTATGGCCAGCAAGTGGGCAATTTCGACGGGTTGATCTTGCCCCGGGAAGAAATCCTCAAAAACGCCTTCGTGCTCTGGCCATTAGCCCTGCACGCCCCGCAGATGCTGCATCCTGGCGTGCAGCGCAGCTTTGCCGAGCTCTGGCAAACGGCGCACATTGCTCAGTCGCTGTGGCCGGTGCCGTTCACTTGGCGTGCTCAGCAGTTGACCCCGTCGGCGCTGTTGCAGGCGTTCACACCAAGCAACTAAAGCCGCGCCGCCAGTGCGGCGTGGCTTGAGGTTAGACTGTTTGCTTGCTGCGCAATTGACCGACTAACTCCCGGGTGTGTGCCGCCAGACTTTGCAGGGCAATCCGCGCCCGCACCAAGGCTAGGCCTAGGTGCAGATCAAACATCACCCAAGGTACCAAGTTGAACGGCACATCGGCGGTGGCCTTGTTCTCGATCAGGCGCGCCATGATATTGCGTGTCTGCCGGTCGTAACGTGGGTGCTTGCTGCCTGTGCTGGTTAAGCTTTGCGCACGGGCTTGCTGCCACAGAGCAACAACTTCGCTCTCGGTTAAGCCCGAAGAAATGGCCAAGATTTGCAAGTTCAGGGGGGCGCGCATGATAGTTCTCCTAGCCTCGTAGCGTTTGAGGCGATGGGAGAAGTTTAGGTGCGTGAGGTTCGGTGCGGCGATCACCCGCCAAGGGTGGGCAGGGGTGGGTGGGGTGTGGTTTGCGTGTTAAGCCAGCAGCCCCAGCAGGCGAGCGCGATCGACCGCGTGCTGGCGATTGCCGGCGTTCAACTTGGTAAATAGTTTTTTCATATGCCACTTGATGGTCTCGTTGCTTAACCCCAGCGTCGAGGCGATGCGCTTGTTCGGCAAGCCGGCAGCGAGCAGTTGCAGCACTTGGTTTTCTTTGGGGGTAAGAAAGGTGCTGACTGCCGCCGCGACGGCGCTTTCTGCTGGGCTGTTAGCGCTCGGCGAGGTGCTTTGCTCGGCCTCAAGGACGCGCTGGATAAACGCTTGACTGATGCTTGGGCTGAGCGTGTTGGCTGCGGCGCAGCGCGCGATCAGTTGCAGTACCGGCGGTAAGGTCTCGGCAAACACCCGCACTTGCCCGCCCGACTCGGCGCGACCGAGGGCGGCGCTTAACAGCGCGCTGGGCGACTGACCGTGGGCTTCACGCTGGAGAGCCTGCAAGGCTTGGATTTGCACCATCTCGCGGCCGCGATTGAGCTGCTGCGCCAGTGGCCAAGCCTGCGCTAGCCAATCGTCAGCACTTTGCTGGGCGCCTTCGCTCAGCGCCGTGTAACTATGGGCGAGTGCTCGGTACAGTTGCAGCAAGGGTTGGCTCAAGAGTGCTGGGGTCGCGGCGCTTGGGGCGAACTGGATTTCGATTAGGTTCAGCAGGTCGCGACATTGATCGCTGCGCTGGCGTGCGGCATGCAAGCGGATGCGCTCGAGTAAAGCCTGCAGATGGGTGCTGAGAATCCCTTGGCTGACGCCGATGTTGCTGAGTGCTTCCAGCAGGGCAAAGGCGCGCGGTTCGCAATTGTCGGCGACGGCGATGCGCGCTTGGGTCAGGTAGCTGCGTTCGCTCCAGATTAGCTCGCCGTTGCGGCCGCTGACGTCGAAGCGCAGCGCCAGTAAGGTGCGCGCCTCATCGCGTTGGTCGCGTTCCCAGCAGGCGCAGGCCAGCACTACCGCAAGGGTCATGGTCAGCTCGTTACGCCGCCCGGCGCGTGTTTCGCACTGCGCATGGCGACGCCGCACGGCCGCATCAGCCAGTATTGGCCGACCTTCCCAGAGGTAAATATGGCCCAAGCTACGGTCGTGAAAGACGTTTTGGGCGAAGAACTCTGGGTGCTCGGGAATGCTCTGCAGCAGTTGCCTGGCTTCTTCGCTGGCGCCGCGAAACAGCGCGTTAAAGGCTTGGATATGGCGGATGCTGCGCGTTGCCAGAGAATCTGGGGCGTCGGCCGAGAAGGCTTGAATATACCGTTGAGCGTGCTCGAAGCGTTCGGCGCGCGAGTGCGCGACGGCCAAAATTGCCAGCGCTTCGCAGTACAATTCGCGGTTACTTGCGGGCGGTTCAATCAAGCTGGCGACGAAATGCTCGGCGCGCTGCCAGTCGCTGCTTAACGCTGCTTGCCAGCCGGCAGTGAGGCGCAACTGGGGATGTTCGAGAATCGCGGCGGCGGGCAAGCGCGCCAGCCAGTCGGCCACCGCGCCGTAGTGGCCTTCTTTCATGCAACTGTCGTACAAGTTACTGGCGATCAGGGCAAAGGCTTCTTGCTGATGCCCGGCTGCTAGCGCATGCCGCGCGGCTTGTTCGGGGCTGCCGTGAGCGGCCAGCCAGTGCCAAGCCCTGCGGTGGATGGCCTGTTGTTCGGTGGGGGCAAGCAACTCAACGGCGCGGCTGCGCAGGTATTCGTGAATCAGCGGATGCAGGCGCAGCCATTGGCTGTTATCGACGCTGCTGAGCAGGGCGGTTTGCTCGCGTAATTGCCCCAGCAACAGGTCGCTGTCGGCACCCTCAGTGATGCTTGCGCACAGCGCTGGATGCAGCGCGTCGAGCAGTGCGCAACGGAGTAAAAAATCGCTTAGCGGCGCGGCCAATTGGCTGAGAAATCCAGCCAGCAACTGCTGGGTGACAGCATCGCCGGCGCGAGAGAAATGTTGCAAGGCCTGTTCTGGATCTTTGCTCTGCTCCATGGCCGTGAGGGCCAGTTGCAGACCCATCGCCCAGCCTTCAGTAAGCTCATGCAGACGTGCGGCCAAACTAAATGCGGCCGGTTGGGCGAAGCGCTGGCTCAGCAGGCTGTGGGTTTCGGTTAGGTCAAACTGCAGTTGCTGGGCGTTAATACGGCGTAAATTGCCGTGCGCGATTAGATCATTGAGGGCCAGTGGCAATGGGCTGCGCGAGCCAATGACGATTTGTAAGTTGGCCGGCAGATTGTTCAGTAGGTAGTCGCACAGTTCTATCATGGCTGGGTCGCTGATGCGCTCGCCATGGTCGATGATGATAATTGTCGGGTGGGCACTTTCGGCAACCTCGGCCAGTAAGGCGGTGGCAGCTTGGGTTAAACCGCTGCCGCGCAACAAGGCCTCGCGAGCGTCGTGGCCGAAGTGGGGCTGGCCGCTGGCGCGCCTTAGTCCCTCGACGATGCCGCTGCCTAAGCTGCTGATGCTGTCGTTACTGTCCAGATC
>JAIETJ010000031.1 GCA_019745275.1 Pseudomonadaceae bacterium | reverse complement strand
GTTGGTTGCTTAACGGTGAGAGAAACTGCGAGAGCAAGTAGCCGTGGGCGGCGTGAATTTGTACCCCGTCGAAGCCGGCCTGCTCGGCGAGGCGCGCACTGTCGGCGAAACGCTGAATCAGTTGGCTAATGTCCTGCTCGTCCATGGCTTTGGGAATGGCAAAACGGCTGGAGTGTTTGCCCAAATCCAGCGCCACCACCGAGGGTGCCCAGCGCTTGCCGCCGAGGTTGGCGTAGGTTTGTCGGCCGGGATGGTTAAGCTGCATCCATACCTGCGCGCCGTTGCTTTTGGCCGCTTTGGCCCAGCGTTGAAAACCCTCCAGTGGCGTTGCGGACTCCAGCACTATGCCGCCGGGGCCGGTCATGGCGGCGCCGTCGATCATCACGTTACCGGTGATTAATAAGCCGCTGCCGCCGGCGGCCCAGCGCTGATACAGGCCGATCAAGGTGTCGCCGGGTAATTGCCCTACGCTGGCGAGGTTCTCTTCCATCGCCGCTTTGGCCAGTCGATTAGGCAACTGCGTGCCGCACGGCAGTAACAGGGGCGTGAACAGGGTGGGGCTGGACATGGCGACGCTCGCTGGGATTGGTCTGGGGTGAGGTGCTAGGTTAAGCTTAAAGCTAGCTTTAAGGTCAAGCCCCGGAGTAGCGATGCGTATTGGTGAGTTAGCTCGGCAGAGTGGGGTGGCCGCTTCCACCCTGCGCTTTTATGAAAGCAATGGTCTGCTGCCGTCGGCGCGGCGTAGCAGTAATGGTTATCGCGATTATCCCAGCGCGACCCTTGAGCGCATCGGTTTGATTCGTTTGGCGCAAAGCTTGGGGTTTAATCTGCAGCAGATTGCCGGGGTGCTCGCCGGGCAGGGCGAAGGCTTGTCGCATCCACTCATACTGCAAGGGCTGCAGACCCGGCTGGCGGAGATTGAACAGATGCAGGTGCGACTGCACGAGCAGCGTCAAGGCGTTGAACACATGTTGCAGGAGTTACAGCACAGTTGGTCGAGCGGGCGCTGCTTGCCACTGGCCGAGTTGTTGGTGAAATAGGCCGCTGGCAAGCGTGTATATGGCGGCCTGGAGGCGCTGTGGCTGAGTCGCTTACGGCTGGCGCTTGCTCTCTACGGCCGTTAAGCGGCCGCCCTCAAAGCGCAAGAAATACAGCGCGCCATTGGCTGGGCCGTAGACCCACTCTTCAATTTGCACACCGCCGATGCCGTTGACCACTTGGGTGTAGCCGATAAAGTGGTGGCTGTTCGGTGCCCCACATTTGTTTTCCACCTCAATGGTGCGGTCGCCGCTACTGGCCAGTTTAGTGCCACAGCGATAACTGGCGGCAGAGGCGTCGGCAGCCAGCAAAAAAAGCGGTAAAGCGAGGCTTAACGTTAGGGCTTTCATGGGGATTCCGTTCGATGATTGGGGTGCCGGCCGCGTGCGCCTGCACGGCTGCACTCTAGGCTTCTGGTAGGTAAATAAATAGCCTGGCCAAGAAATATCGCAGCGGCCGATAAACACCGAGTCAGCGCTGTTGTTGTGGCATGTGGTGGCCCTGAATCGGGAGGGGGGGCGCGGCGCTGGGTCAAGCGGACCGTCTGTTTGCTCGGCAGCTAGCGTGGGCATAGCCTAAGGTTCAGGCAGTGGCCTGCGGGAGTTGCAGCATGTGGCGAATTGGTTGGCTGGCACTGGCGAGTTGTTTGGCGCTGCCAGCCTTGGCGACGGAGCGGTTGGACTGGGCGTTGATGGCGTATCCCGGGGTGGTCAATCTGCGCGATGGCCAGCCCTATGACGGTTTGATGGTTGAGTATTTTCGCCTGCTCGACGCGCAATTGGGCGATGTGCAGGTGCACTATCCAGCCAGTAATTATCAACGAGCCATCAACGACCTTAAACATGGCCGTAACCTGTGCACCGCGCCGTTACAGCGCAACGCCGAACGCGATCAGATCGGCTATTTCGTGCCTTTGCTGACGAGCCCGCCGATGCAGTTGGTGGTGCGTGCTGAGGATATGCAGCGATTACCTTTGCGCAACGGACACGTGTGGCTGGATCAGTTATTGAGTTCCGAACTCGTGGGCAGCTTTGCTATTCAGCGCGTTTACCCGGCTCAATTACAGCAGCGGCTTGCTCTGGAGGCGCAGTTAGTTGGAGTGAATATCACCGGCAATGGCGATCGGCTCTTGCTGATGTTGAGTCACAAGCGCTTCGATTACACCTTTGAGTATCCCACTATAGTGGCTGACTTTATCCGTCTCAATCCGCGCGACAGCGCCTTGCGCAGCCTGCCTGTAGCGGATTTTACCGAGCTGACGGTGTTTGGTAGTTACTGCACTCGCAACGATTGGGGGCGGGTTATGTCGGCGCGTATCGATAGCGCGGCGCGTGCGCTTGCCGCCGAACCAGGGTTGGTCGAGGCCTTGTATCAACCCTGGCTGCCGGCCGAGAGCTGGCAGCACTATGGCTCATCAATTGGCCAGTTTTTGCGTGAGCGTGCGCAGCAAACACCTCTGCTGTTTGCGCCTGCTGCGCCCTGAATCACCGGTGCTGAGTGCCGGCTAATGACGGGTCAATCGAACACGAAATGCTCGCTGGGCAGTTGCATGGTCGACTTAGCCGACTTCACCATCGACGCGGCGTGAGCCTTGGCGCGGGGCAGCAGGCGGGCGAAGTAGAAGTCGCTGGTGGCAATTTTGGCTTGATAAAACTCAGCCGTTTCTTGCCCGCCAGCACGCAGTTTTTGCCGCGCCACGGCTTCTTGTTGCGCCCACGTCCAAGCCAGAGTGGCGTAGCCGGAATACATCAAAAAATCATGGCAGGCGGTGCTGACCATCTCGCGGTCCTTGCGGGCCACGAGTGCGATACGCAGGGTTAGGTAGTTCCACTGCGCAACAATCTTCAGCAGGCTCAAGGCGCGCAGACGCATCGCTGGTTCGGTTTTCAGCAGGTGTAAGGCGAACGTGGCGATTGGCTTGCTGAACTGCCACACCGCCTTGCCTTTGCTCATGACTAAGACCTTGCGGCCGAGTAGATCGAGCGCCTGAATACCAGTGGTGCCTTCATACAACGTGGAGATCCGCGCATCGCGGACGATCTGCTCCATGCCGTGCTCTTGGATATAACCGTGGCCGCCAAACACCTGCATGCCAAGATTGGCGGCCTCCAAGCCCAGTTCGGTCAGGCAGCCTTTAAGGATTGGGGTGAGGAAGCCCAGTTGGTCGTCCCAGAAATCGTATTGCTGTTGGTCATTGTTAAGCATGCCTTCGATCATTTTGTCGGCGTGCTGGCTGGCCAAGTAGATCAAAGCGCGGCCACCTTCGGCGATGGCTTTTTGGGTGAGCAACATGCGCCGCACGTCACCGTGACTGATCAAGTTATCGGCCACCTGGGTCGGTTGTTGGCTGCCGGATAATGCGCGCATCGAGCGGCGTTCTTTGGCGTAGCCCAGCGCGCCTTGATAGGCCTGCTCCGCGTGAGCCAAACCCTGCAGGGCCGTGCCGATCCGGGCGGTGTTCATAAAGGTGAACATGCACTCGAGGCCTTTGTTCGGTTGGCCAATCAGAAAGCCCGTGGCGCCGTCGAAGTTGATCACACAGGTGGCGTTAGCGTGAATGCCCATTTTGTGTTCCAGCGAGCCGCAACTCACCCCGTTACGCGGGCCGAGCCCGCCATCTTGGCTGAGTAAAAATTTCGGCACGATAAACAGCGAGATGCCACGGGTGCCTTTGGGCGCATCAGGCAGGCGCGCCAGCACGATATGGATGATGTTCTCGGTCAGGTCATGTTCGCCAGCAGAGATAAAGATTTTTGTGCCGGTCAATGCGTAGCTGCCATCGCTATTCACTTCAGCGCGGGTTTTAACCTGACCTAGGTCGGTGCCGCACTGCGGTTCAGTCAGGCACATGGTGCCGGTCCAACGGCCTTCGGTGAGCGGTGTTAGGTAGCTGTGTTTTTGCGCTTCACTGCCGTGTTGTAGCAGGGTGTTCATCGCCCCCATCGACAGCCCTGGGTACATGGTGAACGACCAGTTGGCGGTGGCCATCATCTCGGATTTGAGCATCCCTAAGCTCATCGGCAAACCTTGCCCGCCAAATTCCACTGGGTGCGAGAGCCCCTGCCAGCCGCCTGCGGCGAAGCTGTCGTAAGCGGCTTTGTAGCCAGTTGGAGTGCGCACGTTGCCATTGTCGAAATGGCAGCCTTCTTGGTCGCCGCTTTGGTTCAGCGGGCTGAGCACCTCTTCGCTGAACTTGGCGCATTCGGTGAGGATGGCATCGACCATGTCCGGGGTGGCATCGGCGCCGCTGGCCAGGCTGCGGTAATGGGCAGGGAAATCCAACACTTCATTGAGCAGGAAACGGGTATCACGCAGGGGCGCTTTGTAAGCAGGCATTGGGAACTCTCGATAAACGGCAGCGATGGGCTGACAACCCGGCGATTTATACGAGGCTCAAGCGTTGTGCGCCTTGGCGAGACTGCCAGCAGGGCACTGGCAGATTGGCAACAGCTGAGATTTTAGTGGGCTTAACTGCGCGCCGGGGCGCCTTGTAACTGTTGGTAGGCGTGCTGCAGGGCTTGGTAGTCGTGCTTTAACTGACGCAACTCAACGGTGACTGCATCGGTAGTCGCATCGTTGTCGATAAAGGCGCTCTCGATAAAGTCCTTCTCCACCAAGGTGCGTGAGAGTACCGCGCGCTCGCTTTCAAGTTGTTGCAGCAGTTGTTCAGTTTCTAAACGTAGGTGTTTTTGCAGCGCCAGTTGCGAGGCGTGCTCAGTTTCGTGTTGTTGGCGCTGTTCCTGTAACTGCAACTTGGCATCTTGCAGGGTGCGATGGGAGTGATGCAGCTCTTTGCTGGCTTGCTCATTTTGCCGGCGCAACTCACTGAGGTCGTCGGCCAACTGCTGCTGGCGGGCTTGCAGGTTGCTTATTTTGCCGGTTTTGGCGTTCATCTGGCGGTTTTGCCCATGCAGGGTGGTAACCAGTTTATGCGAGCGGTCGAGTTTGGTTTTGAACTCGCCAAGTTGCGCTTCGAGTTCATTGCGTTGCGCCAGTAGGCGGCTGATTTCAGCTTGATGATCCTGCTGCCACTGTGGGTATTGTTGCGGGTCTAGGCCGTTAAGCCCTTCGACCAAGTGCATGCTGTTGTCGAATGCTTGCTCGAGTGGGTCGATGCTGATCGAACTGAGTTCACTGAGCATGTCACTGAGCAAAATGTTGTCGTCGTCACTCTGGTCATTTTGCGCGCGCCGCAGCGTTTCGGCGCGGGTCACCCAAGCACGTTGCTCATCGGTTTGGGTGTCTGCAGGTGGCTGGGCGGTGCTACGTAAATAACTGCGATAAAACATCAGGCCGAGTAGCAGCGCTAACACCAAGTTGGTCGCGCAAACCAGCAATATGCCCAGCTCGGTAGCGTTGTAACTGGCCATGTAGTCTCTCGATTTAGCTCAGCAAAATGGTAATAAAACCATCGCCATAGGCGGCGAATGAGACGCTAAAGTCGGCGCGCCCGTAATTGTTGCGCATCAGTTCATAGAGTTTTTCAAAGGGCTTTTGCACCAGATGGCAACTCGACAGTCCGAGGCGTTTTTCACCCGAACGGGAGATCATGTCGGCGAGGTCGGTGAGAAACGATTTGCTGTTCTCAAAAATATCACGGCTCAGGGTTAGGCTGCTGATTGCGGCTTTGACCTCGGCTGGCGATAGGTTGGATAAGGCGCCGCCAATCATCGCCGCGGCGTTTAGGTCCATCAGGCAAATAGCATCCACGGCCTTGCTGCCTGCGCTGCTGTAAACGCCAAACACGTAAGGCAGTTTGATCCGGTCGATAGGCACCGGCTGGATGCTTTCGACCTTGCAGATAATTGATGAAAGGCTAAGCAAGCGGGCAATTTCTTCGGCACTGGTGGTGATGCTTTTTTTGTTTTTAACGCTGCTTTGGCTGGCTTCTGGGCTGGCTTCGATGGCATCTTCGAGGCCGCCGGCATCTTGCAGTACCGAGAGCACCGCCTGAGTCAGTACCTCGGTATTGAACGGCTTGGTGACCACGAAGGCAGCGCCGTTACGCACCGCTTCTTCGATATGCCGGGCCGACGATTCGGTGGTGACAAAACCGACTTTAATGTCGTGCATGCCCAGTTGGCGAATGGTCTGCAGCAGCTCGAGACCGGTCATGCCGGGCATGTGCCAGTCGGTCAAAATAAGATCCGGCTGCCAGGTCTCCAAAGTGGCTAAGGCTTCGTCGCCGTTCATGGCGGTTTTCAGCTCTATATCGCGATAGCCAATTTTTTCTAAAATTCGCCGAATTATGGTTTGCACCGCACGGCTGTCATCAACAATTAGAAATCGCATAGGCCCCTCGCGTGCTGCGTATTGGTCTTTATATGCTTCATGTGGCGGGGCTCCAACCTGCGGCCGCAGGGACTTCTAAACTCTCGAAAATAATCACTTGAATATGCCGGTCTTGCTGGCGCGCAATGTAACTGCCGCTGACTGTGCTGGCGGCCAAGATTATCAGGAACTGTTCGTGACTAAGCGGTGATGGCAAGCCCAAATCGAGGGTTAAATGCTCGCGAATATGGCTGGGTACCCCGCTGGCGAAAACGTTGCACAGCTCTCCACAGGCATCGGTGATGTCGGCGTCGCTGAGTTCAGCGCTGGGCAGGTCGAACATCTGACTGGTGACTTTGCGCGCATCTTGCTCGGCAATTGCCAGCCCGACTCCGGCCAAGTGGCCGCTGGGCAGTGGATGCAAGGTGACCACAAAGTAGTGCTGGGCGAGCAGTTCTTGGCTGCAAACCGCTTGCGCGGAAAATACCAAGGATTCGCCAACCAGCATTTGCCAGGTGTTGCTGAGGTGTTCTTCCATCGCTTCTAGATGCATCTTGGCCGCCCCGTAGGCAGTAAAAGTGCGCTAAACCTAACCTCACAGTAGCTTGTTTTTTAGTGTGCTAACAACTGCTTGCAGGCGGCAGCTAAAACCAGGCTTAAGAGTGCTGGCGTAGGGCGGTATGGGTTAATTGGCGTTCTCAGTTGCGCGCCACGCTGACGCCTTCGAGGTTGGCGAAGGAAGTGTCTTTGGCGGTGAGCAAAAAATCACGCATGAAAGGTGCATCCAACATGTCGGTGCGCACCCCGGCGAACAGGGTGGCGAACAGGCCCTTGTCGCCCAAGCGCTTGGCGGTTACATAGCCGCGTGAGCTGTATTCGTGCAGCGCCCAGTTCGGCAGGCCACAAACGCCACGGCCGCTGGCCACCAGTTGCATCATCATCACCGTCAGCTCCGAGGTGCGCACCTGGGCTGGTTCGACCTCGGCCGGCTCTAAAAAGCGGGTGAAAATATCCAGCCGGTCGCGCTCCACCGGGTAGGTAATAAGGATTTCCGTGCTCAGGTCTTCGGCGATGATAAAGGCTTTGCTGGCCAGCGGATGTTGGTTAGCCACCGCCAGCAGTGCCTCATAGGTAAACAGCGGCACATAGGTGATGCCGGCCATTTCCACCGGGTCGGAGGTGACGACTAAATCCAGATCGCCGCGGGCCAGCGCCGGCAGTGGGGCGAACGAGAAACCTGAGGCCAGGTCCAGTTCAACCTCGGGCCAAGCATCGCGGAACTGGTCGATGGTGGGCATCAACCACTGAAAACAACTGTGGCATTCGATCGCCATGTGTAAGCGTCCGGCGGTGCCGCCCGCCAACCGGGCCATATCCCGCTCGGCGGCGCGCAGTTGTGGCAGCAGGTTGTCGGCCAATTGCAGAAGACGCAGGCCAGCACTGGTGAAACGCACCGGTTTGCTTTTGCGCATAAACAGCGGCAAGCCGAGACGCTCCTCAAGCTCTTTAAATTGGTGTGACAGCGCCGATTGGGTCAGGTGCAGGCGCTCGGCGGCCAGCACCAAGCTGTCGGTTTCACGCAGGGCATGCAGGGTTTTTAAATGACGAATTTCTAGCATGGCGGCCTCGGTGGTGGATCTCAGTGGTGATGGGGGCGTAGGGTGGGCAACCGCGTAGCGTTGCCCAGCAAATGGGTGGTGCGGTGAGTTGTCCGCCAGATAGATGCTGACGCGCAGTTCATTCATCAGGCCCAGCGCATGCTCAGTTGGTGGATGGGTAAAGCGTCATCCACCCTACGAATAGAGATGAATTAAACTCTAGATCATCAGGAATAAGTTGAGTTTGTCTCATGTGTTGCTGCTTGTCGACAATGGCGACCATCACACATCAGGAGATCGACCATGGCACTCGCCCATAACCTTGGATTCCCGCGCATCGGCGCAGACCGTGAGCTTAAAAAAGCCCTTGAGGCGCATTGGCAAGGTTCGCTCGACGAAGCCGGCTTGCGCGCCGTGGGCCGCCAGTTGCGCGCCGCCCATTGGCAGCTGCAAAAAGACGCCGGCATCGAGTTGTTGCCGGTCGGCGACTTTGCCTGGTACGACCAGATGCTCACGCACTCCTTGATGTTTGGGGTGATCCCCGAGCGTTTTCGCCCCGCCAACGGCACGCCGAATTTGCACACGCTGTTTGCTATGGCCCGAGGGGTTGCTGGTGAGGCAAGCGGTCATGACTGCTGTGGCGGTGCTCACGCGCAAGAAATGACCAAGTGGTTCGATACCAATTACCACTATCTGGTGCCGGAATTTAGCCGCGAGCAGCGCTTTCAATTGAACTGGGAGCAGTTGTTCGAGGAGGTCGCCGAGGCGCATGCACTTGGTCATCGGGTTAAGCCGGTGCTGATCGGGCCGCTGACTTATTTGTGGCAAGGCAAGGTCAAGGGCGAGGCTTTCGACAGGCTCGAACTGCTCGAGCGACTGCTGCCGCTGTACGGCGAAATCCTCGGCCGGCTGGCGGCGCAAGGGGTGGAGTGGGTGCAGATCGACGAGCCAATTCTGGTACTCGACCTGCCGCAAGACTGGAAAAACGCCTTCGAACGCGCTTACAACCTGCTCCAGCACGCGCCGCTGAAAAAACTGTTGGCCACTTACTTTGGCGGCCTGCAGGACAACCTCGGGCTGGTGGTTAACTTGCCGGTGCAAGGTCTGCACGTCGATCTAGTGCGCGCCCCCGAGCAATTGCCGCTGCTGCTTGATCGGCTGCCCAGCTACAAGGTGCTGTCGCTGGGGGTGGTCAATGGCCGGAATGTCTGGCGCAACGACTTGTCGGCCACCTTAGGGTTACTGCACGAGGCGCACAGTCGCTTCGGCGAACGCTTGTGGTTGGCGCCGTCGTGCTCGTTGCTGCACAGCCCGGTCGATCTAGGCCGTGAGGATCAGTTGGATGCCGAGTTGCGCAGTTGGTTGGCGTTTGCCGTACAGAAATGCGCGGAAGTGGCGCTGCTCACTCAGGCCATCAATCAGCCCGATGCGCCGGCCGTGCATGCGGCGCTGGCGGCGAGTGCGCAGGTACAGCTGAGTCGGCAGCAATCCGGTCGCATCCATAAGTCAGAGGTGCAGGCGCGCTTGGCGGCGGTGACGGCGGCGGACAGTCAGCGTCGCTCGCCCTTTGCCGAGCGTATTGAGTTGCAGCGGGCGCGCCTGCAGTTGCCGCTGTTGCCGACCACCACCATAGGCTCTTTCCCGCAGACCGCAGCGATTCGTCTGGCGCGGCAAGCCTTCAAACAGGGCAAATTAACCGTCAGTAATTACACCGAGGCGATGTTCAGCGAAATTCGGCATGCCGTGCAGGTGCAGGAACGTTTGGGCCTGGACGTGCTGGTGCACGGCGAGGCCGAGCGTAACGACATGGTCGAGTACTTTGCCGAGCAGTTAGATGGCTATACCTTTAGCCGTTTTGGTTGGGTGCAAAGCTACGGTTCGCGCTGCGTTAAACCGGCGATTATTGTTGGTGATCTAACCCGGCCCAAGGCCATCACGCTGGAGTGGATTAGCTACGCGCAAAGCTGCACCGATAAGGTTATGAAAGGCATGTTGACCGGCCCGGTGACCATGCTGATGTGGTCATTCCCACGCGAGGATATTTCTCGCCAGCAGCAAGCTCAGCAGTTGGCGCTGGCCTTGCGTGATGAGGTGACGGATTTAGAGGCGGCCGGCATCAAGATTGTGCAAATCGACGAGGCGGCATTTCGGGAAGGTTTGCCGCTGCGCCAGCAAGACTGGCAGGCCTACCTGAACTGGGCTGCCGAGGCGTTTCGGCTGTGCGCCTCGGGGGTGCGCGACGACACGCAGATCCACACGCACATGTGCTACAGCGAGTTTAACGATGTGATTGAGTCAATCGCGGCGATGGACGCCGACGTCATCACCATCGAAACCTCGCGCTCGGATATGCAGTTATTGCAGGCCTTTGAAACCTTTGCCTACCCCAACGACATCGGCCCCGGCGTATATGACATTCACTCGCCTCGAGTGCCGGCCAGCGCCGAGATGGTCAAGTTGTTGCGCAAGGCCAGTCAGCGCATCCCGGCCGAACGTTTGTGGGTTAACCCCGACTGCGGCCTGAAAACCCGTGGCTGGCCGGAAACCGAAGCCGCGCTGGTGAATATGGTCGCGGCAGCGCGGCAGGTGCGCCGCGAGCTGGCCTAACCGGCGTTGCATCGGTAGGCGCCAGCTTGCTGGCGAGCAGAGCGAGGCGAAAACATCATCAAGCAGCAGCCGTTCCCTGCGGCTGCTGCATTTCCTCCATCCGTGTGGGTCAGCAACTGGCCCCTGCAAGGTACCGCTTGGCTAAGTTCATCAAACTGTCACAGCTTTGTGGCAGCGCGGTCTTGCTGGGTTGGCCAAAATCCGTGTTTGCTGAGCCTTAGCTACGGATTCAACCATGCGCCTATTACTGTTTTGCGCCGCCTTATTGTGCGGTTTGCCGTGTTTTGCGGCTTCCTCCTGTGATGTTCGTGTCCCCACCGAAACCATTGCGCTAGGCGAGGTGCGGCTGGCTTATCAAAGTATCGGCCGGGCCAGTGACCCGGCGGTGCTGTTGGTGATGGGCGTGGGCGGGCAGTTAATCGACTGGCCCAACTCGGTGCTCACCAGCCTATGCCAACAAGGCTTGCGGGTGATTCGCTTGGATAACCGCGATGTAGGTTTGTCCAGTTGGACTGGCTCCGTGCCCAGTAGCAATTTAACCCTTGGGGTGCTGCGCTATAAACTCGGTTTGCCGGTGAGCGCGCCTTACCACTTGCGCGATATGGCAGTGGATGGCTTGGCGCTGATGGATGCCCTGCAGATTGAGCAGTTTCACCTACTCGGGGCGAGCATGGGCGGCATGATCGCCCAGCATATGGCCGATATCGCCCCGCAGCGAATTTATAGCCTGACTCTATTAATGAGCAGTTCCGGCGCGCTGGGTTTGCCCGCACCGCGCCAAGCGCTGCTGGAGTTGCTTGCTCGCCGTGAGGCGCCGAATCGCGCGGTGGCGTTGGAGCAGCAAGCGGATTTGCTCGCCGCCTTAGGTAGCCCACAGGTGACGGATGAGCGGGCCACATTGCTCCAGCAAGCGGCGCGTAGTTATGACCGGGCATTTAACCCGGCCGGAGTTGAACGGCAGCTGTTGGCCATTCTGGCCGAGCCCAGTCGAGTAGCAATGCTCAAGCGCTTGCAGGTGCCAACATTGGTGATTCATGGCACTGCCGACCCGTTACTGCCAGTGATGCATGGCGTGCACCTAGCCGCGCAAATTCATGGCAGCCAGTTGGTGCTGGTGCCGGGGCTGGCGCACCGCTTTCAAGAGCGTTTTAAGGCACCGTTGCTGGCGGCGGTGCTGCCTTACCTCGCCGCTCATCAAATGCCGCTGAGTGGTGCGCAGTTGGCCGCACTGCTGCCGGGGCAAAAGCGTGAGTACCTCCGCTAAGCGTTAACGCTAACCTCGGAGTAGCTGTCGTACTGGTCAGTTAAATGCACAATTGCGACATCTCAAGTTAGCCCGTCGACCTCGCGCCGCGCGGTGGCTGTGTCGGACCGGGGCTTGCTTTAAAGTGCTCCGCGCTGCTCGCTATTCGGGATAGCTATCGCCGGCCTGACTGCGTGCCGTTGGGTAGCTGTTTGGCCTATCCCCGCAAAACCTCTGCCGATTCCTCTGCTCTGGTAATTTGAATGCAACGCTTGTCCCGCCGCGACCTGTTAGCCCTTGGTTTTATGACGTTTGCGCTGTTTCTCGGTGCCGGTAATATTATTTTCCCGCCCAGTGTCGGGATGGCTGCCGGTGAGCATTTATGGATCGCCGCGTTGGGTTTCTTGCTCACTGGGGTTGGTTTGCCACTGCTCACCGTGGTCGCCTTGGCCCGCGTCGGTGGTGGCCTACAGCGCTTAACAATGCCACTGGGGCGGCATGCCGGCGGGTTGTTTGCGGTGGTGGTGTATTTGGCCATAGGCCCGTTGTTTGCTACCCCGCGCACAGCGGTCGTGTCGTTTGAGATGGGCGTCGTACCCTTTAGTGGAAATAACCCAACGGCATTAGCGATGTATACCTCGCTGTATTTTGCCTGTGTGTTGTTTTTGTCGCTTAACCCTGGGCAGTTGGTCGATCGCATCGGTAAGTGGATTGCGCCTCTGCTACTGAGTGCTTTGTTGGTTTTGGGTGGCGCGGCGCTATTGGTGCCTGCGGGGGCGATTGGTAACAGTTCGCCCAGTTACCAAGCGGCGCCTTTCGTGCAGGGGTTTATGCAGGGTTATCTGACCATGGATACCCTCGGTGCTTTGGTGTTCGGCATTGTGATTGCCACCGCCATTCGTGACCGCGGCGTGCGTGATGAGGCCTTAATTACCCGTTATGCCATTAGCGCTGGGCTGATCGCCGCTGGCGGCTTGTCGCTGGTGTATGTCTCGCTGTTTTATCTGGGAGCCACCAGCCAAGAGATTGCCGGTGAGGCGCAGAACGGGGTGCAAATACTCTCCAGTTATGTGCAACACACCTTCGGGATGGCCGGCAGTGTGTTGTTAGCGGTGGTGATTACCTTGGCGTGTTTGACCACCGCGGTCGGCTTGCTGACCGCCTGCGGTGAGTTCTTTAGTCAGTTATTGCCGTTGTCTTATCGGCGGGTGGTGGTGCTGCTCGGGGTGTTTAGCTGGCTGGTGGCGAATCAGGGCCTGAACCAGTTGATCAGTGTTTCGGTGCCGGTCTTGGTGGCCCTGTATCCGCTGGCCATTGTGCTGGTGGCCTTGAGCCTGAGCGATCGCCTGTGGTGCCAAACGTCGCGGGTGTTTGTCCCGGTCATGGCGGTGACCCTGTTGTTTGGCTTGATGGATGGCCTCAACGCCAGCGCCCTAAAAGACTGGGTGCCGGGGGTGTTTCAACACATGCCACTGGCGGCGCAGGGGCTGGCTTGGTTGTTGCCGGCGGGGCTGACGTTGTTGCTGGCGGCTGGATTTGATCGCTGGCGTGGCGCGCAGGTTTGTTTGGCGGATTAAACCTTCCAGACAAAAAAAAGCCCCGCTTACGCGGGGCCAAGGGGGATTGCTCGGGTATGCGC
>JAIETJ010000117.1 GCA_019745275.1 Pseudomonadaceae bacterium | reverse complement strand
ATTTTGGGCTATGCGCTGTTGGCCAGTGCCAACTGGCAAGACTGGTCGGACTTCGGCCAAATAGCCGTCGAGGTTGACGCCTTAAGCGGTCTTTCGACCACCGTGGATGCTAACTACAAAGACACCTACCATCTTTCCCTCGGCACTCAGTACCAAGCCACGCCAAAACTATTGTGGAACGCCGGTGTGGCCTATGACACCTCGGCCGTCTCCGACAGCAACCGCACCGTGACTGTGCCCATGGGCGAGCAATGGCGTTTGGGTACTGGCGTCACCTATGCGCTGGATAGCAGCACCGATTTGAACCTGAGCTGGGACTTGGTGTGGATGGGCGATTTGCCGGTCGATCAAAGTAAAACCTTATCGGGTGAACGAATTTCTGGGCAGTACGACGCAGCCTGGATTCAAACCCTTACCGGTAATGCCACTTGGCGTTTCTAAGCACAAAAACCCCGCAGTATCTTTAACCTTGGAGTAACACGCATATGAACATGACTCGTAAAGTGTTGGCTGGTGTGGTTTTCAGCAGCCTGTTGTTGGCTGGCTGTGTGTCAAAAGTCACCGAGCAAAGCCAGTTTTCCGGCTTTTTACCCAGCTACGATGGCTTGCAAGAAGTAACCACCCCGAGCGGTGCCACGGTTTTGCGCTGGATGGCCCCCGGCTTTAAACCGAGCGCCTATAACACCGTGGTGTTTAAGCAATTGGAGCTGTTTCCAGCCCCGCAGCCGACCGATCGGGTTGACCTGAAAACCCTGCAAGAGCTGCAGGCGTTTACCAGCCTGAGCGCCAAAAATGTGCTGTCGCAGAAGTTCTTAGTCGTGCCAACCCTCAAGGCCGCGCCGGCCGGCTCGCGCACGTTAATTATGCGCGTGGCCATCACCGGCGTGAGTGCCTCCAACGAGGGCATGAAGTGGTATGAAGTGGTGCCCGTGGCGGCCGTGATTGGCACCGTGTCGGCGGTAACCGGGATTCGCGATCAAAACACCGAGCTGTTTTTGGAAGCCGACATGGTTGACGCCGCTACCGGTCTGCCGGTGATGAAAGTGGTGCGTAAGGTGTTTGGCAAAACCCTGGATAACGACAGCCAAGCGATTAAAACCGATGACTTTAAAGCCGCGATCAAAGGCGTGACTGACGACATGAACGCACTGCTTAAATAAGTAGGCGTGATTGGTACTGCTGTCAGTGCAGCCGTTTGTGCTGCGCTGATGACGGTGTTGCTTGATGTGACGAGGTACTAGGCGTGCAGCCACTCCAACAAATCACCCTGCTGGCGAGTGCTCTACTCGTCTTGCACAGCAGTTTGGCCACGGCTGAAAGTGCCGCCGAACTGGCCAAACAGGCGCTCAATCCGGTGGCGGCGATGTACAGCTTGCCGGTGCAATACAACTGGGACCAGAAAATAGGACCCACCGATGACGGCAAACACAGTGTCACCAATATTCAGCCGGTGCTGCCGTTCGAGTTGAACGACGACTGGAACCTGATCTCACGGACTATTTTGCCGCTGATCGACCAGCACGGCGCCGCGCCCGATGGCTTGGCGGATAAATCCGGTGTGGGCGATGTAACCCAGAGTTTTTTCTTCTCGCCGAAAAAGCCCACTGACAGTGGCTGGATTCTCGGTGTCGGCCCGGCAATCCTGATTCCCACCGGCAGCGATGAACTGCTCAGCAGCGAACAGTGGGGCGCGGGTCCGACGGCGGTGGCGTTGAAACAGTCGAATGGTTGGACTCGCGGCATCCTCGCCAACCATATCTGGGGGCTGGAGGGTAAACCGGCGAACGACAAAGAGAAGGTCAATGCCACCTACCTGCAGCCGTTTCTGTCGTACACCACCGACACCTACACCACCTTTGGGGTGAACACCGAATCGACCTATAACTGGCAAACCCAAGAGTGGTCAGTGCCGGTCAACTTTACGGTCACTCAGTTGCTCAAGCTGGGCGGTCAGCCATTAACCGTGCAGGCCGGCCCCCGTTACTGGGCCGACAGCCCGGAAGACGGCGCGCAGGGTTGGGGTTTTCGCGCGGCGCTGACGCTGCTGTTTCCGCGTTGATGAGTTGGTAAAACGCAAGTCGTAACACTGAAATAGCCCTTGGGCTTAATCATTAGATTGCACAGTCAATCACGGAGAAATGAGATGAAAATAAACCGAACCCCGCTGCGGCTACTCGCCGTTACCGGACTTGCCCTGCTGTCGGCCATGGCAACTGCCGCCGATAAGAAGCCCAACATTCTGGTGATTTGGGGCGATGACATCGGCACCTGGAACATCAGCCACAACAACCGTGGAATGATGGGTTACAAGACGCCGAACATCGACCGGATCGCCGATGAAGGCGTTAGCTTCACCGATTACTACGGTCAGCAAAGCTGCACCGCTGGCCGTGCGGCCTTTATTGGTGGGGTGGTGCCGGTGCGTACCGGGATGACCAAAGTCGGCCTGCCGGGCGCGAAAGAAGGCTGGCAGAAAACCGATATCACCATGGCCACTGTGCTCAAGAGTCAGGGCTACGCCACTGGCCAGTTTGGTAAGAACCACGAAGGCGACCGTGACGAACACCTGCCGACCCAGCACGGTTTCGACGAGTTTCTCGGCAACCTCTATCACCTGAATGCCGAAGAAGAGCCGGAGAACGAGGACTATCCGAAGAATCCAGAGTTTCGTAAGCAGTTCGGCCCGCGTGGGGTGATCCACTCCTTCGCCGACGGCAGAATTGAAGACACCGGCCCGCTGACTAAAAAGCGCATGGAGACCATCGACGAGGAAACCCTCGCGGCGGCCAAAGAGTTCATCACTCGCCAAGCCAAGGCAGACAAGCCGTTCTTCGTTTGGTGGAACGCCACCCGCATGCACTTCCGTACCCACGTGAAAGCTGAAAATCGCGGCATTTCTGGCCAAGATGAATACAGCGACGGCATGGTCGAGCACGACCTGATGGTTGGTGAGTTGCTCAAGCTGGTGGATGAGCTTGGCTTGGCTAAAGACACCATCGTGCAGTACTCCACCGATAACGGCCCGCACTACAACACCTGGCCGGATGCCGGCACTACGCCGTTCCACGGTGAGAAAAACTCCAACTGGGAAGGCGCGTACCGTGTACCTGCCTTTGTTCGCTGGCCGGATCACTTCCCGGCTAACGTGACCCTCAACGGTATCGTTGCTCACGAAGACTGGTTGCCGACCTTTGCCGCCGCCGCTGGTGCGCCGGATGTGAAAGAAAAACTGCTCAAAGGCGCTACCTATAATGGCCGCACCTATCGCAACCATCTCGACGGCTACAACCTGCTGGATTACCTAACTGGCAAGGTCAAAGACTCGCCGCGCAATGAGTTCTGGTATGTGAACGACGATGGCGCAATCGTGGCTGCGCGCTATCAGGATTGGAAGCTGACCTTCCTGGAAAACCGTGGTCAGCGCATGGGCGTGTGGCAGGAGCCATGGGCAGAACTGCGTATCCCTAATCTCGCTAATCTGCGTCGTGATCCGTTTGAAAAGGCTCAGGAAAACGCCAACGCCTATTGGGATTGGTACATCGACCGGGTTTACGTGATAGCACCGGTGCAGAAAATGGCGGCCGAGTTCCTCATGAGCATGAAGGACTATCCACCTAGCCAAACGGCCGGCTCGTTTAACCTGAGCAACGTGCAGAAGCAAATTGAGGCTGCACAGAGCCAACGCAAATGATCGACCGTTAAAGCAATTGCTGTAGCCACACAAAGCCGCATTCGTTTACTCGGGTGCGGCTTTTTTTATGGCTCTGTACCCGTTACGTGTTGCGACCGTAGCTAACGGTCAAAACGCGAGCACTGTAGGAGCGAGCTTGCTCGCGATGCTTTTGCCGTTAGCCGTGCCATCGAGCCTTGGGCGTGGCTGCCTGCGGAGCCATTTGTTCAATCCAGATCGCCAGCAAGCTGGCTCCTACAAAGGTTCGCTCATATGCAACGCATAACAGGTACAGAGCCTTTTTTATGGCTATGTACCCGTTAAATGTTGCGACCGCAGTTAATGCTCAAAACGCGAAACCTGTAGGAGCGAGCTTGCTCGCGATGCTTTTGCCGTCAGCGATGGTCATCAGGAAGCGATAGGGACAGCTTGATGATGCATTTGCGCAGCCCGGATCGGCAGCAAGCTGGCTCCTACAAAGGGCTGCGCGCATCTCCTACAGTTAATGGGTACATAGCCTTTTTTATGGCCTTGCAGGTCTGGCATGTGTTGCAAGAGCGCCAACGGCGCAATTAAACGGCCCGAAAAACTGGCTAATGAACTTAAACCAGCTGTGCTTGCAGCCGTTCTAAGCGTTTATCAATCAGTGGCGTGAGTAGGGCGAAGCAGGCGGTTGGGCTGATACTCACGGCGGTCGGTTCGATAAGCTCGCGTTGCAACTGTTGCAGCGCTTGCGCCTCGCTGGCTTGAGCGGCTGTGCAGCGTTGCAGGCGCTGGCTGAGGTAGCGCATTTGCACCTGCAAGGGCAGTGGGCAGCGGGCTTGCTGAGCGCCACGCACGGCCAGCCCGCGCAGTTGGGCGAGGTCTTCAATTTCCCGGCAGGCTTGGCTGAGGCCTTGCAGGCTGGGTTGGCCGCGCAGTAGCCGTAGCTCTAGCTGTTCGATGCCATTGAGCAGCTGCTCGATGAGTTGGCAGTGGCCGCTGAAATTGCTCGGTTGCTGGCGCAGGCGCCGCCAATCGCCGTCCAGCTCAGCCAGACCGTTGTCGTTTTGTGGGCAGTCGCGCCACAGGGCATCCAACTGTTGGGCGATCTGCTGGCGTTGCTGACTGGCTTCAGGGTTGGTTTGGCCGCCCAAACCGCGATGTTTTTGCAAGCGTTGCAAGATGTTCAGCGCGGTTTGTAGGTTGGCCTGCCAAGCGCGGTGTTGGCGGCGCAATTGTTGCCAGCGCAGGCGCGAACAGAGCATGCCCAAGGCAAGTAACAGCAGGCCGGTGCTTAATGCCACGTTGACTAGGCTCATGCGGGCTCCTCTAACAAACGGGTCATTTGCGTTAGGTACAGGGTCAGTTCGTGCAGTTGTTGGTTATCGCCACTTTGGCGCAGCAGCGCATCGCTAATCTGTTGCAGTTGCTCGCTCAGCGACTGGTTGGCTTGGCTGTGCTCATGCAGGGCGTGGTGCATGCTGCCCAGTTGCTCAATGTTGCCGCGGCTTTGCAGTGCTAGGGCATCGAGGTTGCTGGCCAGCCCGAGGCTTTGCTGATTACCCGCGTGCAGCAGGTCACGGTGCTCATCGACCTGACTGCGCACGGTGGCCACGGCGCCGGCAATGGCCGCCACCACCTGGGTAATGTCGGCGGCGGCTAGGCTGGTGGCTTGCGCGAGATGGCGTACTTCATCGGCCACCACGGCAAAACCACGGCCCTGCTCGCCAGCGCGGGCGGCTTCGATGGAGGCATTCAGGGCCAGCAGTTGGGTTTGTTTGGCCAGCCCCTGAATGCTCGCGACAGCCCGTTCAACCGCTTCAGTGCGCAGCAGTAATTCACTGACGGCGAGGCCGGTGCGGCCCAAGCTTTGGCCAATGTTGTGTAAGGCGCCGCCCACTTTCTGTGCGTCTAGACAACCTGCTTCGCTCTTTTGGTGCGCTTCGCCGAAGGCCAGCAAGGCATGCTCGGCCAAGCTGCGAATATGCAGCAGGGTTTGGCTGATCTGCTCGCTGGCGGCGGCGATCATATTCACGCGCTGACTTTGTTGGCTGCTTTGCTGTTCGGTCTGATCGGCCATGCGCTCCAGCGCCTGACTGGCAAATTGCACCTCACTGCGCAGCCGCTCATTCAGGCGCTGCTGGTCGCGGCAACGGACCAACAGTTCGGCACCGTCGGCGGGGCTCTTGAGGGTGTTGGCTAGGAGTTGCAGGCAGTGCTGTAACGGCGCGACGTGTCGCCGCCAGCGGCGTTGCAGTGCGGCGCTGAAGTACAGGCTGACGATCAGTGTCGCGCCTGCCGCCTGCGCTTGTTGCTGCATGGCCAGCGCCATGGCACCACTGGCGAGCAGGGCGGGTAAGGCGGCGCGCAAGGGGCCGCAGCGGTCGAGCACGAAAATTCCGAATTCCAGCATGAGGACATCCCTGAGCGCGCCGTTAACATTCGACGATTCACAGTAGATAGCAAAATACTGGCCAGCCTGTCGCGTGGCACTGCGCCCGCGTCGCGCGTGCGTAAGCATGTTAGTGGGCTCGCGGGTTAGCATGGTGTTCCGGCGGCTGGCTTGGCCGTGCTCGAGTTGGACTGCGCTAATGCTCAATGCCCGCTTACTGCGCCTCGATGCGCAGGCCCATGAACACGCGCACAACTATCACCAGCTGATTTTGTCGCTGTCCGGGCGCGCCGAGTTTGAGGTTAATGGCCGCGGTGGCGAGGTGTGTCGGATGCGCGCCTGTTTGGTGCCGGGGGATGCCGAACACCAGTTCGCCGGGGTTGGCGACAACCGCATGTTGATTCTCGATCTGCATGAGCAAGCCAGCTCTGACGCGGATCTGGCGTTGCTCGCCGAGCTGTTCGAGACCCCACGTTATCCGGCGTTGGACGCCGATTTTCAACATCTGTTGAGCTACGCCGGCGCAGAATTAGCGCGCTTTGGCAGCGACCCGCATTTGTCCCGCGCCCTTGGTGGCGTGTTGTTGCGCGCTTTGCATGTGCGCTTATTTGGTGAGCCGCAACGCCGCCCGAGTGGTGGATTAAATGTTGAGGGCTTGGATGCCTACATCCTCGAACATCTATCCCGGCGCATCAGCGTGGCCGAATTGGCCAACGTCGCTTGCCTGAGCCCCAGTCACTTCCACGCCCAATTTAAAGACAGCGTGGGCTTAACGCCCCATCAATACCTGCTTAAAGCCCGCCTCGACCGTGCCAGCCGCCTGCTGCAAAACAGCCCGCTGCCACTGGTGCGCATCGCCGAAGAATGCGGCTTCTCTAGCCAGAGCGCGCTAACCACGGCGTTGCGCCGTTACTTGGGGCTAACGCCTAAGCGGCTGCGTAATCATTCGTAGGCGGTAAGTGCATGTAGGCTGTACTCGCCGCAGGCAGTACGGCATGTTCGCGTTGAATTGGCGGACTGTTCGCTGCGCTCCTGAGTCCGCCCTACGTCCGCGCTTATCGGCATTGGCGAGCGCTGCAACGGTCATTGATGCTTGGCCGGCCAAAGCTCTGCGGCTCAAACACGCGTTTACCGAAACCTCCGCGCATCAGAGTTTTTGCGAAAAACTCCAGAGTTTTGCGTAAGAAACCGTCATGGCTGTGTCACTAGAGTTGTGCATCCCCCGTTATGCGGCGCGGGCACTTGCGTCTGCCGCTACTTGGGGTAGACCTATAACAACAGCTCTCCACAAGAGGAATGGCGTGATGTTTAACGCTAGTCACGTCTTATCCGGCGAATGTCTTACCCAGACTGCCGCCGAGTTCTTCCCCGTCATCAGCGTCAATTACAGCGTCGACGAGGCAGCCTACCTAACTGAGCTATTGCAGCTCGCCGACCCCGGTGACACCGGCATCGCCGCTATCCGCAGCAGTGCCCGCACGCTGATTGAAGATGTGCGCAGCCGGGACAATGCGGTCGATACCCTCGACGCACTTCTTCGTCAGTACAGCCTCGACACCCAGGAAGGGCTGATGCTCATGTGCCTGGCCGAGGCGTTGCTGCGGGTGCCGGACGCCGCCACCGCCGATGCGCTGATCCGCGACAAACTCAGCGCCGCCGAGTGGCAACGTCATCTGGGCCAAAGCGACAGCGTGCTGGTGAATTTTGCCGCCTGGGGTCTGGTGCTGACCGGCAAGGTGGTCGACCCGCAAACCGCCGATGGCCGGCCGAAAAACGTACTCGGCAAACTGATCAAACGCTCCGGCGAGCCGGTGATTCGCGCCGCGATGAACCAGGCGATGAAGCTGATGGGCAAGCAGTTCGTGCTTGGCCGCAATATCGCTGAAGCACTGAAGAACGGCCGGCCGTGCCGCGAGCAGGGCTACAGCTACTCCTTCGACATGCTCGGTGAGGCGGCGTTAACTGCCAGCGATGCCGAGAAGTACATGGCCGACTACCGCAAGGCCATCGACACCGTCGGCGCCGAGCCACAGGTGGGGCCGGGGCCGAAGCCGTCGATCTCGATCAAACTCTCGGCCCTGCACCCGCGCTATGAAGTGGCGCAGCGCGAGCGAGTGCTCACCGAGCTGTTCGCCAATGTTCGCGAGTTGGCCATTCGCGCCCGTGCGCTGAATGTCGGCATCGCCATGGATGCCGAAGAAGCCGACCGGCTGGAGTTGTCGCTGGAGCTCTACGAGAAGCTGCTGCGCGATCCGGCCATCGCCGGTTGGGGCGAGATCGGTCTGGTGATCCAGGCCTATTCCAAGCGCTGCCTGCCGGTGCTGGTCTGGCTGACCCTGTTGGGCCGCGAGCTGGGCGAGAAGATGCCGCTGCGGCTGGTCAAGGGCGCTTACTGGGACAGCGAGATCAAGTATTCACAGCAGCAAGGGCTGGACAGCTACCCGGTGTTTACCCGCAAGGAAGGCACCGACACCTCGTACCTGGCCTGCGCCCGTTACCTGCTCAGCGAGCACACCCGTGGGGTGATTTACCCGCAGTTCGCCAGCCATAACGCGCACACCGTCAGCTGCATTTTGGCCCTGGCCGAGGCTGCCAAGGCCGAGTCTGGCGAGGCGCGTGAGTTCGAGTTTCAGCGTCTGCACGGCATGGGCGATGCACTCTACGACACCGTATTGGCAAAGCACGGCACCAATGTGCGTATCTACGCCCCGGTCGGCGCCCACAAAGATTTGCTGCCGTATTTGGTGCGGCGCTTGTTGGAAAACGGCGCCAACTCATCGTTTGTGCACCAGCTGGTCGACCCCGATGTGGCGGTGGAGTCCTTAATCGATCACCCGGTGACGCAACTGCGCAAGTTCGCCAGCCTCGCCAATGACAAAATCCCGCTGCCGTCGGCGCTGTTTGCTCCGGCCCGGCA
The DNA here is from genome assembly GCA_019745275.1 of Pseudomonadaceae bacterium. GTDB lineage: Bacteria > Pseudomonadota > Gammaproteobacteria > Pseudomonadales > Pseudomonadaceae > Aquipseudomonas. The sequence goes on along the minus strand of JAIETJ010000117.1, from coordinate 4,723 downwards.
AAACTCGCAAGGTTTGAACATGAATATCCAGCAGTCGTGGCATGCACTTGAACTCGCCTATCAACCGCATCTTGCTCGTCTGTGGCACGCCGCGCCGGTTATTAACGGCCAATCGCAGGCCGGTTCCAACCAGCAAGTGCGTTGCCCGTATCAGCTAGACCGGGTGTTGGGCACTACCCAGTTCGCCAGCGCCGCGCAAGCGGCGTTGGCCATGGATGCCTTGGCCGCCGCTTGGCCGCGCTGGAATGCCACGCCGGTGACTGAGCGTGCGGCGATCTTCGAACGGCTGGCCGACTTGCTCGAAAGCCACCGCGCCGAGCTGATGGCGCTGTGTACTTTGGAAGCCGGCAAGACCCTGCAAGACGGCATCGACGAAGTGCGCGAAGCGCTGGATTTTTGCCGCTACTACGCCCAGCAGGCGCGTGTGCGTTTGGGCCGTGAAGAGCTGCAAGGGCCGACCGGCGAGCGCAACGAGCTGTTCCACGAAGGCCGGGGTATTTTTGCCTGCATCAGCCCGTGGAACTTCCCGCTGGCCATTTATTTGGGGCAGATCAGCGCCGCATTGCTGGCCGGTAACTGCGTGCTGGCCAAGCCCGCCGAACAAACCAGCTTGATCGCCGCACGTACTCTAGAGCTGATGTTCGAGGCCGGCTTGCCGACCGATGTAATTGCCTTCCTGCCCGGCGACGGCGCGACCTTAGGCTCGGTGTTCTGCCGCGATGCGCGTTTGGCTGGGGTGTGCTTCACCGGCTCGACCGACACCGCACGGATTATCAATCGCCAGTTGGCCGACAAACCCGGGCCGATTGCCGCGCTGATCGCCGAAACCGGCGGCCAGAACGCGATGATCGTCGACTCCACGGCGCTGCCTGAACAAGTGGTCAAGGACGCCGTGCAATCGGCCTTCACCAGTGCCGGCCAACGCTGTTCGGCGCTGCGGGTTTTGTATGTGCAGGAGGATATTGCCGAGCGGGTGATCGAACTGCTCAAAGGTGTGATGGCCGAACTGCAGGTCGGCGCGCCGCACCTGCGTGAACACGACATTGGTCCGGTGATCGATGCTGAGGCCAAGGCTGGCTTGCTGGCGCATATCGATAAACTCAAGGGTGCAGGCAAATTGATCGCCGAAACCCCGTTACCCGCCGGCTTGGATGGGCATTTTGTCGCCCCTGTAGCGTTTGAGATCGGCGCTATCGGCGAGCTGGAAAAAGAACACTTCGGGCCAATTTTGCATCTGGTGCGTTTTGCCGCCAGCGACTTAGACGCGGTGGTCGCGGCCATCAACGCCACCGGCTACGGCCTGACCTTGGGTGTGCACAGCCGCAACGAGCAAACCGCTCAGCGCATCGAGCAACTGGCGCGGGTCGGTAACCTGTACATCAATCGCAACCAGATCGGCGCGGTGGTCGGCGTGCAACCCTTCGGCGGCTGCGGTTTGTCCGGCACCGGGCCGAAAGCCGGTGGCCCGAGCTACCTGCTGCGCTTTGCCAATGAACGCACCACCTCGGTCAACACCACGGCGGTGGGCGGCAACGCCTCGCTGCTGTCGTTGGGCGATGCCAAATAAAGCTGTTTGATTTGCCGTAGGGCGGGTGCAACCCGCCGCCAATATCATCGTGGCGAATGCGGGTTGTACCGGCCCTACAACCCGCTGCACCGTTACTAAACGCCCGTCATAAACGGGCGAATTAAACAGCTATGTACCCGTTAAATGTTGCGACCGTCGCTAATGGTCAAAGCGCGAAACCTGTAGGAGCGAGCTTGCTCGCGATGCTTTTGCGTAACCCGAATCGCCAGCAAGCTGGCTCCTACAAAGGGCTGCGCATATCTTCAACATTTAACGGGTATATAGCCAATCAAATGCCGCGGATAACCCGCCACGGCACCATAAAAACAATTGAGAGGGTATCCCCCGATGACCGCTAGTACTCCCATGCTGATCACCTTCGTGGTGTATATCAGCGCCATGGTGTTGATCGGCCTAATTGCCTATCTGCGCACTAAAAATCTGGCTGACTACATTCTCGGCGGCCGTAGTCTCGGCAGCTTCGTGACCGCATTGTCGGCGGGTGCCTCGGACATGAGCGGCTGGCTGCTGATGGGCTTGCCGGGTGCGGTGTACCTGTCCGGCCTGTCGGAAAGCTGGATCGCCATCGGCCTGATCGTCGGCGCCTACCTGAACTGGTTGTTCGTCGCTGGCCGGCTGCGGGTGCAGACCGAGCACAACGGCAATGCCCTGACCCTGCCGGATTATTTCAGCAATCGTTTCGAGGACGATAGCCGGGTGCTGCGGATCTTCTCGGCCGTGGTGATTCTGGTGTTCTTCACCATCTATTGCGCTTCGGGCGTGGTGGCAGGTGCGCGGCTGTTTGAAAGCACCTTCGGCTTACCTTACGGCACGGCCTTGTGGGCCGGTGCGGCGGCGACTATCGCCTACACCTTCATTGGTGGCTTCTTGGCGGTTAGCTGGACGGATACCGTGCAGGCCAGCCTGATGATCTTCGCCCTGATCCTCACGCCGATTGTGGTGATGCTCGCTACCGGTGGCGTGGATGCCAGCTTTCTGGCGATTGAGGCGGCCGATGCCAGCCACTTTGACATGCTCAAGGGCGCTAGTTTTGTTGGGGTGATCTCGCTGCTGGCGTGGGGGCTGGGTTACTTCGGTCAGCCGCACATTCTGGCCCGTTTTATGGCCGCCGACTCGGTCAAGTCGATCCCTAAAGCCCGGCGTATCGCCATGACTTGGATGGTCCTGTGTTTGGGTGGTGCGGTGGCGGTGGGCTTCTTCGGCATCGCCTACTTTGCCGCGCACCCGGAGGTCGCTGGCGCCGTGAGCGAAAACCCTGAACGGGTGTTTATCGAGCTGGCCAAGCTGCTGTTTAATCCATGGATCGCAGGCGTGCTGTTGTCGGCCATTTTGGCCGCGGTGATGAGCACCTTGAGCTGTCAGTTGCTGGTCTGCTCCAGCGCTCTGACCGAGGACTTTTACAAGGTCTTCGTGCGTAAAAACGCCAGCCAAGTGGAGTTGGTTTGGGTCGGTCGTGGCATGGTCTTGTTGGTTGCACTGGTGGCCATCTGGCTGGCCGCAAACCCGGAAAACCGCGTGCTCGGTCTAGTGTCATACGCGTGGGCCGGCTTTGGTGCGGCCTTTGGTCCGGTGGTGATCTTCTCGCTGCTGTGGAAGAACATGACCCGCAACGGTGCCTTGGCCGGCATGCTGCTCGGCGCCCTGACGGTGATCCTGTGGAAGAACTTCTTCGGCTGGACCGGCCTGTACGAAATCATCCCCGGCTTTATCCTCGCCAGCCTCGGCATCCTGATCTTCAGCCGCATCGGCGCCGGGCCATCCGCCGCCATGCACAAGCGCTTCGCCGAAGCTGAGTTGGAGTATCAGCAAGCACAGGGCTAAGCCTGCCCCGCGACAGCTGTAAAAAAGGCCATGCCCTGAGAGGGGCATGGCCTTTTTCTATGCGGGCAATCTGTTCGTGGTTGGCTTCGCTTGTGTGTGTTAGGCGCGAAGTGGTGCGGTTCGCAGGCTCACCAGCACCCTACATCTGCGTAGGCGTGTTGCTGGGTTTAAGGCGCTAGCGGTTGTTCACGTTTGTGTTGGCTGTTGTTCTGAGAGCTGCGCCCGAGCCTTGGCAGCATTAGGGCGCTAAGGGCTGTTCGCGTTTGTGTTGGCTGTTGTCGTACGTGCGCACGATGATGGCGTAGGCCGCGTCGCTGACCGTTTGCCCGTGTAAAAACGCATCGATCTGCGCATAGCTAACACCGTGGGCTTCTTCGTCCGGTTTGCCGGGGCGCAACTCTTCCAAATCGGCGGTCGGCACCTTGTAGACCAAATGCTCGGGCGCGCCTAGGTGCTGGGCAATGGCCCGCACTTGGCCTTTCACCAGCCCGCTGAGCGGGGCCAGATCGCAAGCGCCGTCGCCGAATTTGGTGAAGAAACCCATGACCGCTTCGGCGGCGTGGTCGGTGCCGATCACCAAGCCGTTATGGGCGTTGGCGATGGTGAACTGGGCGACCATGCGCAGCCGCGCCTTGATATTACCCACGACAAAATCGCGGCGTGCCGCGCTCAAGGCTTGCAGGTCGCTGATTGCCGCCGTCATGCCCTGCACGCTGGCGGCGATATTCACGCAGTCTTCGACGTCGGCGCGGATAAAACGCAGCGAATCTTGCGCGTCTTGCTCATCGTGCTGGACGTTATGGGGCAGGCGCACGGCGATAAATCGATAAGCCGCATCGCCCGTTTCGCTGCGCAACTGCTCAACCGCCAACTGCGCCAAACACCCAGCGGTGAGCGAATCGACCCCGCCGCTGATACCCAGCACCAGCACCTTTAAACCGGCATTGAGCAGGCATTGCTTGATAAAAGCGGTGCGTCGCTCGATCTCAGTGACTAACGCGGCGCTGTCGGCAAAGGGCGGCACCACGCCCAGAGCGGCGGCAATTTCAGCTTGGCGATTTTTCATGGGAGGCTCCTGGATGTTGGGTTTGCCGAAAAATATCGCCCAGCGCAAAGAATGGCGGGCGTCTAGGCGCTAAAGCTTACGTTGAACGGCCGCTGTCGTGCACCCTGCCGACGGTTGTTTAACGGCGGTAGAGCTTTGCGCGGGCATTGCACTGCTCTAAGCTGGCAGGCTGTTATCGAGTGAGAAGGCACGGCCTGTGAACGCAAAAAATCCGCTGCATGGCATCACCTTGGAAGCGCTGCTGAAAG
>JAIETJ010000010.1 GCA_019745275.1 Pseudomonadaceae bacterium | reverse complement strand
TACTAACGCCCTAGCCCTGCTAGCCGCCATCGTAACCGGCCAAGTACAAGCCAAAGAAACTACCCTGCACGTAGCCGAGAACGGCAGTGAGCGCACCTTGCAGCAAAGCCGCAAACAGCCACAAGATCGCGCCAATGAGCTAGCCGAAAACGGCAGCGAACGCACCTTGCAGCAGAGCCGCAAACAGCTACATAAACGCGCCACAGAGCTAGCCGAGAGCGGCAGTGAGCGCACCTTGCAACGTAGCCGCCGCGCCTGATACTGATCGCAAGGCATCAGCATTGTGCCGGGGCCGCCATTATCCGCCCCCGGCGCAAATCTCCGAGCAGCGCTCGCGTGTCACAGTTGCGGTAGCAGTTCACGTTTTACCGGGCAAAAAAACGTGGCGCAGATCACATTCCCGGCGCTATCGTTACTTCATCGGTTTTAGAGAATTGTCTATGCAAGGCGCAAACACACAACGCACGCCCAGCCTTATGACGGGCGATGTGGCCAGCAAACGTGAAGAAATCCTCAGCTATTTCCTCAGCACCTTCGCTCGTTATGAGCAGTTGTTTGAGTTGCTGGTGGATGAGCAAAGTTTCGTGCAAAAACCCATCAGCCTGCGCCATCCGCTGATGTTCTATTTCGGCCATACCGCGACTTTCTTTGTGAATAAACTGCTGCTGGCCCGGCTGCTTAGTGAGCGGATTAACCCACGCTTCGAGTCGATCTTTGCCGTCGGCGTCGATGAAATGAGCTGGGACGACCTCAACGAAGCCCACTACGACTGGCCAACTGTGGCCGCCGTGCGTGACTACCGCCAGCAAGTGCGCGAAGCGGTCAGCGAGGTCATCCGCAACGCCCCGCTAAGCTTGCCGATTGATGCCAAGAACCCCTGGTGGGCGATCTTGATGGGCATCGAGCACGAACTGATTCACCTGGAAACCTCCTCGGTGCTGATCCGCCAACACCAACTGGCGCGGGTCCAGCCGCACCCCAACTGGCGGCCGTGGCCGAGCACCGCCGAGCGCCAAGCACCCCTCAACCAACTGCTGCCGGTGCCGGATGGTGTGGTTCAGCTAGGTAAAAGTAGCAGTGATGATCTGTATGGCTGGGACAACGAATACGGTCAGCACCGTGCAGAGGTGGCGGCCTTTAGCGCCAGCCAATTTTTAGTCAGCAACCAAGAGTTCTTAGCCTTTGTCGCCGACAACGGTTACCGCGAACCACGCTGGTGGGACGCCGAAGGCGCGGCTTGGCTGGAGTTTTCCCATGCACGCTGGCCGAGTTTTTGGCGCCACGAGAGCGCCGGCTGGCAGTTGCGCCTGCTCACTGAAGAAGTGCCTATGCCTTGGGATTGGCCCGTGGAGGTCAACTACTTAGAAGCCAAAGCCTTTTGTAATTGGAAGGCTGCGCAACTCCAGCAGCCGGTGCGTCTGCCGACTGAAGAGCAGTGGCAGCGCTTGTATCAGCACACCGGCATGGGCGATGAGCGCACCCCGGAGCGGGCCAGCGCCAATATCCAGCTCGACCATTATGCCTCGCCCTGCCCGGTCGATCAGTTTGCCCATGGCGAGTTTTATGACGTACGCGGCAACGTTTGGCAGTGGAGTGAGACGCCGATTTACCCGTTTGACGGCTTCGACGTGCACCCCATTTACGACGATTTCAGCACTCCGACCTTCGATCAACGGCACAATCTGTTTAAGGGCGGTTCGTGGATTTCCTGCGGCAATCAATCCTTGGGCAGCGCCCGTTACGCCTTTCGCCGGCATTTTTTCCAACATGCCGGTTTTCGTTACATAGTTGCCGAGACGCCCGCCATGATTCCTGCCTCCAATTACGAACACGACAAACTGCTCAGCGAATACGCCGAATTTCATTACGGCGACAGCTACTTTGGCGTGCCGAACTTCTCCCGCGCCTTGGCCGAACACGCCATCAGTGCCATGGCCGGACGCCCAGCGCTAAAAGCCCTTGACCTCGGCTGCGCTTCTGGGCGGGCCAGCTTTGAGTTGGCCAAGCACTTCAAACACGTCACCGGCATCGATTTTTCCGCGCGCTTTATTGGTCAGGGTGTGCAACTGGCCGAGAGCGGGCAGATTCGCTACACCCTGTGTGAAGAAGGCGAACTGGTCAGCTACAAAACCCGCCGCTTAGATGAGCTTGGACTAGCGCCGACGCAACACAAGGTCGAGTTCTTTCAGGGCGATGCCTGCAACCTGAAACCGCAGTTCAGCGGTTACGATCTGATCCTGGCAGCCAACCTGATTGATCGCCTGTACGACCCCGCGCAGTTTTTGGCCCATGTGCATGAACGCCTGAATGTCGGCGGCATTTTGCTGCTGGCCTCACCCTACACCTGGCTAACCGAACACACCCCGCGCGAAGCATGGCTGGGCGGTTTCAAAAAAGATGGCGAGAACTTCAGCACCCTCGACGGTCTCAAGACCACCCTCCAGCCGCACTTCAAATTGCTAAACGCGCCTGTGGAAGTACCCTTCGTGATCCGCGAAACCCGCCGCAAGTTCCAGCACAGCCTCTCTGAGGTCAGCCTTTGGCAGCGGATTAGCTGAGACGATAGCGCCAGTGCGGGTCGAACAGCCGTTTCGGCCCGCATAAGGTTCAAGCGGTTCGCGGCAAACGGCTGAAGCGCAGATATATCACCCTACCAACAGCAGACTCAGATCAAGCGCCTGTAAATTGAGGTCTGCCTAGCTCGCAAAGAAAGCCAAGCCAGCACTACCAAACAACTCAGTGTTAGCCCTGCGACTAGTACAAAAATAACTCTGAGCGGCTTTACAGAGCGGATGTGGCGACGAGCCAAAGCTACACCCGAATTACTCAGGCACGTAAGTTCTGCAACCCCGCTTCATGGTTCAACCAGGGTCTTCCTGCTTGGTTGGAACAGGATAGGTGCCCGGCGCATTTTTCAAGAAGTCGAAGCCAAAAAAGCTTGGTATCACCGCAAACCATAAATGAATTAATCGTTTAATCGTCACTAGCAAGCATTATGGCGCGCGCTTTATTTGCATATGCGTCATCGCCGCAAACGCTATCAGAGCCACGACCGGCGTGGGCACTCGATAGATATCGACTGTTTAGATTACTGAGCTGCCAACAGAAAACAAAAAGGGCCTCTGATGAGGCCCTTCAAGTTACCTGACAGTGCAGGATTTAATTGGTGCCCGAAGCCGGAATCGAACCGGCACGGGGTTACCCCCGAGGGATTTTAAGTCCCAAGGTGAAGCCATACAAATCAATGAATTGACCTGCTTTTTCGTTCCGCAATTTACTAAAAAAGAGTGCCGTGCAGCCCAGTAACGGCGCAACACTTGAAATTATTGCGGAACGATTTATAGCCCGTCCTGGGCGCGCTCACCCGCCCTGCCATTCCTCGTTTTACCCGCTACCCTGCACCTAACCTGATCACGGAGAAGCACATGAATGCTGAAGATTTGTTGCTCGAGTTTATGGCCAAGGTAAATAACGCCTTGAGCCTGGATGATGACGCGCTTCGCCTGCGAGCGGTGCGCCAAGCCAAGCACTGGGCTGAAGTTGAATATGCCAAGCATCAGCCATTGCCGGTGATCGAAGTTGACGATTAGCCCTTCGTAATGTCCTGGCTGACCTTGTACTTACCTTCTGCAAAGGTCACTTTTTCGCCGTTGGCATCAAGCGCCTGCGCATCGTAGAAGTAGCCGCCTGCCGGAATGGTGCCAGCCGGCAGAAAATGCACACGGCCATCACCGCCGCCTGCGGTGAGCGCGCCGGTCATCTGCTCGGCTAGCGTGGTGGCGTCAATTGGTTCCTTGCTCGGATCAACCGTCAGCTTAAAGGCCGTCCAGCTCGAGATATTGACCGCCTTCCCGCCCGACTTAATGACAAAGACAATCCGCTTGGTGTCGCCGCGCTTGCGGCTTATATCAATGCTGGCGGTCATTCTAGATCTACCTCAATGGTGGTGCTTTCAATCTCGGCGTCTAGATCGGCAGCGTCCAGTTCAGCATCGAGGTCGTTAAGTTCAAGCTCTGTTTCTAGATCGGCCATTTCCAGCGCAACCTCCAAGCTATCGAATATCTGCACAATTGACGGGCCACCACCTGCCTGTGCGCCAAGGTGATCCCAGGCAATCGCTGACGGCAGCGGGCTGTTTGCTATCAGCCGCTCCCAGGCGGTCATTGCGTGTGGCTCCAGACGGCTTGGGCAATCTGGTCTGGCGTCAATACGCCGCTGTCTGCAGTCGAGCCCGACATAACGCCAATGGCGTAACTCACCAGCGATGCGGTCATTGCAACTGTTGCTGCGCCTTCCGCCCAGGCCAGCGCCTCAAGGCTGCCGGCTGACGCCAGGGTAATCGTCGCACTACCTTCAGCACTCAAGGTGGCCACAATGTCGCCGGTAACAGAGAGGCTAATGGATGCCGCGCCAATAGCCGAGGCTATCAGCTCCCCGGCAGCTTGCGCGGTAATAGCCAGGCTGGCCGTACCGTCGATATTGACTCCCATAGCGCCATCACCAGTAGCCGATAAGGTCAGGCCGGCTACGTTATGGCTCGACATTCCCCCGGCAGTTCGTGGCAGCACCCACGCGCTTTGAACGTGGCCGTTCGGCCATGCCGACAGCGGCGATAAGGCTTGAAAGGCGCTACGCATCATGCCGTGCTGGTTAAACCCGTTGCGGTTATCCGACACGGACAAGCCGGCCAGCCAGCGGCCGGGGGATTTGTTGATAGCTGAGCGGTTGCCGACGAGGGCCATAATCAGCTCCAGCCAAACTCTAGGTGGCCGCTGATTGGTGAGGCCACCGGAGTGGCTGCGCCGGCAAGCATCAGCCATTGCAGGCAGGCGCCGTCATAGACTTTCGGCATGCTCATAAACTGGTTTACCAAGTCCCGCTCAGCCGTCACGCCCAGGGTGGTAATGGGCAAAGTCAGCAGCGGCTTGCACAGCATTAGGTTGAGCACGCCGGACAGGTATGAGGCGGATAGGTTGATACTTTCAACCGACTTGATGCCAGCATCACCCGACTGCAGTGGCATGAATGGGCCAAACTTGCCGGCGCCCGTACCGCTGTACACGATGCTCGTTACCGCTGCTGCCGAGTTGCCGATCGGCAAGGTGGCCGGCGTTGCTCGCCCCGCCACTGCTGCGCTGTTTGTGTAGCCAAGGCTAATGTTTGGCGTAGCTGCGCCCATCACGGTAGATGGCACCAGCAGCGCTTGAACGCCTGCGCCGTTGGCGTAGCGCGGCAAGGCCACCGAGTTGTTGAGCGTCTGCGCGCCGGTCGTGGTCACGGTCGTAATCGGATAAAAACCCAGCATGTCGACCAGCATCAGCACGGCCGGCGCTACCGTAGCCGCCGCAGTCTGTGCGGCGACGTTCAGCAGGTGCTTGAAATTACCCACGTTACCGCCATGGGGAATGCCGCCGCCACCCGCAGTTGCATCGGTTAAAGCCTGAAACGCCAAGTTTGTACCGCCACCCAGCACGGTTGCTGCTGCCGGATTACCACCACCTTGCTGCAAGTTGTACCAAAGGCCAGCCGCCTGAGCGGTCGTGGCGAACGTGGATTTTTGCCAGTCCGCTCGGTTGAACTTACCATTCACAGAAATTTCGTTAATCATTGCGTCTTGCGAGCTGAAGCCGGCCATTCAAATCACCTCAATTCCACGTTGTTTCGATGACGCCGTGAATCGGCGCAGCGGCCAGCGTGCCAACCGGCAGACTGACAAAGTTCAAATAGGCGTCGTCCTGAATCTCTGGCAGCGAGCAGCCGCAGTCGGTCAGGTAATCAATCTCGGTCGGCGCATCAATCCCGCGAATGTCGAGCGTTGCCAGCGGCTTGACCATGACCAGCGCGAACAGGCCAACGTCACCTACGCCGCCGATCAGTACCGACTGCACGGAGCGCACGCCACTATCACCCGACTGCAATGGCAGGAATGGCCCGCCGTACTGGTTGCCCGCCGACAGGCTGTGCAAGATCGTGCCGTTGACGGCCTGCGTGGTCATTTTGACCGGCTGCGTCACGCGCCCCGTCACGCCGTCCTGATTGGTATAGGTCACGGTAAAGGTCTGACCGCCCGACTGGCCAGCCACCACAACTGGCATCAACTGCACGCCGCGCCCGTCTACGTATCGGGTCGGCGACTGCGTGTTATCCAGCGGCTGTTCATCGGTTATTGACTCGTCGACAAAACCGTAAAACCCGATGTAGTCCATCAGGACCAGGGTCAAGGGTGCGGCGGTAGCGGTCGGTGTCATCGCCATCAGCTTGCGCAGGAACTTTTTGCGCCCTAACTGGCCAACACTCGGGCCGTGATCTATACCGCCGTCAGTGCTGCGTTTCAAAGGCGTGAAAGCCCCGGCCGCGCCAATGTAGTAGTTCGGCACCGGATTGCCCGGAGACATGCTCAGATCGAACCAAATACCGGAGCCGGTCGTTTGCGTTGCCTGCTTGCGAAACGAGCGGTAGAGATACCGCCCCGCATCCTGAGCATCCGCAATCTCGCGGGCATTACGAAAGCCGGCCATTAGTCGGCCAGCACGTCTAGGTCGCCTGGCGCGAACTGCGGTTGAATGCCGTTTGCCACGTTAAGCGTGCCAGATAAAGCGCCACTAATCATCTGAGCCACTGGGCCGGACAGGGTGTCAACCACGGCAAAGTGCGTCAGCGCGTTACTGCCAGCCGTGCATTTACCAAACTGCATCAGTGCGGCATTGCTGAATGTAGAGCCGCCATCCGTCCATGCTGTCGCTTTGGTGACAGCAATCCGCGCATAGCCGGTGTAGTTCGCCTCAGCAGCAAGTGAACCCGCCTCGCCCGGATCAGCCGTAAACAGCGCAACGTACTGGGTTGCGCCAGCCCGATAGGCTGGATCAATGCCTTGCAGGTGCATTTTTAGCGTTGCGTTTTCCGTAGCGTTTGAAGCGCTCATGCCATGCCCTCGCATCAAGAGTCGATACGAGGCACGCTATGTCCCTACAAGCCCCTCAGCAATAACCTCTAACCGCCACCAAGGATGCCGTCATGCCCTATGTACTCGCTATATTTGTCCTGCTGCTGCTGACCGCTGGAGCGCTTGGAACAATCCCGTTCCTTGCGGTTATCCCAATCCTGCTGATTGGCTGGCTTGTGAAGGCTGCGCCAGTGGATGCAATTGAAAACTTTTATGCTTACTGCGGCGCTGCCGCCCTGCTGGTTGGCGCAATAACCCTCGTTCAACAATTCATCTGACAGCAAGAAGGGGCTTTCGCCCCTTCTTGTCCCGCCGCTAGAACCTCTCCCCAAACTTATCCACCATGCGCTTCGATATGGCATTTGCTTGCAGTTGAAGCTGGTTTAGCTCCGACTGTTTCCGCTCACCGCTGAGCGTCTTGCTGTTGCGTACCGACTCAGCTTTAGCGTGATTGGCGCCCAGCTGTTGCCGTGCAAGCCCTAGCGCCCTGGTGGCGTTGATCTTGTCGCGGTTATCGTTGCGCAGTTCGTCAGAATCAGCGGTGCGCCCTTCTGCTCGCATGGCTTTCACGGTGCGGCTGATCTGCGTGGCCTCCTCCAGCATGTCGTAGAACTCGGTTTGATAGCGCGTGCCTTTCGGGTTTTCGCCCTTGTAGAACGCCTGCAGTACCGGAACATCGGCGGCCGATACCGGCAATGACTCGCCAGTGCCTTCCATCATCTGCTCGGCCACTTTATCTGCCATGCTCAACACATAGCCGCCCATCGTGCCGGTGTAACCCTTCCACAAATACTGCAGCTGCTTAGGCGACAGCCCCATTGCCGGGCCGGTGTACTCGCCCAATAGCCGCGCAGTCTCACTGGTGCGGCTGTCATAGCGGGCTGCCGACAGCTTGCCCTCGTCGGCCATGCCTTCGATTGGGCTGTTGCGGAAAAAATCGCGGTTTGCCTGCACGTCACGAATCGGCGTATAGAACTGCGGGATCGGGTTAAACGCCAGCGTGCTGGTCAGGCCGTGAACCATTGCGCGGCCAAAGTCCTCTTTGCCTTGCGAGCCAGCACCCAGGTGAAACATGCGCTCTGGGATGGTGCCGAAGATCAAGCCCAGCTCAAACGGCTTAGGAATGCGGTACGGTTCAACCTGATCGGCGCTAAACCAGAAGTGCCAGTTGGCGTCCTTGTCCCAATCCTCGAGCTGCTTGTATCGGTCGTCGTCGTCATTCATGCCGGCCAGCAGCAAGGAAAACAGCGCGATATAAGCGCCCTTCATGGCTACATGCTTGGCGAGCAAGGTCTTGTCGCCCTTCATGGCGCGGCCAAGTTTGCCTAGGCCCTGCAGGCGCGCGTTCAGGAACGGCACCATGTCGGTTAGCCAGACCATCGCCGCGAAGTTGCCGCGCATCGAGTAGTCCATCAGGTCTTTCGACTCGTAGGCCGCCAGCCGCACCGACTTGCCTGCGGCACGCGCCGCCTTGTAGGTGGCCAGCCGGTTAGCGTTTTCAATCTTGTCGCCCGCCTCGCGGTAATGCTCCCAGCCTTTTTTCAGCGCCGAACCCATCTGCGCCGGCGACAGCAGTAAGCCGGCCATGTAATCCGCTTGCTGCTTGCTGGTCAGGCCACGGCTTGCCAGTGCGCGACGGATAGCAATGGCGGCCGCCTCTGGGTCGTTGCCCATGATGTAGCCGCCTTGGAAGGCGCCGCCGGCAAATATCAGTTCTTGGTAGTGCGGATCTTCCTTAAAAGCCGCGCGCAAGCCCTTCACGGAGTCGATACCCAGCTTGTAGCCGTCCGGGTTAATCACCCACGCATGCACGGCATCCCGCAAGAAGTTACGCGCCATAAAGTCCGGCGAGGCGGTAATACCGGTGGTCAGCACGCGCTTAAACCACCGGCCAGCCTTGGTTACTGGATCGTTAAACGAATTGCCGGCCATCGCCACCAAGCCACGCAACAGTGACGGCTCGTTGACGCGGTAATACTTGGCCTTGCCGGCGATCATCACGCGGATAACGGCGGGATCGGTCGGCGCGACCTGCGCCCAATGTTCCTCGTAGCCTTCGGTGCTGAGCTTGTTCAGCGCATGCGCAACCTGCAGATGGTTGGCGGTTTCATCCAGCCCAAGCTGCTCGGCCCAATACTCTAGATAATTGCGATCGCCCTTAATCATCCTCACCAGCTCGGCGCGCGAGATAACCTGACGCTGCCACTTCATGCTTTCCTCGGTCATAAACTCAGTGCCGCCCAAGTTGGCAACAATGTCGTTCAATGCCTTGTTCTTGATCGAGGCGTCTACCCGCTTGGTCCAGGCGGTGAGAATGTTCTCAAGCAGGTCTTTGGTGGGCATGGTGCCGCCCTTCAGCGCCTTAATGGCCGCAGTCTGGTGCGACAGCCCTTTCTTGGACGATGGCCCGGTGAATTGGTTTTCGCCCTCCTCTTGGCGATAAAACGGCACGTAGTAATCGGTCATCCAGCCGGCGCGCGCCTTCGGATCGATCAGGCCAGCGCCTTCAGCGAGGTCGAGAATGGCGTTATTGAGTTTGGCGTACTCCTGATACGCCTTTTCAAACTTGGCGGCCTTGTCGCCTACGCTCAGCAGCTCGGCAATGTCGGCGTCGGTGAGGTTGTTTTCCTTGCCTTGGCGCTTCAGCAGTTCGGCACGCTTGCCGCCCAGCCAGCCAAGCCATGCGGCCATGTCCTCGTTGCCAACGTCCGACAGCACGTCGAGCAAGCCGCGCGTGTCGGCCTTCTGTTGCACGACCCCATCACGCCACTCCAGTGCGCCGTAGTTCATCAGCGCTTTCATGTGGTCGGCCAGGCCGGTCGCCATGCGCGCCGACAGGTAGCCCATTTTCTCGGTGGCAATGCCCAGCGACTTCTCGGCGTTGTAGATGCCGGCAAGGCCATCAATCAAGCCTTCGTTGGCGCGCGCCTTCAGGTCTTTCAGGGTCTTGCGCCAATCCTGTTCAGCCACAGCGCGGATTTTCTCGGCCAGTGTTTCGGCCTCCTTCTCGCCCAGCCCCAGCTTGCCGAATGCGTCAGCGGTTGGGTTGAGGCTGTAGCGGGTATTTGCAGTGGCGTCGAAGGTGCCGGTGTTGCGCTTACCCTTGATGTTCTTGCCCTCGAACACCACCGGCCAGCCCAGGCCCTGAATGTACAGGCCGTCATGGCCCGCCTTCATTGCGGCGGCGCGGTATTGCTGGACCTGCTCGACCGACCAATCACCCATCGCCTCAAACTGCGCCTGGGTAATGACCTTGGGTTTCTCCATGCGGATAAAAAACTGGTCGGTAACTGGGCCGTAACGCTCGACGTTGCCCACGTCCTTGCGGGCGAGGAAGTGGCCGAGCGCCGCGGTGGCGGTGCCGGTGGAACTGCCCAGGCGGGCGTCATCAAAATTACTCATGTCGCCAAAGCTGCGGTGCACGAATGCCACCGGTGCACCGCTGCGGTCGACCATCTTGCTCTTGGCAAACCAGCGCTGGAAGAATGGCGACTCGGTGCCTTTGGCCTTGTACATAGCGCCGGCAATCGAAGTAACGGCGGCCGGTGATTTAAGACTGGCCACAAACTCGGCCTCGTCGGTTTCGCTGACCTCCATCAGTGCCGGCGCTTCGTCCTGCTCGGCGGTGTTGCGGTAGCGGTTCCCACCAGGTGGTAAATCATTGCGCGCGGCGCGCTTGGCCTCGGCCAGCAGCTGGATAATGTCATTGCGCGACCACTTGAGTGTGGCCTGATCGCCAAAGGTGTCACGAATAAACGTGCGGATCAGCGACACAATTCGCTCAAGCAGACTGTTTTGCGGATCGTACTCGGCGATGTGGGCGACATATTCCTCAGCCACTTCCTGCTCACGCTCAGTCTGGCTCAAGCCATCCAGCTTGCTGCCGTAGCGCGTTTCAAGTTCGCGGCGCATAGCCGCCGGCATGTCGCGGTAGATGCTGCGCATGACATTGCCCAGCTTGGCGCCCAGTACCGCCTGCACGCCGCCGTGGCCGATGGCCTCATGCAGTACCAGGCGCACGGCATGCTTGGTATCGGTCAGGTTGCTGGCGATGATGTACGACTGGCCGTTGTGAAACACGCCGCCGACCTTCCCGCTCGCGCCGTCGCGCTTGATCTGCGCTTGGAGTTCGGCAGGTAGATCGGCCTCTGTGGCGGCCACCTTGACGCTGAGCCCGAGCTTGTCGTTCAGCTTCTTGGCAATGGCCTTGGCGCTGAATAGTGGGATGCCCTTGGCTGGCTGGTTGTTGAGGCGGTACAGGGCGCTGGCTGGCTCGCGGCGGAACAGGGTTTCACTGTCGAAGTTCTGGCGCTTGCGGCTGCCGTTGCGGATGCCCCTGGAAATCACCTCAGCCTCGCGCAACAGTTCGCGGCGAGTGATCGCAACCTTCTTCACACCAACGGCGCGCAGCAGGCGGGTGATAGCTGCGCGCAGGAAGTCGATGGCCTTCTCGGAAACGCTGCGCTCAACCTCTGCCAGTCGAGCAAATACCTCTTCCGCTTGGACGTTCTGAGACTTGTCGCTGTACCGAACGGCGATTTCATCCCAGACCGCTTTTAGGCTTGGCTCATCCTTGCTGGCTAGGATTTTGTCGAGAAAAGCCTGCTTATCCGCTGGCTTAAACGTATCCAGGCCGAAGTGCCCGAGGATTTCGTGACGTAGTGTCTCGTGGGCATCGACAGCGGACGACAGATGATCGGCGGTAAGGGTAAATAGTCCTCGTCCGGGGTGGTAAGCGCCTTTGACGATTCCGATTTTTTCAACTGATCCTGCTGGCCCGTAGAGTTCATCTTGCGTCTTCCTGATGCGGTAGGTGAGTTCAATGTTGCCATTGTAGTCAGCCAAGAACTGATCCGCAGCAGCCGTTGCCTCGCCCACTGATATTGGGCTCTCTGGCACCTTGCCGACCACGGCGCTTGACGGCGACAGCCCGGCATCTGAATACGCCTTATCGCTCAGGCTGTACAGGGCGGTGCTTTGCGGTTTGTCGATCACCACCATGCGCGCATTTACGCCGGTATTCACCGGCAGACTGGAATCCATGAACGATGCTTCTGGCAGCTTCTCGGAAGTCGCCCCCAGGTCGTCGAGCCAGGCGCGGAAATTCTCTGCCGCCTTGTTGCTCTGGAAGAAAGCGCCCTCACCCATGATGGCGACAACGCGACCGCCAGGCCGCAACAACGAGTAAGCATGCTGGACGTGCTCGATGTCGCGGCCCTTTGAAAACGGCGGGTTCATCACGATGCGGTCATAGCCGCTGTTGTGGCCCTGCTTGCGCACCTCGACCAGCTCGTCGCGGTTGTAGTAGCCCTGACGCACGCCGTTGGCGTCATCCAAGCCAACGCGACCGCTGCCCAGGCCAGCACTGCCGCGCAGCACGCCCTCTGTACCGTCCGGCGCGCGAAACACGTCGCCGAAGGTGAAGCCGCGCGGGGTCATTTCCAGGAAGTCTCTACCAACCAGGTGGTGTCCTTTCGCCTCCAGCAGCTCGCGACGATCACCGGACAGCTCAATAACATCAGGGTCTACGCCAGCCTTGTCGCGAATGGCGTCGGCGATATGGCCCATGCCTGCGGACGGCTCCAGCACCGACATGCCGTCCTCAATCTCAGCCGCGTCCAGCATGGAGTCCACAACGACCTCGCTGGTCGGGAAAAAGTCGAGGCCGTCATTGGCCCGGCCGATCATGGCCCGCTCCATTTGCTTGATCTTGTCAGGGGTGGCCATGACCTCCTGAATGCCGGCGAACTCACGGAGCGCGGCGCGGAACTCGCTCGGCGTGGTGATGCCCATACTTTCCAGGCGCTTGCGCTTGTTGTAAGCCGACTCAAGCTGCCACGGCAGTTTGATCTGACCCTTCGCGCGGCGCCCCAAGGCTTCAACCATTTCGCGGCCGAAGTCGCCAGTCAGGGTGATGCGCTTGTCACCGTCGCCAGACCAGATGCCCAGCTTCTGCGCCTCACTCGGCGACAGAACCACGCGGTTTTCTCCGCGCTTGATGGCCAGCACGATGGCGCGACCGGTGAGGCCCGAGCGGCGTAGAGCGCGCTCGGCGTCGTCGCGGCTCTTGAAATCGGCCATCTGTTCACCGCGACTGAACCGGCTAACCTGCTGCAGGTTGGCCTTGGCAAAGTCGGTGTAGGCCTCGGTCACGTCATCGGCCACGCGCATCAGTTGGGCGCCCAGCTTCTTGGTGCCATCCACTTCCAGCATCTGGCGGGCAATGCTGGCCAAGTCTGAGCGGAAAGCGGTGTAGGCCGGGAACGCGGCGTGATCCACGGTTTCCGCGTCCACTGGCTCACCCCGGCGCTTTTCCTGGTCGCCGTAGCTCGGGTACTTCGCTCGAATCTGCGCATCCTTGGCCGACCGCAGCTCGCTGGCCAGGAACTCGACCTGCACTTTTTGGCGCACGGCATCCAGAAATTTGGCCTTGCCGCTCTCGATGGCTTGCGCCAGGTTGCTCATGGTGCCGGCCAGGGCTTTGTCGGCACGCGCGGAGGCTTCCGCCGAGCTGGCGAAACGGGCGCGGCGCGAGGTGTTCGTTTTGCGTTCCTGGTTCAGCGAAGCGTCTGCGCGTTCGCTGAGGGCGTCGGCCATGGTGTTCAAGCGCTCGACGGCGCCCTGGCTGCGGTCATCCTCGAACGCATCGCGGCGGGCCTCGGCGACCGCCTCGTCGGCGGTGAAATCGACGGCGAACAACACAATCTCGACGGTGCGACCGGAGCCGTGATCCAAGCTCCTGAAGAGGGCGGCACGGTCGTGCTCGCTCCGCAGGATGTCGCGGCCGTCGCGGCCCTGGC
>JAIETJ010000049.1 GCA_019745275.1 Pseudomonadaceae bacterium | reverse complement strand
CCACGGGTTCTGAAATGAACAACGGCGGCGTGATCACCCGTGTAGCGCTAAACGCCAAACTGCCGTTTCGCAATAACCTGTTGTTTCCGCGCTTCTCGATTCTCGACCCGACTAAAAGCTTCACCCTTCCCGAGCGACAAGTGGCCAATGGTGTGGTCGATGCCTTTGTGCATGTGATCGAGCAATACCTCACCTACCCGGTGAATGCCCCGGTCCAGGACCGCTTCGCCGAAGGCCTGCTGCTAACCCTCATCGAGCAAGGTCCGCTGGCCCTTAGCCAACCGCACGACTACGAGGTACGAGCCAACCTGATGTGGGTGGCCACCATGGCCCTGAATGGCTTGATCGGTGCCGGCGTGCCGCAAGACTGGTCGACCCATATGATCGGCCACGAACTGACCGTGCTGCATGGCTTGGATCATGCGCAAACCTTGGCGGTGCTGCTGCCGTCGATGCTGCAACAACGACGCACAGCCAAGCGAGCCAAATTGCTGCAATACGCCGAACGAGTGTGGAACCTGCGTGACGGCGATGAAGAGCAACGCATCGATGCCGCCATCAGCCAGACGCGCGCATTCTTTGAAGGGCTCGGCGTGAAGACCCGATTGAGCGATTACCAGCTCGACCAATCGATCATTGCCCCACTGCTGGCGCAATTGGAGAACCACGGCATGAGCACACTCGGCGAGCACCGCGACATTGATATCGCCACCAGCCGCTTGGTGCTGCAAGCCAGCCTCTAAGCCATCCACCGGAGCTAATCCCATGACGCAAAGCAAGCAAATTAACCGCCGCATCGTATTGGCCAGCCGCCCACACGGCGCACCGACCAACGCAAACTTTCACCTCGACCAACAACCACTGCCAGAGCCCGCCGAGGGGCAAGTGTTACTGCGCAGCGTGTATCTATCGCTCGACCCCTACATGCGCGGCCGCATGAGCGATGGCCCCTCTTATGCCGCTTCCGTCGAACTGAATGAAGTGATGGTTGGCGCTACCGTCAGCCGGGTAGTCGCCTCCAAGCATCCCGACTACGCCATCGGCGATTGGCTGCAGGCCTACAGCGGCTGGCAAGACTATGCCATCAGCGACGGCACCGGCCTGACCAAGCTGGGCGCGAACCCAAGCAACCCATCCTATGCCTTGGGCATTCTCGGCATGCCGGGTTTCACCGCGTACA
Source organism: Pseudomonadaceae bacterium (assembly GCA_019745275.1). GTDB lineage: Bacteria > Pseudomonadota > Gammaproteobacteria > Pseudomonadales > Pseudomonadaceae > Aquipseudomonas. The sequence continues at coordinate 12,872 of JAIETJ010000049.1, read as the reverse complement.
TGGGCCTGCTGGATATCGGCAAACCCAAGGCCGGCGAAACCTTAGTGGTGGCCGCCGCCACCGGGCCGGTGGGCGCTACCGTCGGACAGATCGGCAAACTCAAGGGCTGTCGCGTAGTCGGCGTGGCCGGCGGCGCTGAAAAATGTCGCTACGCCGTTGAAGTGCAAGGCTTCGATCTGTGTCTCGACCACCACGCCGACGACTTCGCCGCGCAACTGGCCCAAGCCTGCCCAAAGGGCATCGATATCTATTACGAAAACGTCGGCGGCAAGGTATTCGATGCAGTGCTGCCCCTGCTGAATACCGCCGCGCGCATCCCGGTGTGCGGGCTGATTGCCCATTACAACGATACCGCCCTGGCTGACGGACCAGATCGGCTAGCCTTGTTGATGCGCACCGTGCTGACCAAACGTTTAAAGATTCAAGGCTTCATTATTTTTGACGACTACGCCCACCGCTACGACGAGTTCGCCCGCGACATGACTCAATGGCTGGCCAACGGTCAAATCAAATATCGCGAAGACCTAGTAGATGGACTGGAAAGCGCCCCGCAGGCCTTTATTGGCCTGCTGGAAGGCAAGAACTTCGGCAAATTAGTGATACGCGTCGGCAACGACGACTAATCCCTCCCCCCATACAGAGCGAATAACATGAAAATATTGATGGTTTTAACTTCCCACGATCAACTCGGCGACACCGGCAAAAAAACCGGTTTCTGGCTCGAAGAATTCGCCGCACCTTATTACCGCTGCAAAGATGCCGGCGCCGACATCACCCTCGCCTCGCCCAAAGGCGGCCAACCACCGCTGGATCCAAAAAGCGACGAGCCTGACGCGCAAACCGCCGCCACCGAGCGCTTCCGTACCGACCCCGCCGCCCAAACCGCATTAGCCAATACCCAAGTTTTAGCCAGCATGCAGGTCGGCGACTACGACGCCATCTTCTATCCCGGCGGCCACGGCCCACTGTGGGACTTAGCCGAAGACCAAGATTCGATCGCCTTGATCGAAGCCTTCCATGCCGCAGGTAAACCGGTCGGCGCGGTTTGCCACGCACCCGGGATCTTTCGCCATACTAAGAGCAGCGACGGCCAGTTCTTGGTTAACGGCAAACGCGTGACCGGTTTCAGCAACAGCGAAGAAGCCGCCGTCGGCCTCACCGACATAGTGCCGTTCTTGGTCGAAGACATGCTGCAAGCTAACGGCGGCACCTACTCAAACGGCGCCGACTGGGCCAGCTACGTGGTGGTCGATGGCAACCTCATCACAGGGCAAAACCCCGCCTCATCGGAGGCCACCGCCGAGGCCCTGCTGGCGCAGCTGGCTTAACTAACGTACAGGCCCCGCAATGTGTTGTGCTCCTTGATTGCGGGGCTTTTTTACCGATCAGTAGCGGGCGTCGCCTCGCAATAATTACTGCGATTTAAACGTGCTTTGCCGCGAATGAATCCAATCGACAATTTCACCCTCTGGCGCATAACCGCTAACGGTTTCACGCAGCAGTTGCCGCACTCGAACGTAGTCGTCCTGTTCAACCGCAGCCATTAACAACTCAAGGGCCACTTTGAACTCAGCCCAAGGCAAACTGGCTTCGTTAGCGCGCATGATCATTGGATGTTCAGTCGCGGTAACGTCATCGCCGATCAACAACTCTTCGTAGAGTTTCTCACCGGGGCGCAGGCCGGTGAACTCAACGGCAATATCACCATGCGGATTAACCTCAGAGCGCAGGCTTAAACCCGAAAGCAAAATCATCTTCTCGGCCAGCTCAGCAATTTTTACCGGTTGGCCCATGTCCAGCACAAACACATCGCCACCCTGCCCCATAGCACCGGCTTGAATCACCAACTGCGCCGCTTCAGGGATGGTCATAAAGTAGCGGGTGATATTCGGGTGCGTCACAGTCACCGGGCCGCCGCGACTAATTTGCTCACGAAACAGCGGAATCACCGAGCCTGACGAACCCAACACATTGCCAAAACGCACCATGGTGAAACGGGTTTTATTTAACTGCGCAACCGCCGATTGATCACCAAAAAGAGCCGGCGCAGCCTCAGCACTCAAGGCCTGCAAGGTCATCTCGGCCAAGCGCTTAGTGCTACCCATCACATTGGTTGGGCGCACGGCCTTGTCGGTTGAAATCAGCACAAAATGCTCAACGCCTGCACGAATCGCCGCTTGGGCGGTATGCAAGGAGCCCAGCACATTATTCAGCACGCCCTCGGCAATATTGTGCTCAACCATAGGCACATGCTTATAAGCGGCCGCGTGGTAAACCGTATTCACGCCCCACGTACGCATAAGCTCGAACAGTTGCTCGGCATTGCGCACCGAACCCAAAATGGGCAACAAACGCACCGGCAACGATTCACGCCGCACCCGGCGCTCAAGCTCGGCATGAATGCTGTAGAGATTGAACTCACTGTGCTCAAACAACACCAAAGTGGTCGGCCCAGTGGCCAAGATCTGTCGACATAACTCCGAACCAATAGAGCCACCGGCGCCGGTAACAAGCACAACCTGACCGCGGATACAGCGCTCAAAAAGCAGCTTTTGCGGCGGCACGGCGTCACGGCCTAACAGGTCTGCAATGTCGACTTCCTGTACGTCCTCGACCTTAACCCGGCCACTGGCCAGATCCATAAAACCGGGAACGCTGCGCACATGCAGCGGAAAATGTTCGAGACATTCGAGAATTTCTCGCCGACGCGCACGGGTGACCGAAGGAATCGCCAGCAAAACCTCATCGGCGCCAGTGTCATCGAGCATTTGCTGAATATGTTTGGCCGTATAGACCCGCACCCCGGCAATGATCCGATTGGAGATGCTCGGATCATCATCAATAAAGGCCACTGGGCGCATCGCACGGCCTAAACGCAACGACGCCATCAACTGATTACCGGCGGCCCCCGCGCCATAAATTGCTACTTTAGGCAAAGTGGCATCGCGCCCTTTGAAACGCAGCATTTGATCTGCCGCAAACCAGTCCCCCATAAAAAACTGCCGCATCACCAGCCGTAAACCGCCAATCAATACCAAGCTCAGCCACCAATAATTAAATACCATTGAGCGCGGGATTAAGGTTGGCGCGCCTCGATACCAATAAACCACCAGAGACAAAATCAACGCCGCCAGTGTCACAGCCTTGGCAATGGCTAAGAGCGCATCGTTGCCAAAATAACGCAGCACCGCGCGGTACATACCAAAGCGAATAAATAGAGGGATAGCGATCACTGGCGCAGCGATAAACAGCCAAGCATGACCGTTAAAAGGCTCAATCGAATCGGCATCCCCCATACGCACCACAAAACCCAGCCACAGCGCCAACCAAATTAGCTGTATATCGAGCACAACCTGTATGAGACGCTTGTAACGACGCGGCAAGCCAACTAAACGACCCCGTATACTTTCAGCAAGTTTTAACACAGCAATCCCTCATTCCAATGAGCGGCTCAAGTAAAATCGAATTAAATTCCATTCAACAAGCCGGCGCAAAATATAACATCACTTATCCAGAGCTGGCTTAAATGCTTTATTAGACAAGTAAAACATCAACATCATATCCAACAACACCCGTAACACCCAGGCTACTGCCGCACCCAGCAAATCGTAATAACTCACAAACAAAAATAATACAGGAACATATATACACAACTCAAATACATGCACCTTGGCCGTCGCCTTTACATGCCCAGCCGCCTGCGCGGCGGCATAAGGTAATTGCGCCATACTGTTAAAAAATATACCCACAGACAAAATAGCCGCCAAATACCAAGAACTCTCGGCAAACTCACGACCCAGCCATAACTGCAACCCAAAAAATGCACCTATGGCGGCAGTACTACACAGGGCAAACATCACTGCGGCAATAATCATCAACGCACGATCAAATAAGCGTTTGGCCGCCAAGCGATCATTAAACATTAGCGCCGCCAAACGCGGAAACAACACTGCCGTAAGCGCACCTGGAATAATTAAAAATCGGATCAGCACCTCAAACGGCACCGTGTAATAAGCCACCACACTGGCACCAACCAAAGACGCAATCACAAAACGATCAGCCGTCACCATTAATGGATTAACAATATTCGACACGGTCATCCAAGAGCCGAAGGCCAATAGCCCTTTAACATCTTCTGACTGTGAATTCGGATAGATAAAGCGCAAGCCAGTCCTGTTTAACACCAGTAATAAATGCGCCACTAAAATGACCAAGCGCGCCAGCACCAAACTTAGCACCATCCATTCAAGTGACACCCCGAAGAACACAATGGTTAGCGCCGGCATACCGAAATTGGCCAAGCCTAAAATGATGCGCAGAATGCTGACATCGCGAAAGTCTTCATACGCCTCTAACACCCCGCGCAATCCCGAAGTTACCGTGGTCAAAGGAATCCCTAGGGCCGCGATAAACAAAGCTCCGATCACATCGCCCTGCAATGCTTCACTCACACTCAACCAACTGCTGCCCAACGGCCTAGCAACCGCGGCCAGCAGTAAGCCACCTAGCAGCCCAGCGACTAAAACCATGATCAAACCCAGGCTAATAACCTCGCGTAATTCCGCAGGGCTACCGCTAAGGCGTCGCTGTGCGACTGTCTGTGTCAAGGCCCGGCCCAGCCCGAAATCAAACAAACTGAAATAGCCGATTAACCCCCAGACCATGGTCAAAATGCCAAAAACTTCGACGCCGGATTGTTTTAGTAAAAAGGGAATCGTGATAAACCCAAGCAGCAATGGCGCACCATTGCCGAGAAGATTCCACAGGCTATTTTTTTTCAATGACATTGCCGAAGCTCAACTACCAACTGCTTGAGGTGCATAGGGTAACAAATTAATCACAGAGACCAGCGCCAACCCTGACACGCATTAACAATCAGCATCGACGGGCTAATAGGCCGCTTGCAAAACTGCACGGCTAAGACTCCTGCTGCCCAGCGCGAAATTTCAGCGCCAACAGCAATAACGGCAGATAGGCGATTACCAGCCCTGACAGCCCATCGATGCCGCCAAGCCCCACCCACACAGCCATCGGCAACAACCAGCCAAGATTGATGGCTGCCACTGCCAGAGTGACCGGCCGATGCGCGCCAAATTGCCGTGAAGTGTATTGGTAGGCATGGCTACGATGCGCCTCATAAACCTTGTCGCCACGCAGCAAACGGCGTAGCAGGGTGAAGGTGGCATCGACAATGAACACCCCGAGCAAAATCAGCCAGCTCCACAGCAACTGCGGAGCCTGCCAAGCGGCTTGCAGGGAGAGTACGCCGAGGGCGATGCCCAAAAATCCACTGCCGGCATCGCCCATAAATATCCGTGCGGGCGGGAAATTCCACAGTAAAAAACCCACCACGGCCGCCGCCAGTAACAATGGCAACAGCGCCAATCCTGCTGCACCTTGCAGCCCATACAACAGCGCACCACCCAAGCAAACACAGATGGCCTGGACACTGGCGATACCGTCGATGCCGTCCATAAAGTTATACAGATTAAGCAGCCAAACCAAATAAACCGCCGCGAGCATATGCCCTAGCCAGCCCAGGTCAAAACTAAAGCCTAATACGTTCAACGCTGGCAAACCGCCCAGCCAGAACAGTGCCCAAGCAGCACCCAGAAAATGCCCGAGCAAACGCCAGCGGGCGGCGATATGCCCGTGATCATCAAGAAAGCCCAACAACGCAATGCCCGCACCAGCACCGAGCAACGCCCAAATCGGCGGCCAGGCCAACCAGCCCGCCATGCCCAACAAAGGCAGCACCAGTAAAAAGCTCAGCACAATCGCCACCCCGCCACCACGCGGCGTGGGCACCGAATGCGAACTGCGCGCGTTAGGGATATCCATCAGACTGCGCGCCAATGCATAGCGCCGTAAAACCCAGGTCAAAAAAAACGAAAGGCCGGCGATAGCCGGCAATAGCCACAAGTAAAAACCCATTAACCACTCCGACAAATCAAAATCAGCGCTGTAGATGCGCCTTAAAATCTTCAGCCGTTTTAGCCAAAGCCACATCAACACTCACCGGCGGAAGCCAGCCCAAACAACCGCTGTTTTTGCCGATATTAACCTGCAGTGAATCGCACAACCGCTGCGCCACTGCGCGCTTACCCAGCATGGCTGCCGCCGCCTCAAGTAAAAACACCGGCACCGCTAACAGGCGCGCCGAACGGCCTAGGGCATGCGCCATCCGCTGCAGCAATAACGTAGTGGATAAATCGTCGCCATCGCTAACCAAAAAGGTTTGATTAGCAGCCGCCGGATGGCCGATACAGGTCAGGATCAGATCCACCAAGTTGTCCAACGCGACCAAACTGCGCCTATTACCAAGCCCACCTAGGGGCAAAGGTACACCGCGATTCAACCAACTCATCATGCTGCGAAAATTAGCTTTAACTCCAGGCCCGTACACCAACACCGGGCGGATAATGACAACCTCCAACCCAGACTCGGCGGCCAGCGCGCGCAACCCTTGCTCGGCCTCCATCTTCGAGATGCCATAGGCATCCACGGGCGCCGGCAAATCATCGGCGGTGAACGGCTGGCCTGGCGCAGTGCGCTCGCCATTGACCTTAATCGAGCTGATAAAAATAAAGCGTTTCGCCCCAGCAGCCACCGCCTGCCGCGCCAAATTCAACGTGCCGGCCACATTAACCTTACGAAATTCCACCAACGGATCACTGGCCGTATCGCTCATCACATGCACGCGGGCCGCACAATGAATCACCACCTCAACATCCGCTAATGCTGCAGCCCAATCGGTTGCTGCATCGATCTCGACAACAGGCACGAAAACGCTGGCGGGCAACAACCCAGGCACAGGCTTGCGCCCTGCAAGCACCAAGCTAACCGCGCCAAGACGCGACAATTGCGCTGCCACTGCGCCGCCGACAAAACCACTGGCGCCGGTAACAAGCATCCTCTTCATGTTGCCGTATTTCCTATCAAGCGAGTCACCCTCAAACAATGGCGCTGCGGCATGCATGCCAACTAAAAGCGCCGCGAATCATACCGCTGCCAAGCTGCAAAAGCCCGTGAGTACAGCGCCAAATACAAAGCGCACATCCGATATTGTCGAGAGCTACCTATATCCTCTGCAGGTGGTTGCGTGCTTAGCGCCATATGGAGAGCCAACCATGAAACAGCCATCTCACATAGATATAGCTGGCATTGACCGCTTGAGCATTGGAAGTACTTTACTGAGTCACTTGCATACGAGAAGACCGCTAAGCTAGGCACGTTTCACTGTAACATCAAGTGCGGAAGTGCCGCTTTGCCCGCACACTTCGTGTGCAGACTAGATATGTCTGAATGCATCTGGTCTGCCACGAGTGCTAAGGACTGGCTTATTATGCGTATGTAGGCTCACGGGCACTTGCTTTAGAAGCCAAGTATTTTTTCGATTTTTCGATACCTCTCTTCCTAAGCGGCGTTTCTACAAAGCGGTAATTCAGCTCTGAAAATAAGGCGATCAAGGCAATAGCGGTTAAACAAAACCGAATATTGTAATGAGAGTCAAACTGAAATCCTACGCCCTCAATCCTCGACCATATTTCCCTAGTAAGCCAAAAAACCGGATTATGGACCAGGTAGATGGCAAACGACCTAGCGCCAATGTAGGCGAGAACGCTTCTGATTTTCCCTTCGGGGAACAAATATCCGCTTTGATATGATCCGAGCCATACAGTGACGGCGCAAAGCAGTGTCACCATTGTGAAGACAAAAGGTATTACACCACCATTGGACGGTGTTATAAGAATTGCGGCTATTAAAGCGAAAGCCGTAAAATACTTTATCACGCTGCCTGCTAAAAACTCAGGTTCTATAAGTGAGTAGGCTTTGGTATTTTTGAAGATTGCCAAGCACACACCCAACAGAATTCCATCCATCCGGGTATAAAGAACGTGCAAAAAGCTAGATGAATTAAAATACAAGAAGCAGGTTCCTAGCAATACCGCAGCCCCAAGCCATACGATCCATCGTAGCCTCAAGAAAAACAGGAAGGGAAACAGGAAATAGAACTGCTCCTCAAGAGAAACACTCCAGTAGATTCCATTGCTTCCGCACAACTTGTTTCCTAACGTACTGACGTAGCAGCTTGCAAAATGTATGTTAGATACGAACATTGCTACTGATAGCCCATCAAATATATTTGCTTTAATGCCTCCGAATATTCCCGTCTGATTGAATGTTACTGATAGTACGCAAACAATCAGAAGCCATAGCATCGCAGATGGAAAAATCCTGTAAGCTCTTCGTATATAAAAAGAAACCATCTCCTTTATAAACATTGATTTATCTTCAAGCCGGGCGGCCGAATAAAAGGCCTTGTAAAATGCATTTGCAATTACAAAGCCAGATATGCAGAAAAAAATATCGACACCAGCCCATAGGCCGTATGACCACTCCCCTATCTGGGGATACCAAAAAAGTAAATTACCCAAATGCCCCATTACCGGCAGAAAGACGGCAATTGCACGAAGCGCCTCAATCTCGTAATTTTTCTTATGCATTGCTAAAGACATCGAAAGCACCTTCAAAGAGATCTCGCGATTCTACACGAATGATCTCCGATTTATGAGTGGTAAATTTCAGCAACCACAACACCCGTGACAACCACCTAAATCACGAAGAATGCCCCCCCCCATCCAGATCGGAGTTGGTTTGCGAATATCCACTCTTGGAGATTTAAACGCTTTATTTTTTAACTAGACGACTGAAATACCCAATCAACTGAGATACCCTAGGCGGAAGGTGATAGCAACGCAGAAAAAACGCGCGTCCGTTTTCACCCATTTCTTCAAGCCGCTGACGCTCACTACCGAACAACTCAAGCACCGCCTCGGCCAACTGCAATGAATCCCCGGCAGCACAACTCAACCCCGCTTTAGCGTCAGTTAGCATTTGCGCCGTCTGCCCATTGCAACTCACAATAATTGGTTTACCAGCTGCCAGATAACCTTGAAATTTACTAGGGACTGTAACTGCTAAGACAGGATCATCCCGCAAGGTAAGTAGCAAAACGGAAGAAACGGTATATATGCTCGCGACCTCTTCAGGAGAAACGCGCCCGAACAATTCAATATTATCCAACTGCTCATCATGGATCATCTGAGCAATTTCTTTCTCCATACTTCCGCTGCCCACCACAAAAAACCGAATACTCTTGTAGCCCTGCAAAATCTTGGCAGCTTCCACAATGGTCGTACACGACTGTGCCATGCCTATATTCCCGGCAAAAACAACCGAAAAATAGCGAGACACACGCCTCAAATCTAGCGAACTCAAATTATCTTTGGTTAATTGGACCGCGGTGTTTGGAAAAAACTGTACTTTCGTTCTATCACTGGACAACCGTTGAACCGAATCTCGAAATCCCTCAGATTGAATAAGTATCGAATCGGAATATCGATAAATATACCGAACAACGTACTCGATAAACTTTAAAATTCGACGATTTTTAATATAGCCAGTAGCCTTCAAGGATTCAGGCCAGATATCTTGCACCCACAGCGCAAGAGGAGCCCGTTTGATCCAGGAAACAAAAATCGCAGGCAGCGCTTGAAGCAATGGTGAAGGGGCATAGACGAAGACCACGTCAAACTTACGCCCGCGTAACGCCCACGGCCCAAGCACATAGCCCGAAGCGATGAACGATAGATAATTCAGTATCAATCCCTTGGCAGAGCTTTTTCCTCTAGCTCGCAATGGCAACCTGATAATTTCAATACCATCACGATATTCAGTCTGAATACCTAGCGCGCTGTAACCTGCAAAAATATCTCCATCGGGATAGTTTGGTTTGCCCGTCAGCACCGTGACATGCATGCCCTGCTTATGCAGTTCAGCAACCACTTGGTTGATATGGAAGTTTTCAGGCCAGAAATATTGTGTCCATACTAATACTTTCATCGAAGGACTTCTTCCAAAAACGCCTTAGGGCCATACATCGGCTGGCAAAACTCCACTATTCCTAAATGACGTTTGACAGCGCGAGCAATAGACAAAGGAGATTCAGGATCAAAGGTTTCAATCGGCACAACAATATCTCGAACATAGTCAAGCTCTGCGGAAATGATCGGAAGTCGCCGTTCACGGGCCTCGATCAATGGCAATCCAAGGGACTCAGTTGTAGAGGGGTAAATCAACGCTGACGACTGGTCATACAATGCTGAAACTTCAAGCGTACTGATGTACCCCAGATTGACTACATTTAACTGCCACTGCTCTGTAAGTCGGTCAATTATCATCGAAAGCGGTGAACCATATGATACGGTAAGCGCCAAACTAGGTCGTATATTTTGTTGCGCCAATAAACACCATGCCTCCAAAAGCTTGTGATGGTTTTTATGATGCTCCGCACTGGCGACATAAACATAATCAAAACGCTTGTCCGCAGACTCGTTAATGGCTGCATGGCTGGCAACAACAAAAGGACAGATAACAACAACCGCCTTTTGACTCAAAAAAAACTTGGCCTGCTCCGCCATCGACGGTGTCTGGACAATGAATTTCTTCACTCCGCGGGTCAACGCTTTGAACATCAACCGTTCCACCGACAGACGTAATTTCGTTTTAAGAGGGTAACCTTGCAGACTACCCCCATTGAACAGAATTCTGTTCTGCAGAAAAACGATCACCTCACCGTTCAATGGGAACAAAGGCACCAAACCATGAAAACATAGCACTACATCGTTTTTGGAAACCCTACGCCAAAGACGTATTTCAGCCTCAATTCGGGAAAAAATTGTCGGACGCACGCTGCACCTCTCACCACAGGTCGGCGGTAATTTATCAAGCGCCCGGACATCTACCTGCTCAAAATGAATGCTCAGTTCAGGCGTTGAATAAAGTGCCTGCAGAAGCGTCAAACCGCCACCGGTATGTACATTAGGCGCATGCAAAAATAGCTTTCGGGATGAATTCAAGAAAATCATCAGCCTCGGTGGAAAGCCGACATACGAGCGAAAAATCGGCGTATAAATTGTCGGGCTTGAGGTGTAAATAGAGCGCGGGCAAATCGTCTGACAACTCTGGCGCTGCAAGCGAGCAATTGTGCTGCAATAACCTGAACGAGGGAAGTACCACACCCGCGAGCAGATGAAGCACAATAATCCGCGGCGTCATCAAAACCTCGCTGCCACAGAGACGATGCCAGCCGTAAATAGCTGGCCCCAATCTGCAAAGGCGTACTACCAGGCACCTCAGAAAGCTCAATCGATTTCACGAACCCCAAGTACAGACTGCACGCCTCTTCAAAAGCAAGGTCGGCAATCTTGTTTGTATCCTGATTAGCGTGGCTTCGAGCACCTATCAGCAGTTGAGGTATGTGAACAAACTGATAGCGGGCTGCCATCCGAAACCACAGCTCGTAGTCCTGCGTTGTACGTAAGTTTTCGTTAAAAGGGCCTATGGCAGCAAAGGCTGAGCAGGGAATCAGCAAACTACAACCATGTAACGCACTCTCAGCGGTGATCCAGTAACGAAAGTGTTCAGGCCGCACTCCAGGCATAGCTACCGGCACAGAATTGCTCACACGGTTATCAGTGAAAATCGAGTAGTCTGAATAAACGATAGTGTGTGAATTTCCGCACACAGACAAAAACGCTATCTGCTTCGCGATCTTATCTCTGGCATAAAGATCGTCATGGCTGAGCCAAGAAAAAAAATCACCGGACATTTCCCGAACGGCAAGATTCAGAGCAGATGAAACCCCGCCATTATTTTTTGAAAAATAGCGAATTGCATCTCCAAAGGATTGAGCGACACATTCTGTAGCACCACCGTCATCACTGCCGTCATTGACTACAATAATTTCAATAGCTTCGTAGGTTTGGTCCAGTGCACTTTGTATAGATCCTGCGAGGAAGTCCGCGCCGTTATACACGGGTATAACGATCGTCACCAATGGTTTGAAACCTTCAGAAAAAAGACTAGCTTCTTGAGAAAACACCATCTCAGCTACCGCCCTGACCTAGCACGACGTTTAAAATAATGCGCACAAGCTTCAACTCAGTGTTCCTGCCTTTTCTCGATGCTTCGCAGTACTGTAAAACAATGACACGACCATGCCCGGTATATTGACGATTAGCATTCCAACTCGGAAACTGAAATAAATCGTTGCGAAAGGAGCTACCCGCGCAGAAAGCTCGACACAAACCCGTGAGAACACAGACTCACCAACTCCCAATCCGCCGGGTGTAATCGGGATTACAGAAAACAGATTACCAAAAATACCTGCTATCGCAGTAACTTGTGAATTAGCTGCGAAGGGAAATATAGAGGCGATTGTTACCATGCCCACAATAACAACACCTGTCGCTAACACGGATATCACCCAGCAAATGAGCAATATTGGCCATGCACGAAAGTACATAAGAATCGTGACACCGAAAGGGTGTAGGTAATGACGGAACCTCGCCGGCAAGTGGTTAATCAAAGAAAAACGCAATGCCAGAAGGACTCCAATGATTGAAAATACCACGGCCGCGACGGAGAGAAAAGCAAGTAATTTAAGTAATTCGATATACTGAAATACATCCGCATCGGGAGAAATAGCAGCGGGAAGAAAGAATGAAATCAACACAGCTATAGAAATCAGGCCAACCATCGCAAAAATACGGTCGACCACAATGGATAATAACGCTGTAGATCTGCCGTTCTTCAACAATCGAAAAATCTGCACTCCCCTGACAGCATCGCCACCAGCAGCCCCAGGCAACCAAGTAGAAAAAAAACTACCAATTAACTGAAGATTAATAACCGTTCCTAGTGGAATATTATTGCCCGTTGCTCTTAGCAACATCCACCAGCGCAATCCACTGAGCAAAATCCCAAAAAAAAGACAAACCAATGCAGGCACAAACAAATCTGGATTA
>JAIETJ010000110.1 GCA_019745275.1 Pseudomonadaceae bacterium | reverse complement strand
ATGCGTTCATCGTTACGGGTGGTTTGACGTTCAGCGTTGGCATCATGAGCGTGCTGGTGCATGGAGCGAAATTTAAATACATCTATAAGGCGGTTGTTGTAGCCATAACGATGTTGGCGAAAAAGTACAGGTCCCGGTGAGTCGAGTTTGATCAGCAGAATCGTCAGCAGCATCAAAGGTGTTAACAGAATCAGGGCGATGCTGGCCAAGAGAAGATCCTCCACGCGCTTGATCAGCGGTGACCAGCCGCGCAGTGGCAGTTCTGAAGCATTGAACATGGGGATGCCGGCCACTGAATCGATACGGCTGTGGGCGCGCCTGAAGGTGATCAGGTCGGGCGCCAGCATCACGTTAACAGGGAGGCGACGCAAGCGACCGATAAGTATGGCGATGCGACTTTCGGCGGACCAGGGCAGAGCAACTAATACTTGCGCAACCTTCTCCTGGCGAATTAATCGTTCAAGCTCATCGGTATTACCCAGTATGGGAAGCCCGCCGAGTTCGGAACCGGTACGGCCGATTCGGTCGTCGATAAAGCCGAGCAAGCCGCATCGAATGTCGGCCTTGTGGGTGAGGTAGTTGGCCAGGCGCAAACCATTGTCGGTCGCACCCAGAATAACCGCATTTTGCAAATGAAATCCTTTGCGCATTAGCCGTCTAAAGCTTGCTAGGAGTATTAGGCGCTCAGTGCCGTAGAGGAACAAGCTGATCAAAAACCAGCTAAGCATTTGTTGATTGCTGATAGAGGCAAACAGCTCTAGTTGTTGATGCAGAAAGGCCAGCATGCTGAAAGCGGCGAGCCAACAAAAAAACATCCGCCGAAAACGCAACAGGTTACTGAACAGTTCGTCGTTATAAATCCGAAAAGCTTGAAAAGTCAGTGTGCTCAATAAGGCAAAAAACAACAGTAGGGCAGCTTGGTTATCATCCCAGTACTGATTCGGCGCTGGCTGGTTAACTTCGTTAATTAGTAAAAAAATCATGCCCGGGATAATTGCCGTCAGGCCATGCAGAATACGTACGCCGGCAACGAAGTAATTGATGAGCCCAGGGCTCGCGATTTGTAGTTGTTCTACCGATGGCACAAGCATATAACTCCCTTGGGGGCGGTTTTGGTCGCAGAGTGCTGGGTTTGATTACTAATGTTGTGTCAAAAATATGTCGCTAATATTTTGTGCGTCTTTGTTCTGGACAGGATTTTGGCAATTTGAGCATAAGTGTGATTCAGTTCGCAATTTCTTCAGCTTGCGGCTTTGCGAAACTCACCCGGCGTGATGCCGGTCCAGCCCTTGAAGCTGCGGTGAAACGAGCGCGATTCGGTGAAGCCTAGGTAATGGGCGATGTCTTGGATGGCTAGGTCGCTGCGCAGCAGGTAGTGCTCGGCCAGTTCTTGGCGCAGTTGGTCGAGGATTTCCTGATAGCTGCTGCCGGCCTGCTGCAAGTGGCGCTGCAGGGTACGCACGGTCATGTTGAACTTGTCCGCGACCCGCTCTTTACGCGGCAAGCCATCCTTGAGCAGCAGGCGCAGTGCGTTCTTGACCCGCAGCGGCAGTGGCTCGTCGCCATCCAGTCCGGCCATCAGAGTCAGGGCGTGCTCTTCCAAGGTGCGCAGTAAGTTGGCGTCAGCTTGGCGCAGCGGCGCGCCGAGGTATTCCAAGGGCACCAAGAGGGCGTTGCAGTTTTGCGCAAACTTGATCGGGCAGCCAAACACCGCTTCGTAGTCGCTTAGCTTGGTGCCGGCGGGTTGTGGGTGTTCGAACCAGACTTCGCTAGGTGAGCGCTGCATGTCGGCAATCCAGCGGGCATACAGTAGCCAAGAAGCCAGCACGTTTTCGACCATATGCCGGCGAATCTCGGGGATCTGATGGCGGCAGCTCCAGATCATCAGCACATGATCATCCGCCGCCTCGATGCGGCTGACGCCCATGTCGCCGACCAGTTTTTCAAACGGCATAACCCGGCTCATGGCCTCGCCCAAGGTTGCGCAGTTCATGGTGATATAACCGAGCACACTCCACGAGCCGGGCTGCACGAAGCGCGCGGCATGCAGGCCAAACAGTGGGTCGTTACTGACGCTAATCAGATGGACCAGCAGCTGTTCGTGGGCCTCGCTGGGCATCCTCTGGCTGTTGTCGCGCAACTGCTCGGCGCTGATCTGCGCCGCGTTTAGGGCCGCGTCGGTATCTAGGCCGAGGTGCTCGGCGTAGCGCAGGTATTTGAGCAGGGCGGGGACTGAGGTGTAGCCAAGATTGGACATCTTTTGCTTCTTATTTGGGTGGCTTGGCTTGATTGGCAACTGGGCCTGGCACCTTTGGACAGTGACGGCTCGCGGCGGCCCGCTAGTATAGGCAGTCTAGAGACTGGCCTGAAACGGGCAGTGCAGATTAGATGAAAGCTATTGCGTGCGGTTATGCGGGGTTAAAAGTATCCGCTCGCTATGTTTTCACAGCCTGATGCAATTTATCAAACGAGGAGAGTGGCATGCGGCGTTGGAACGGTTGGGGTGATGAAGCAACGGTGGTGGAGTTACCTAAGCACGGCGCGGCGTTTCTTGGCGACTTGATCGGCGCCGGGCAAGTGTTGCCGGATGCCAGTTTGGCCGAGGTGTTGGCTAAGGTGCCAGCCTCGCGTTTGCCCGCCCATGAACTGGTGGTGACGGCTGCTGAAGACCGCGTGCGGCATGCCCGTGGCCAGAGCCTGCCAGACTGGCTGGCGATGCGCTCCGGTGATTTCGGGGTGTTCCCCGATGGTGTCGCCTATCCAGAAACTGCCGAGCAAATCCGCGAGCTGATGGCCTGGGCCGCCAGCCAAGATGTACTGCTGATCCCTTACGGCGGCGGTACTTCGGTGGCCGGCCATATCAATCCGCAGGCCGGCGTTAAGCCCGTGCTGTGTTTGTCGCTGGAGCGCATGAGCCAGTTGCTGGAGTTGGACGAGCAAAGCCAGATCGCCACTTTCGGCCCCGGCGCCAACGGCCCACAAGTGGAAAGCCAATTGCGCGCGCGCGGCTACACCCTTGGGCATTTTCCGCAGTCGTGGGAGTTGTCGACGCTGGGCGGTTGGGTGGTGACCCGCTCCAGCGGCCAGCAGTCGCTGCGCTACGGGCGGATCGAACAGGTGTTTGCCGGCGGTAAGCTGGAAACCTTTGCGGGCACCTTGGAAATTCCAAGCTTCCCGGCCTCTGCCGCCGGTCCCGATTTACGTGAACTGGTGATGGGCTCGGAAGGGCGCTTCGGGATTGTCTCGGAAGTTAAGGTGCGGGTCACTCGGCTGGCCGAGCAAGAACGTTTCTACGCGGTATTTTTGCCGTCGTGGCAGCAGGCCTTGTTGGCCGTGCGCAACCTGACCCAATCGCGGGTGCCTCTGTCGATGTTGCGGGTTTCCAACGCCATTGAAACCCAGACACAATTGGCCTTGGCCGGCCATCCGGGGCAAATCGCCTTGCTGGAGAAATACCTCAGCTGGCGCGGCGCAGGCGTTGGCAAGTGCATGCTGACGTTTGGCGTGACCGGCAATCGTCAGCAAAATGCGGCCTCGCTGAAACAAGCGAAAAAGCTCTTGAAGAGCTACGGCGGGGTGTTTACCGGCACCTTGTTGGGCAACAAGTGGGCCGAAGGGCGGTTTCGCTTCCCGTACCTGCGCCACGGTCTGTGGGAAGCCGGTTACGCGGTGGATACCCTGGAGACCGCTACCGATTGGTCCAACGTCGATAATTTATTGAATAAGCTCGAAGCCAGCCTGCGTGACGCTTTACGCGCCGAGGGCGAGCAGGTGCATGTGTTTACTCACCTGTCCCATGTGTATGGCGAGGGTTCGAGTATTTACACCAGCTACGTGTTTCGCCCGGCGGCCACCTATGCGGGCACCTTCGAGCGTTGGCAGAAACTCAAGCACGCCGCCTGCAGTGCCATCGCCAATAATCGCGGCACCATCAGCCACCAGCATGGTGTCGGTCGCGACCACGCACCGTACTTGCCGGTGGAGAAGGGCGAGCTGGGCATGGCGGCGATTAAAGCCATGGCCGTGCATTTCGATCCGGATGCGCGCCTGAATCCTGGCGTGTTGTTGCAGGATTGAACATGCTAGATCTGCCGCAAGACGGCCGCTGGAATGCTGCGTGGCGCGCGCAAGCGTTGCCGCAACTGGCCGCGCAAAGCTGGGATCTCATCGTGGTCGGCGGCGGCATCAGTGGCGCCGGGATTCTCCGTGAAGCGGCGCGGCGTGGCTGGAAATGCTTGCTGATTGAGCAGCGTGACTTTGCCTGGGGCACCTCCAGTCGCTCCTCGAAAATGGTCCATGGCGGCTTGCGTTATATCGCCAAGGGCCAGTTGGGCCTGACCCGCGACTCGGTGCGCGAACGTCAACGCTTGCTCACTGAGGCGGCCGGGTTGGTCGAGCCGCTGAGCTTTATCTTCCCGCATTATCAGGGCCGCTTTCCCGGCCCCAAGGTGTTTGGTGGTTTGCTGGCGCTGTACGACGCGCTGGCCGGCAAGCGTAATCACCTGTACTACCCGTTGCAGCAGTTGCGCTATCTGCTGCCGGGTTTGCGTGAGCAGGGTTTGCTGGGTGGCACGCAGTTTTTTGATGCGGTCACCGATGACGCCCGCTTGGTGCTGCGCGTGCTTGGCGAGGCGCGTGGCGACGGCGGCGTGGCGGTCAATGGCTTGCGGGTGGTCGAGTTGTTGCGCGAGGCCGATGCGGTGATCGGTGTGCAGGTCGAGGATGGCGAAACGGGTCAGCTGTTTAATCTGCGCAGCCGCGCTGTGGCTCAAGCTACCGGCGCTTGGGCTGATGAGCTAAGGCGCAAAACCGGCCTGGAGCATATCCGCCCGTTACGCGGCAGCCATCTGCTGTTGCCGGCGTGGCGCTTGCCGCTGGCGCATGCGGTGAGCTTTATGCACGCCGTCGATGGTCGGCCGGTGTTTGTCTTCCCGTGGGAGGGCGCGACTGTGCTGGGCACCACCGATCTCGACCATGCCGAGGGGCTAAATACCGATGCCTGCATTACGGCCGCCGAGGTTGAGTATTTGTTGGCCGCCTGTGCCCAGCAGTTTGCGGCGGCGCAAATTACTCGCGCGGATGTGCTCTCCAGCTGGGCTGGCGTGCGCCCGGTGGTGAGCGATGGCCAGCCGAGTAGCGCCGGGACCAAACCCTCGGATGAAAAACGCGAGCATGCGCTGTGGATCGAACCTGGTTGCGTTACCTTGGCTGGCGGCAAACTGACCACTTTTCGCTTGCTGGCGCTGGAAGTGCTGCAGGCCTGCGCCGGTTTTGTCGGTCAGCCGGTAACGGATGTCGGCAGTGCGGTGTTTCGCTCGCCGCCTGAGTTGTTGTTGGCGGGGCTGAGTAATAGTCAACAGCGGCGCTTGGCCGGTCGCTATGGGCGTGAATTACCCACGCTGGCGCAGTTCGTGGCCGGTGTTGGTAGCGAAAGGGTGGGGGCCACCGAAACCCTGTGGGCCGAGTTGGCCTTTGCCGCCGAGTATGAACTGGTCCTGCACTTAGACGACTTGTTACTGCGCCGTACCCGCTTGGGTTTGTTGTTGGCCGGCGGCGCCGTCGCTGAGTTGCCGCGCATCCGCCAACTGTGCCAAGCGCGTCTGGGTTGGGACGATGCCCGGTGGGCGCGTGAGCAACAGGATTATTTAAGCCTTTGGCAGCGCAGCTACAGCTTGCCTGCTCCCCAGCTAGAACAATAGGAAGGATGCCCGCGTGAGCGACAAGAGCTATTTGCTGGCCATCGACAATGGCACCCAGAGCGTGCGCGCCCTGTTGTTTGACCTTGAGGGTAATTTGCTCGGCAAGGGTAAGGTCGAGCTGCAGGCCTACTATTCGACCCAGCCCGGCTGGGCCGAGCAGGACCCGGAGTATTACTGGGCCAGCCTCGGTGAGGCTTGTCGTTTGCTGTGGGCCGAGGTGCCGATCGACAAGGCGCAGATCAAGGGCGTGTCGTTGACCACCCAGCGCGGCACCCTGATCAATGTCGATGAGCAGGGTAAACCGCTGCGCCCGGCCATGCTCTGGCTCGATCAACGCCGCGCCGCCGTGCGCGGCAAAATCAAAGGGCCTTGGGGTTGGTTGTTCAAGTTGATCGGCGAGGAGGCAACGGTGGATTACTTTCGCGCCCAAGCGGAAGTTAACTGGATCGCTCAAGAGCAACCGGAAATTTGGGCCAAGACCCATAAAATGCTCCTGCTGTCGGGGTTTCTCACTCATCGACTGACCGGCAAGTTCGTCGACTCGGTGGCCTGTTGCGTGGCCTATCTGCCATTCGATTACAAGCGATTGAAATGGGCGGCGCCACGAGACTGGAAATGGCAGGCAATGCCGGTGCGTCGCGAGCAATTGCCACAGCTGTGTAAGCCGGGTGAATTGCTTGGCCATATCAGCGCCGAAGCCAGTCGCTTGACCGGGATTCCCGAGGGCTTGCCGCTGATTGCTGCGGGTGCCGATAAAGCCTGCGAGGTGATAGGGGCTGGTGGCGTCGAGCCGAGCATCGCGTGTTTGTCCTATGGCACCACGGCGACCATCAACACCACGCGCAGTAAGTACCTAGAAACCATCCCGCTGATCCCGCCGTATCCCTCGGCGATTCCCGATCACTTCAATACCGAGGTGATGATTTTTCGTGGGTTTTGGATGGTCAGCTGGTTCAAGCAGCAGTTCGGCCTGCGCGAGATGCAGCGCGGCACTGAATTGGGGGTGGCGCCGGAAAGCTTGTTCGATGAGCTGGTCAATAGCGTGCCGGCCGGCTCCATGGGTTTGATGTTGCAGCCCTACTGGTCACCGGGGATTCGTGAGCCGGGGCTGGAGGCCAAGGGTTCGATCATCGGCTTCGGTGACGTGCACACCCGCGCCCACCTGTATCGGGCGATTCTCGAAGGTTTGGCCTATGCCTTGCGCCAAGGCAAAGAGAAAATTGAAAAGCGCTCGGGCACAAAAATCGTGCGTTTGCGCGTGTCAGGTGGTGGCTCGCAAAGCGATGCGGCCATGCAGTTGACCGCAGATATTTTTGGCCTGCCGGCCGAGCGGCCGCACACCTATGAAACCTCCGGTTTGGGTGCGGCGATTGATTGCGCCGTAGGGCTTGGCCTGCACCCCGATTTTGCTACGGCGATTGGCGCTATGACCCGCGTGGGGCAGGTGTTCTTGCCGCAGCCCGAGGCACAGCAGACCTACGAGCGGCTGTATAAGGAGGTCTACCAGCGCATGTATAAGCAGCTTAAACCGCTGTATCAGAGTATTCGTGAGATCACCGGCTATCCGGCCTGAGCAGGAAAACTACTGCGCTCGGTTATGCAGTGTTAAAAACAGGCTCGGACAGCGGGCTTGCCCGCTGAACGCACTTCAGTGCGGCCCGTAGGGCGAGCGCAGCGAGTACTGCTCATTTACAACTCGTAAACTCGACTTTGGCATCCGGCGTCGCCCTACCTCCTGCATCCATGCAGTCGTCCGCGTCCTCGCCTGTTTTTGCCTTGTGACCCACATGGATGTGGGAAATGCAGCTAGCCCGCAGGAGCGGGCGTCGCACTAACCTTCGCTCGCTACGTTTTCACGTGACTGATAAAGCTCCCGGCATGCGGCGCAGCAGCTATTCTTCGGTTAGACCTTCAGCCTATCGTTTGGCGGCCGATAGCATTGGCAGCAGGCTGAGCTAGACTCGGTTGAAACCTTAGGAGCGCGCAATGGCCGGTATTCTTGACTCAGTCAATCAACGTACCCAGTTGGTTGGGGCTAATCGCCTAGAAATTTTGATGTTTCGTTTGGCCGGTCGGCAGCTATTTGCCATCAACGTATTCAAGGTGCAGGAAGTCTTACAGCTGCCCAAGCTGACCTTGATGCCGCAGCGCCACCCCTATGTCTGTGGGGTGGTCAATTTACGTGGGCACACCTTGCCGGTCATCGACCTGTCGCAAGCCATTGGCATGCGCGCGCAAGTTCCTTCAGAAACCAGCACGATTATCGTCACCGAATACAATCGCTCGGTGCAGGCATTTCTGGTCGGTGGGGTGGAGCGTATTTTGAACCTCAACTGGGAGGCGGTATTGCCGCCGCCCGGTGGTGCGGGTCGTCAGCATTATTTAACGGCGATCACCAAGGTCGATGACCAGATCGTTGAAGTGATCGACGTGGAGAAAGTGCTCTCGGAAATCTCGCCGATGAGCAGCAAAATATCCCCCGAGAAGCTCGAAGACCCGTTGCTGGAGAAAGCCCGTGGCCGGGAAGTATTACTGGTTGACGATTCGCGGGTGGCGATGAATCAACTGAAAGACACCATGGCCCAGTTGGATATTCACACCCATTCGGCCGGCGATGGTTTGAAGGCTTTAACCCTGCTGCAAAAATGGGCCGATGAAGGCATAAATGTGCCAGAAAAACTGCTGATGGTGATTACCGATGCGGAAATGCCCGAAATGGACGGCTACCGGTTGACCACCGAAATTCGCAACGATTCACGCTTGAAGGATCTCTACGTGGTGATGCACACCTCGCTGTCGGGCAGCTTTAACGAGGCGATGGTGAAGAAGGTTGGCTGCAACGACTTTCTGTCTAAATTCCAGCCGGACAAACTGGTGGAAATGATTCGCCAGCGCCTACTGAAAGAACAGTAATAGCTGCATAGCCTTACTCAGAATGGAGTAATTGCTCACGCAGTTGCTCCACTCGGGCGCGGTTAGCACCTAGGTCGGAATAGCCAAGGCGCGAGGCTGAACGCAACTCAATGGCCTGCGGGCCAAGCAAGAACTCCACATCATCGACATACCGCAGTATTCGACTGGTGAATTCCGCGTGGATGTAGTTATTTTCTTCGCTCACCACCCTGACTCGCGGTTGGCTGGTCAATAGCGCCAGTAGCCGTTGGCGGCTGTTGGCAAGGTCTCCGGTCAACGGCAGCGGGGCAGTTTTGTGCTCCTCGTTGCTGGCTTGGCTGCTTACGCAATTGGGGCTGCTCGGGCAGTCGCGCAGATGTCCGTCGCGTGCACCAATGTCGGTTGGCGGCGTGCCGCTGCAAGCACTGAGTAAAACAAGCAGTGCCAAACATGAGCCAGCTCGGGTAGTTTGCGTAGCAATGTTTGGCAATGCAGGAAGTAGGCGCATGTTAAGTCTCAGTGCGATGTATCGTTTTCCGCTGAAATCTGCGCAGGGCGAAAGTCTGGCACGGGCGCAGCTGGATAGTTTAGGTCTGCTTGGTGACCGTCGTTGGATGATAGTCGATGCGGGCAGCGGACGGTTTTTAACCCAGCGTCTATTGCCGCAATTGACTCAGTTGCGCGCCCAGTGGCTGGACGCCGAACACTTGTGCTTGAGTACGGCGGGGCGCACCGATTTGCTGGTGGTGCTGCCGACCGCTGAGGCCGAGTTGCGCACCGTTACTGTCTGGGGCGATAGCTTGCAGGTGCCGGATGCCGGTGCGGCGGCGGCACTCTGGTTGAGTGAGTGGCTGGGGCGGGCCTGTCGTTTGGTGCAGGTGCCGGCTGAGCGGGCTCGGCAGGTCGATCAGAGCTATGCGCAGGCCAGTGATCGGGTGGGTTTTGCTGACGGTTTTCCGCTGCTACTAATTGGCGAAGCATCGCTGGACGATTTGTCCGCTCGAGTCGGTCGCCCGCTTGAGATGCTACGCTTTCGGCCTAATTTGGTCGTGAGTGGCAGTGCAGCCTATGCCGAAGACAGCTGGCAACGCATCCGCATTGGTGCGTTGGAGTTTCGTCTGGTCAAAGGCTGCTCACGTTGCATCATGACTACCCTCGACCCGGTTACGGGCGAGCGCAGCGCCGACCGCGAGCCGCTGGTTACCCTGAAAACGTATCGCGAGCGTGATGGCGAGGTGTACTTCGGCCAGAACCTGCTGCACAGCGGCCCCGGTGAGCTTGAAATTGGGATGCCCATTGAGGTGTTGGAATAGATCTGCGGCCAATAAAAAACGGCGCTTAATTAGCGCCGTGGTTAGTTAAAGATCATCAAAAAAACGTTCATGCCAATCGATCAGCGGCTGTGGGTTGCCCAGCTTCTTGCCGTAGATCACCGAGTAGGACAGCACGTTCTGAACGTACTGGCGGGTCTCGTCGAACGGGATGGTCTCGACCCAGACATCGAACGGCAGGTGTTTGGCACCTTTAAGCCATTGGCGTACACGGCCTGGGCCGGCGTTATAGGCAGCGGTGGCGAGTACCCGGTTGCCGTTGAACTGGCCGTGAATCTGGCTTAAGTAGGCGGCGCCCAGTTGGATGTTGGTGTTGGGGTCGAGCACTTGCTGGGGCGAGGCCAGCGGAATATTGAAACGTTTAGCGGTTTCTTTGGCGGTGGCCGGCATCAGTTGCATCAATCCGCTGGCACCAACACCTGAGCGGGCGTCGTTCATAAAGGCGCTTTCTTGCCGGGTAATCGCAAAAACCCAGCTCGATTGAATGCTGCGCGCTTTGGCGGCGCTGGTCAGGCTGCCCTGATAGGCCATCGGGAAGCGGATGTCCAAGTCGTCCCAATACTGCGCTTGGCTGATGGTGCGGATGGCCGGGAAGTACCACTGCATGTCGTAGGCCAGCTTGGCTTGGGCGACCATTTCATCGCGGCTAAACAGGCGAGTGACGTTGTACCACTCGCGGCGCCCATCGACGATTTGGCCGCGCGCGTGAAACTCCAGCGCCCGGCGAATACCCGCAGTGCTGCGGACTTTCTCGGTCAGCTGCGCGCTCATCACCAGGGGTTTGTGGTTGAGTTGATAGGCCGTTTGCAGGCGGTCAGCGGACATAAAGCCGTAAAAATCACGCTCATTGGCTACCGGTTTATACAGGCTGACGGCTTGTTGGCTTTGCGGCTGGGCCAACTGCAGGCTGCGCGCCTGCCAGTAGCGCCAACGGTTGGTATTGGCCAGTTCGGGCGGCAACTTGAGGGTTAACTGATAGGCCTCATCCCAGCGGCCGAGGCGCAGCAGCAAGCGCGCACGCCATTCGGAAACATTGTTGTCGAGCAGTTCGGGGTCGTACTTGGCCATGATCGGCAGCGCACGGCTGTCGAAGCGTTTGGCTAGGGTTAGGCCGATTTCGCGGGCGATGGCGACTTTTTCGCTCTTGGAAAACGACAATTTCAACGCATAACTGTCGAGCAGGCTCAGGGCTTGCTCCGGGTCTTGGCGGGCCAAGCGGCGCAGGCCTAAGCCCACTACATCGGCCATGGCTTGGCTGGCGGGGGTGAAGCGTGCGCTTTGCTTGAGCAGCAGCGGGTTTTGCGCCACCTCGATGAGCAGGGCGCCTTGCTTGCTCAGGCTCGGCAGTTGCGTGGCCAGATGGCTGGCTAAGGCATAGTTGCGCGCCTCGGCAGCGAGTTTGAGACGCTGCCAGCGCAGGTTTTCAGAGAGTTGCCCGGCTGCCGCCCAGCGCGTAAACAGCGCGTCACAGGCCTCCGGCTGGGATTTACCGACCAGCCAGAGTTTTTCTGCGTTGGCATTGCCCGCTTGAGTCTGGCCGTGGCTGAGTTGGTATTGCGCATTCAGGCAGTCCAGTTCGGTGAAGTTCAGCTTAGGGTCGTAATGCGCGACAAAGGGCTGCCAATCACCTCGCTCGGCCAGCCAGCGTAGCCAGCGCAGTTTCATCCAGCTGGCTTGCGGCAGATCACCATGTTCGGCGAGAAAACTTTCAATTTCACTGTTGTTGGCGGTTTTTAAGCGTGCGGTGAGTTCGTCATAGGCCAGATAAGGCTCCAGCGGGTAATCAGCCAAGGCGGCGGCGTAACGCTGGTAGGGCGCGCTGTCGCCCTTGGCTAAAGCCTGCTTGGCCTCGTCGTAATACAGGCGTTGTTGCGCCAAGCTGGCCGCTTGCGCGCTGGCGAGACTGGACAATAGGCAAAAAGAACCGAGGAGGACGCTAGGGATCAGGCTTAACAGACGCGCGCGCATGATAATTCCGCAATAAAAAACACATTAAAACGGCTGCACCGTCATTTAGAGCGGCTAGCTTAGCCTTTTGCTGGCAACAGGTGAACGCTTTGCGTCACGCACGCTTGCGCTGGGTAACATCTTCAAGGGCGGTTTTTGCATCTGCCCCTGAGCTAAGTCCGACAGGTTGCGAGAACTCAGGTAGAATGCGCGCCCTGTTTTTGGAGAAGCCCATGACCCTGCTCAAGTTCACCGATGTGTCCCTGGCCTTCGGCGCTATGCCGCTGCTAGACAAGGTCTCGTGGCAGATCGCGCGTGGCGAGCGGGTCTGTATTATTGGCCGTAACGGCACCGGCAAATCGAGCATGTTGCGCTTGGTTAAGGGCGATCAGTTGCCCGATGACGGCAGCGTTTGGCGTGCGCCGGGGTTGAAAATCGGCGAATTACCGCAAGAGTTGCCAGTCGCCGACGGGCGGACGGTATTTGATGTGGTCGCTGAAGGTTTGGACGGTGTTGGCGCTTTATTGGCCGAATACCATCACCTCAGCCAAAACATTCACACCGACGCCGATCTGGACAAGCTCATGCATGTTCAGCAAGACCTCGAAGCCCGTGATGGCTGGCGTTTGCAGCAGCTGGTCGACAGCACCCTGAGCCGCTTGCAATTGCCCGCCGACAAGACCTTGGCCGAACTCTCGGGTGGCTGGCGTCGGCGTGTCCTGCTGGCCCAAGCCTTGGTTTCTGAGCCGGATTTGCTGCTGCTCGATGAGCCGACCAACCACTTGGATATTGGCGCCATCGCTTGGCTGGAAGAAGCCTTGCTGGGCTTTACCGGTGCCGTGGTGTTTATCACCCATGACCGGGCATTCTTGCAGAGCTTGGCGACCCGTATTCTCGAGCTGGATCGTGGCGGTTTGATCGACTGGAATGGCGACTACGCCAGCTTTCTTGTGCACAAAGAGGCCACTCTGGCTGCCGAAGATACTGCTAACGCGCTGTTCGACAAAAAACTGGCCCAAGAAGAAGTGTGGATTCGTCAGGGTATCAAAGCCCGTCGTACCCGTAACGAAGGCCGGGTGCGCGCCCTCAAAGCCTTGCGTAACGAGCGCAGCGAGCGCCGTGAACGGGTGGGTTCGGCGAATATTCAGCTGGATACCTCGGAGAAATCCGGCAAGCAAGTGATGGTCATCGATAACGTCACCTTCGCCCATGCAGGCGGCCCGGCGCTGATCAAAGATTTCTCGATGGTCTTGCAGCGCTCCGATCGCATCGGCCTGCTGGGTGCCAACGGTACTGGCAAAACTACCCTGCTTAAATTACTGCTGGGCGACTTGCAGCCCACTAGCGGCAGTGTCGACGTCGGCACTCGTTTGGAAGTGGCGTATTTCGACCAGTTGCGCCATCAACTGGATCTGGAAAAAACCGTGATCGATAACGTCGCTGAAGGTCGCGACTTTATTATGATCGACGGTCAAAGCCGCCATGTATTGAGCTACTTAGGTGACTTTTTGTTCAGCCCGCAGCGCGCCCGTACGCCAGTCAAAGCACTGTCCGGTGGCGAGCGTGCACGCCTATTGTTGGCTAAGCTGTTCAGTAAGCCGGCTAACTTGTTGGTGCTGGATGAGCCGACCAACGACCTCGATGTAGAGACTCTTGAGTTGCTTGAAGAAGTGCTGCAAACCTTCCAAGGCACCGTATTGATAGTCAGTCATGACCGGGCATTCTTGGATAACGTGGTGACCAGTACCTTGGTGTTTGAAGGCGAAGGCTTGGTGCGTGAGTACGTTGGTGGCTATCAAGACTGGCTGCGTCAAGGCGGTTCACCGCGTTTACTTGGGGTTGGTGAGAGTAAATCCGGTAAGCCAGCGCTGGCCACTGCAGTGGTACCTGCAGTGGTAACTGAGGTGGCGCCCACAGTTACCAAGAAGAAACTAAGTTATAAACTTCAGCGAGAATTAGAAGCTATTCCAGCGCAGATCGATGGGTTAGAACAGAAAATGGCTGCACTGCAGGCAGAGGTTGGTAGCGCAAGTTTTTATCAGCGCCCAGCGGCTGAAACCAGTGCGGTACTGGCTAGTCTAGAAGGCTTACAGCAGGAAATGGACGCTGTATTGGAGCGCTGGGCTGAGCTGGACGCTTAAATTTTTTGCCGGAGGGCTGGATGGCCATTGAGTACCGCGTTACCTTGGATGATGCTCACGAATTCAGTTATAAAATTGAACTCGACCGTAAGTACGACGTTGTTGCGGCTAATGCCGCGCCAA
>JAIETJ010000145.1 GCA_019745275.1 Pseudomonadaceae bacterium | reverse complement strand
GCGTGGTGCTGGGCGGCGGGGCGCAAGAGCTGAGCGTTAGGGTG
Organism: Pseudomonadaceae bacterium; assembly: GCA_019745275.1. Lineage (GTDB taxonomy): Bacteria > Pseudomonadota > Gammaproteobacteria > Pseudomonadales > Pseudomonadaceae > Aquipseudomonas. Next base: position 14,275 of record JAIETJ010000145.1, on the reverse strand, counting down.
ACGGTGATACCGGATGAGGAAGAGGGGGCGCAGGCTAAAGGCCCATGAGTCAAAACCACCGATAAACATGCTGCTTTGCTTGGTTAGCGCCCCAGCATAAAAGTCTCGTATTCCAGCGTTTCTAACGAGCGCGATAGCTGCGACAGCCCAACCAGCACGGTCACCAAAAGCGACAAGGAAAACCCGTAGCCATAAAAACCGGGTCCTAAGTAAATGCTGACGATAGTTAGCATGATATTGAGCAGTAAAAACAGCAGAGTTAGCTGTAAGACGATACGGCGTTTGTCTAAATAGAAAAATACATTCAGTAGCGCCATCAGCAGCACCTGAATACTTACACCCACCAGATCCACATAAAACAGCGGCAAGTAATGCTGTGAAATACCCAGCCAGCTCAGCAGGTTCGGGGCCCATAGAAAAACCAGCACCACGGTAATGCCCTGCACCTTGAAAATTTCAAAAATCCCCTGGCGAATGGCCAGCAACATTTGATCTTTCAGGTAGTAAATATGTTCCAAGGTTTCGCCGCCACGGATGGCCGCATATAAGCGCTCGTACGCTTCGGCAAAGTCGGTTTCGATGCGCACTAGGAAAACCGCCATACCCGGAATCACTGCCAGATAAGCCAGGAAAATTGGCAAATCGTAGATCAGAGACATTCGTAGCGGTCCAATAACCGCATCTGAGGTGCTGGGGGTGAACCAGAAAATAAACTTATCTGCCCATACTCCGAGGTTGTAAGCCAAACCGGTAAATAGCAGGCTGATAAAAATCTGTTTGCGCTTGAGAAAGTCAAAGCTGACAAAATGCTCAGTTGGGTACTCACGTAGGATTTCAAACAGAAACATAAACAATAAGCTGGAATGGCCAACCAACAACGCCAGCAGTAAACCCGGCAGGTCAAACTGACGCAGCAGCAACGCGCTGCCAACCATTATCGAATAGCCGATCAGCATGGTGATCAGGATACGGTTATAGGCCTTCATCCCAGAGAGAAAAATAATCACCATCCACAGGTTGCACAGGGTGACGAAGTTGGCCACCAGTAGCACTCCGAAGAGTAGCGACTCAGCAAATAAACTGAACACAAACAGACAACCAAACATACCTGCGCAGAATGTTACCAAGGTTAGAATGCCAATTAGATTGGGCAGGATCACCTTGGCCTTTTGCTCATACAAGCGATCAGAAATAAAACGGGTGAAATACAGCTGCAAGCCGCCAGTTAGAATCAGCGAACCGGCCATCAGATAAGTCACGCTGATCAGAAATTGTCGAATCTTTAGCTCTGATACACCGAGGCTGATGATGCCGATTAACATCACACTTAGGATCGATAACACCCAAGGCCCGGAGCTAATGAGCCCTGCGTAGATATAGGCCCGTAGGGTAGCGCTGTAAGTGTCCTTAACCAGAATTCGTCGTAACTCAAAACCAATGCCGGCCATTTAAACCTCCATGGCGTTGGCGTAGAGCGTGCGATAGCGCTCAAACATCAGCGCCTCTGTATAAAACCGGCTCACCCGTTGCAAGCCGGCTTGTTGGGCCTGCAGCCAGCGATCGGGGTTTTGCAGTAAATTGAGGATGGCTCGGGCACTGGCTTGCGGATCTGCAATGGCAACGGTTTCACCGGCGCTGCCCAAGGCGACATCCTCGGCACAGCCGCCTTCGATCAACTCCCGGCAGGAACCAACATCGGTTGCCACCACCGGCACGCCTGCCGCGTAAGCCTCCAGAATCACCAACGGCTGGGCCTCGCTGATGGAGGTCAAGGCCATCACCCCGAGCGACGGCATGATCGCGCTGATGTTTTGAAAACCGAGAAACTTGACCTGTTCCTGCAGACCTAGACTGGTCACTAGGCTCCGGCACTCTTCGGCGTAAGTGGCGTCTTCCTCATCTGGGCCGATGATCCAGCCCTGTGCCTCAGGCATGCACGAGACCACGCCGCGCATGGCCCGAATAAAGGTTTTGATGTCTTTGATTGGCACTACCCGGCCGATCAAGCCGACCACCGGCGGAATCCCCACTGGGCGCTGGGCCATAGCATCGCGGTAGGCCGCCAGGCTGATGCCATTGGGGATCACCTTCGTACGCTCGGCTTTAGCTCCATCGTCGACCTGACGTAACCGATTACCTTCATACAATGCAATGATCGGATCAGCCGCCTGATAGGTGAGGCGGCCAGCTTGCTCGAAAAAACGAATCCACATGCGACGGATATAGCCTACTTCAGCCGATAAACCTTCCCCCACCGAGTCGGGCCGGTCATTGATCCAGCTCGCCTGGGCCAGATCAATTTTGCGCTCCTTGGTGTAAATGCCGTGCTCACTGAGGATGAACGGGCACTGCCAGCGACGCTTTAGAAAGGCTCCCAGCAAACCGGCATAACCGGTTGAGATCGAATGAATTACTCGAGCCGAAGGCGCGTTGCGAGCGACTTCGGCGAGCAGGAAAATTGGCGCATGCATAGAGCGCAAGGTCCAAAAATAATTCACGAAGGACGGATCGCTGCAGTAGGTTTCGTAGCCCTCGGTGATCGCCTCCCAGGATGCCTCGCTGTAGAGAAAGTCTTCCCGCGACAGACCCTTGCCATCGCCAATCATGGTCATCACTTCATCGGCCAATTCGCTCGGCAACTCGCCGCCAGGGCGGTGCATGCATTGATGCATTTCACGCACCTTGGCCATGCGCTTGCGATCACCACGGCGCGGCTTGGCGTCATCGGTCTGCCACGCCGTCTCCAGAAAATGCTTCTCAAAGTGCACAATATTGGCCGGCATCTTGTATTGCGGCTCACCATAGGAGGTCGGCGAGCCGCCGATGAAAATGATTGAAAAACTAACCTCTGGCAAACCGCTGATCAACTGGTGAATCCAGCTCGACACGCCGCCGCGCACATAGGGATAGGTACCCTCGAGCAGCATGCAAACATCGGCGATTGGAGCGATTTTTTTTGTCATTAGGGACATTGCCAGTACCTTGCCAAAGCTGAAAACGGCAGGCGCTGCCGGTCATCGATATGAACTTGTGTAAGCCAAGCGGGAATTTCTGCAAAGCGCCGGCAAATAAACGCCACCTCTGCGCGATAAGTGGCCACCTGCGCGGCCTCCATGCCTAAATCCTGGGCCCGTGCGAAAGCTGCGTCGGCCTCGGTGATACGCCGCTGCTCCAATGCAATACGGCCAGCCAAGAGCCAGTCATCTGCCGACTCACGCTTGCTCATCGCCTGTTCGATATGGCTGCGGGCGCACTGCAACATGTGCTCTAGCACGCTGCCTTGGGCCAGGCCGAGGTACACCAGTTCCCAATAGTGCTGGGCCAGACTGGCATTCAATTGGCCGAGGCGATCGCTGGCGGCGCTCTGCAACTCCTCCAGCGTCTGCTTGATTTTTAGATTGATGCCGCTCTCTTGCGCATCCAGCATCGAGTAGGCCAGCAAGCGCACATCGTCCACCGGGTCTTTCAACGCCAGCTTGAGAATCGGAATGGCGTCGCGCCCCGACATTTGCCGGGTCGACAAAATAGCCGACAAGCGCTTGTTTGGATTAACCGCATGACGCAGCACATCCTGTAAACCACCGGCACTCATCATGCTGCGCATGTCTGGTTCAGTGGCTCGAAAGGGCAAGTCGGGGATCGCCGTCTGCTTCCAGACATCCGCCCGTTGCCGGCGCGGAAAATACAACGCCGGAAACACCGCCGCCGCAACGCCAAGCACGCCCAGCGCCGGAATAAAAAACGCCAAGCCGAAGATAAACAACGGACTCCACGGCAACGGCTGACGGTATTGCCGAGGCAGCAACGGCCATAATCCTGCCATCAGACACAGGCATGCAGCGCCATGCACCAAGGCAAAGGTGAGAATTGCGGTCAACGACGATGACTCACTGAGCAAGCTCAGCAGGCTGCCCAGCTCAAGCAAAAAGGCGTTAGTGAATAGCCACTTCGAACTCATTCAGGGCGCACTCCTGTTTCAAGAATTGCCCCAGACGTTTGACGTTGTCGCTGCGGCTGATGGGATGTCGATACACTTGCACGCCGGCGACCTCGAGGCTCATGCCAATGTTCTCCAACAGATTTAGCCGAATACGCTCTAAATAACCGCGCAAACCGTCTTCGGCAGTCAGGGGCAAGAGCACCAGCACCATGGTATTGCCGCGCGTATTAGGCAAGGCCCAAATCACATCCAGCCCGCGCTGTTGGGTATGCAGCAGGCGGGACACGTCCTGCGACCAGGCTGGGTCTTTGAGCTCAAGGCCGAGCAAGTAGCCGGGGATGTCATAGCGTTTGGCGTCCGTCAAAGAGCGCAAGCACAGTTGCGCAAAGCGCTGGGCATCGACGTCGCTGTGCAATGAGGCTTGCGTCTGGTTAGCCAGCAAGTCGGCAATATGCCCGCCCAAAATCGCCAGCAAGTTGAGGTTGCGGTCATTGAAGGCAAAGAACGGCATCTGCTGCACCAGCACCAGCGCGTGAATCTTGCCATGGGTGTCGAGCAACGGGATGCCGGCCAGCAGCGGGGATGCGGTCACCGCGCCGCCTTGCTCGAGCAGCTCCGGGCGCAGGCTTATTAGCTCGGCTTGCTGCAAGGTGAGGCGCACCAGCGGATCGCTGTCGCTGACTTCATCCATCTCGCCGAGCATGCTCATGGCCTTGCCGCTCAATGTATTGTCTTCGACCCGGTAGAGGGCCGCTTGGCGCAGCGGACCGTAATTACTGAAGAGATCAAGAATGGCTTCCGCCATTACCGCCAGATTGTCCTGACCTTTCTCCAGGCCGGCCATGCGTTGGCGCATCGCCAGCAGCACGCTGCGCAAGCTGTGATCATTGCCCGCTACCTTTTGCTCAAGGCGATCATGGGAGATGCGCAAAATATGGTGCGCCCGGGTGAACTCCTCGAGACGCATCTCCCGGTAGTCATTGGCCCGTTGCAGGCCATCCAGGCGCCGCCCCCACAGGTCGCGGAACTCGCCGCTGACCATGCTCACCACCAACACCCCGACCAGGTAGTGACTGGGCAGTGTTTGATAATCGCCATAGTTGGCAAAATGCAACACCAGCATCACCGCCAGCAGCAACACTGCGCTGACCAAGCCATGGAAAAATCCGTAACGCAGGCTGAGCAATAGCGGCGCAAACAGCGACCAGGCAAACCCCGAAAACGCCAACAACGGATCGGTCGGCTCGCTCCAGTAACCCAACCCGACCACCACCATGGTCAGCACCAGGGTTTCCACCCAGGTACTGACGCCGGCTTGGCGTGGGGCGATCTGCAAACTATCCGGCATGGGTGCTACTCATCTATTTGATCGATGGGCAAGTCATTCACCAGCGAATCCAGTACTCGCTGCCCGGCACCGGCCAAGCTCTCACGCGACCAACCCGCGCGCGCCGCACTGCCGCTCCAAAGAATCCGGCCACTGGCCGGCTCAATTACTTTAAGGGTAATGCCCACTGCCGGCTCGCCATCCAGCCCGCTCTTGTATTGCCACTCATCGACGCTGCCGCTGACGGCGTAGTTGGCGCCGCGCTGTTTGGCCCACAGCAAGGCTTGTTGCAAGCGCTCGCTATCATCCAGTAACAGCGCTTCTTGGTTACCTGTCGCTGGATAAGGCGCGGCGCTAAGTCCTTGTTTGGCCAGCAAGGTATAGAGAATTTGCTCGGCACGCTCGCCCGCTTGCGGAGCTTGCGAATAGTTCACCAGCGGCAACATCACCCAGCTACCGTCACGCGGTAACTTAACATTCGGTTGGCTGGATTGAATCGAGCAGGCACTCAGACTCAGGCTTAAACACAGCAGGGCGAATCGGTTAACAACGGTCATAACACTTCCTCTTTGCATCACTCATTAACGGCCAAACCGCAGGCTATACGCCAGTCGTAACTGTCCGCCGGCTTGACCTTCACCACCGATCGGGGCCGAACTGTAACTACCCAGCAACGCCAACTCGTCGTCGCCGATTACCTCCACACCCAACCCTGCCTCAAAGGCATAGGCCAGTTTGTTATCGGGTACTTGCCAGCCGGCTTTGGCATCCAGCCGGTAGGTAAATTGCGGCCAGGCGCGGTTCAGTGCGCCGGGGGTGCCGCGCTGCCAGGAACTGCCGACATACAGCTCACCGAAACGACTGGACAGGAAATCACTGGGGGCTGCACCGGTAAAGCCTGGGACAGTAACATCTCCGTTACTGTCAATAGTCTCAGGGTACGAAGGCTTTAAGGCGCCACCATGGCTGATAAACAACTCACTCGGCAATGCTGAAACAGTTTTATTCTCTTGCCAGGTGACGCCGCTGCGCAGCAACCATTGCGGCTCGCGGGCCAGCAAACTATGGCTGAATTCGAAAGACGCCGCCCAGCCATCGCCGAGCGCTGCGCCCTCAGCGGTGCTGAAATTATTACGCGCCAGCCGCCAACTGAGCTGGTCGCGCACCGACACAGCATGCTGTCCCTGCGCATAGAGGCTGTCGCGCGCACCCAGCGCGCGCATAAGGCCGCTTTCATCTGACTGCACTTGCCACTCCAGCCCCAGCGCCACTGCATCACGGCCGCTAAGCTGCCAGCTGCGCTCCAAGCCAAACCCTTGGCGGTTCTGCACGGCGTTTTGGCTGGCCTCCAACAGCAGTGTCCAATCACCATCAGCCATCGGGTTTGTTAGGCTCAGACGCAGCGCCTGCTCGCGGCCAAGCCGCTGTTCGTCCAGCAGGTTAGAGCCGGAAAACGTGGAGTTATCCAGGCCCACGGCCAGGTAGCTATCTCCCACAGCTGTCGCCAATAAAAACTGCTCGCCAAGCTGGCGCAAACCGCCAAAGTTACGCTCATTCAAAGCTAGCTGAACACCCTGGGGCTGCCGCTCGATAACCCCCTGCGCCTGATTACGCAGAGTTTGGGCCTGCGCCGGGGCGCGGCGGTCATGCAAGGCTTGCAGGCTTTCGTTCAGCGCGCGCTGCTCCAGCCCTAAGCGCAGCCAGATTTCGGCGCGGCTGTCCGGCGGAAGCTCATCCTTGGCCAGCCATTGCTGCAACTCCTGCCGACGCATGCTGCGCAGGGCACTTTGCAGGCGCACATTGCTGTCGATTTTGATCCCGTGTGATTTGGCCCAGGCCAGCCAGGGCTGAATTGCACCGCCTTGATTAAGGCTTTCCAGCTGCGCTAGCCAGCGCTCGAACCAGGCTTCCAGCAACGGCTGTGAGTTTGCTGGCACGGCCTGTTGCAGGGCCTGCTGACTGACCAAGCGGGCGCGCTGTGCGCCAGCCAAGTTAGCCAGCAAACGTAAATAGCTGGTAAAACGCTGCGGCTGCAACTCAGCGCTGTCGGGTGTCTGTAGCTGCCATTTGGCCAGCAAATAGCGGCGTAAACGCCAAGCACTGTCCGCCTGACCGGCCAGCTCCAGGGTGTCGGCATAGGCGGCCAGCGTCAGCAGATCGTTGGGGTGCGCCTTGGTGTAGAGACGATACCAGCGCAACGACTCAGACAGATCGCCGAGCAAAGTATAGGCCGAGGCAAATGGCAGCCACAGATTAGCTTCCTGGCGCGCCAGTGGCCGCCATTGCTGCAGGCGTACGGCTAAATCGGCGCTGCGCTGGCGATCTATCTGGGTCCACAGGTAACGTTCGATAACCCAGCTTTGCTCGGGAAACAACGCCAGCAAACGCGCGAGCAGCTTATCCACTTGTGCATCGTCGCCACGCTGGGTGGCCTGCTCAATTTGCGCTTGCCAGTAGACCGGCTCCCCCTGCAGTTGCTGCGCGTAGGGTTGGGCCTCATCCAGCAAGCTGTGCAGCGTCGTCCAGTCGCGCAGTTGAGTGGCCAGTTGCAGCGCCAAGGCCAGGCGGTTGAGTGCCTGATGCTGATGCCAGGACTGGATCGCTAGTTGCAGGGCTTTAGCTGGATCGAGTTGTAGGTATAACGTCAACAGGCGCTCGGTTTGATCGCCGCTGAGGTGTTCCTGCACCCGTTGTAACTGTTCGAGCGAACGCACCACTTCGGCATCCAATTCCAGCGCCCAGGCCAGATCGCTGCGCAAGGTAAGAAAGGCCGCAGAACGGGCATTCTCCACGGGTACTGGCGACAACACATCCCAGCCTTGCTGCGGCTCAAAGAGCATCCAGTGGACGCCTGCCCACTCGATGCGTTCTTGTTCGCTCAATGAATGGCGGCGTGCCATGGCCGCCCACACTTCGGTCTCGTCTTGCAGGTGCTGCATATTGCGATTGATTTGCGCCAACTGCCTCCATGCATCGCGCTCGCCTGGCCGACGTTGCACGTAGAGCGCCAGCCAATCGCGGGCCTGCTCAGGTTTGGCTTGGGACTCCAGGGCGAAGACCAAGGCCTTGAGTTCTTCCAGATTGAGTGCGCGCAACTCGGCCAGTTCGACTAGCAACACACTCATTTGCGGATAAGCAAATAACTGTCCGGACAAGCGCCAAGCATGCTCATAGTCGGCAGTTGCATGGTTCTCGCGCGCCAGACGCACCCAGAACGGCAGCCCTTGCGCTGGTCGCCCAGACCACTCGGCGAGCTGCGCCAATTGCCGCAGCAAGGTTTGATCATCTGGACGCAAGGCTTGTAGTTCCAGCCCCAGAGTCCAGGCTGTGTCCAGTTTGCCCATCGCCAAGGTTAAGGCGAACGCCTGCTCCAGCCATAGTTCCTGATTCGGTAGCAGCGCTTGCCAGCGCTCTAAATATGTCAAGGCCCGGACATTATCGGAATGCCCGCGTGCCTCGCGAATACCGGCTTGGAGTAACTCAATAGCTGCCGCTGAGGGCGGCAACTGCATGAGTTGTTTATCTAGCCAACGTAATGCCTGTGTGCCTTCGCCTGCTGCCACCAAGCTGGTAAATACCGCGAATTGGTAGCGATCACGCTCATCAGTGTTGGCGCTGAGGTCGGCCAAACGCTGATAGAGCGCGGCCGCTTGGGCTGAATCACCTGCCGCGCGGTACCAGCGAGCGCCAAGTTCCAACCAATAAGGCGCGTTGCTCGGGTCAACCTGAGCCAAGCGCGCATAGGTCTTTGCCGCCAAGTGTGGTTCAGCAAAAGCCAACGCCAACTCGGCGGCCTGTTGCAGGCGCGCGGCGGATAAATCGCGCTCGAGTAAATTGGTGAGTAATTTTGCGTATTCAAGACGCTGGCTTTCAGTTAAACCCCCGGGATGAGAAAAGGCTTTTTGTAGCTTTACCTGCAAACGCAAATAATCGGCCTGAGTTGCCAGTTCGAGGTCGGTCATTTTCGCTAGGTGTAGTTCGGCGCGATCTAAATTACCGACCGCGACCAATTGCTCAATCAGTTGCAGGCGCAGACTTTGATCGTCAGGCTTACTTTTTAGCAGCAGTTCGGCGTAGGCAATCGACACTCCATCGGCCTTACCTCCGGCCGGCAGCGTTAGCACCGACTGACGCGGAAAGACTAAACCAAGCACGATTACGATGAGTACGCCGATTAAACACAGTCCCCAACCGTTTAGCAGGTGCGGGCGGCGCTTATCGGCACTGGAGTAACGCATCGCTCACCTGATGTTGACTCAGCGAGAACTGTTGCTCCTTGCCGACGCGAGTGGCTGCCAGCGACTGTCCAGCTAGTTGCAGTCGGCAATTACCAAGAGCCAGTACGCCAAAGTTCAGAGGGAACTGACCTTTGAAGCTTAGTCGTACCTGGCCAGGACCCTCTTGCGTCCAAGCAGTCAATGGAATGTTAGCCTGGAGTAGGCTGGGGCCTGGATCGGCGTCAGGGCGCAAATACAAAGTTGCTTGGGATCCACTCAGGTGTACATAGCGGCCCTGCGGCAAGTCACGCACGCCGGCGACATGTTGGGAGCGGGCGAGGTCCGGCCAACCTAGTTCTTTGGGCAGACGTACGGTGCGTAGCCCCTTCAGCGAGCGAATCTGGTAACCACCATCGGCCCGCAAGGCAATGCTTGCGTAGTAAGCCCCCTTTTGCCGCTGCAGAAAATCACTGATCCAAAGGGAAAAGGGTTGCTGGGCAAGGATGCTGCGATAGATGGCATGCAGCGAATCAATGCCAGCCAGTTTGGTGCCCACATAGAAATGGTAGTACAGGCTCAAGGGCCGTAACCGGCGCGGTTCATTGGTCAGTTTGAAAGTTTCCAAAACGTCACGGAATCCGTAGTGAGGTCCAGTCCAGAGATTTGTATAGACGTTTTCATTCATTATTGGTGCGTAAAATTGCAGAAGTCCGTTGACCGGGCGAACCATAGGGTAGAGTCCGGTTAGGGATGGATACGCCCCCGTCAGCTTGGTGACTCCACCATTGATGTTTTCCATTCCACCTTGGTAGGCAAGCCGCAGCGTGGTCTCATCTGGCAAAGCGTCACCTGACCAAAACATTACCTTGACCGGTTTTTGTGGTGTGGTTAGGCGCGAGTTGATGTACGCCTGGGTGCCGAGCACCTCGCGTTCGAAATTTAATTTGTAGCCGGGGATATTCAGGTGCAGACCATATTCAGCGGTAAAGCCCTCACGCTTAGCGGCCTGTTGCGGCTGCCAGTAAAAGGGGTGACTGAAGGTGTGGTTAGCCACTTCCACCTGCCGCTCTGCAAAAATTTCTCGGGCAATAGGCTCAAGCTCTGGACTTAGGTATGGGAACATGCCTTTCGGGCCGATTTCCCCTTCAATCACCGACACGCTGCTGAGCAGTGGGTAAGGTTTAAGAAACTGCTCAAGAATCAATCGCCCGGCATAGGGTGTTCCTGCAACCTCTGCTCGCGAAACAAAACCATCGCCATCCAGGTGCACGGTAGCAATTCGCCGGCCATTCTCGGTGGTGGCGTCGGGTATCGGTATCGACTGCAGACGCAAAGCTTTTTGGATAAAGCTCAAGGGGTCAAGAATCCAGCGGCGCTGACCTTCAGCGCCGTCCTCAAGGACATAGGGCGCGAGGGCAAAGCCGCCCCAGTCGGCAAGTCCAGCAACTGTCCATAGCTGTCCTTTGGCACCACTGAGTTGCAACAGCGGGGTGACTTGTTCGGCTTTGATGCGCAGCGGCACGAGGTCGCGGGTGCGCAAAGTAACCGGCGCCTCGAAGCCAAACAGGCTGGCATCCTTGAGTTGCAATTGCAAAGGCCCGGTGATTTTGCTGTTTTTCAGTTCCAGACCCAACGCCGTTAAGGTCCGTTCCTGGGCAATTGGCAAGCCAGCAATAAAGGCCAAGGGTACGCCTTGTTTTTTTTGCGCCAGCAGCCAACGCTCAAGTTGACCCGCATGAGCCGGCGGGCCGGAGGTCATCCAGAGCAAAACACCTGCGTACAGACCACGGGTTGGCGCCTCGGGCAACGCCTGGTCAACAGCAAAATAATCCACCCGATAACCCAGGTACTCCAGCAAACCGCCGTACAGCAGGTGCCCTGAGGTGACGCTCAGATCGCCTTCGCGCGGGTCATAGATCAGCGCGATCCGCCTTGGCAGTACTTCAACGGCGCCAACCCCCAGATAATCCAGGGCCGGCACGCTGACCCAGGGGATAAAGCCCTCGGCAGTCAGGCGCTTGGCTAAGGCCCGCGCGGCATCGCGCTGTTCGGGAGGCAAGTAATCGAGGATGACAATCGGGATGCCACGCTTTTTTAACGGGGCAAATTGCAATTGCAGCCAGTCTTGATCGGCCTTAGGCACAGTTCGGTAAGTTTGCCCAGCTTGGTCCCAGCCGGCGTAAAGCGACTCGACGGCCACCGCATCCGGTGTCCATGACAAGCCCTCGATCACTTCAAAACCACGATTGAAAAACAGCGCCAGCCCCGGCAGTTCGCGGTGCAAACGTTCGAGAATCTGCCGCAGCCCTTGCTGCTGGGCCGGACGCGCAGCCTCTGGCAATAGTTGATAGCTGTCGAGGGTGTCGAGGAATAATCCCTGAAAACCTTGGTTCTGCAGAGTTCTGGCGCGCTGCAGCAGATAGTCCTGCCAGCCTGGGTTGGCCAAGTCCATTACGCTGCTGGACCAAGCTTGATTGCTGCTGAGCTTCCAGCCTGGATCAATCAGCGAACTGTTGGTCTGGTCGGTAATCATTTCCCCTACCGAGAGGTAGGCAAATGCCCGCGAGCCTTCATCGTGCAGGGTTTTTAGAGCCTCAGGGGTGGCATGCCCAGGCTCCAGTACGACCCAGTCAAATTGGGCCAATTCAGCAACTGGCGGCTGGTCTGCATAAAAAAAAGCAACACTCTTGGGCGCTGCCTCAATCGCTACTGACGTCAGTAAACAGCTAACCAAAAACCAAAATTGTCGCACGCGTCCTGCCTCGGAAAATCCAAAATGAGCCAACCCAAGAGTTAGCCAAGAGTCAATAAATAAGCACAAGGTTCATTGCGTGAAGAGCCTCTGCGAGGCACCTGAGGAGTTTAGCTGGGGCGGTTTACTTCGTGAGTGCGAGCCACCTATCGCGCGGCCTTGAAAAGTGTGCGTCATGTCATATTTTTAAGTAAGTCTAACTGCCTCTATGCGCAAAAGATATTTGCGTTTGGCCTTATGCATTTAGTTTTTCACTCAGAATATACGGAACTTATAGTGGGCCAAGTCAGCATCACAGCAGGCTAACCGGTGATTTACGCCCAAATAGTTCATGTTTTAAAAGGCCGGATACACTGGTGTGGTGGGGTTAACTCACTCTTACTGCCAATACCCATCCGGCGGCGCCGGTAACTCGCCGAGCAGTTGCCGCAATCCCGCGCCCCAGTGGCCGCAGATTTCTTGGTAGTAGGGGTCGTCTTCCTGTACCCGATAACCCGTCGGCACTTGCAAGCTGCCGGCGCGGTAGACCAACAGGTCCAGTGGCATACCCACCGAGAGGTTGCTGCGGATGGTCGAGTCGAAGCTGATCAGCGCGCAGCGCAGCGCTTGTTGCAGTGGGGTGCTGTAGCTCAGGGCGCGGTCGAGAATTGGCTTGCCGTATTTGCTTTCGCCGATTTGAAAGTACGGCGTGTCGGCCGTCGATTCGATGAAATTGCCTTGCGGATAAACGTTGAACAAACGCACCGGCTCTTGGCCGATTTGCCCACCGAGCACGAACGAACTGCCTAAATCGACGCCTTGGCCGAGGGTGGCGCTGGCATCGCGGGCGATCACTTCGCGCAGGGTTGCGCCGACCAAACCGGCGGCGTCAAACAGACTGCTGACCGAATGCAGATTCGGCTGGCTGCTATTGAGGCGCTGACGCAGCAGGCTAATCACCGATTGCGAGGTGGCCAAGTTACCGGCGGTTTGCAGCACCAGCAGACGCTCGCCGGGCAGGCCAAACACATGCAGTTTGCGGTAGGTGGCGATGTGGTCGACACCGGCGTTGGTGCGCGAGTCGGCAACCAACACCAGCCCCTCGGCTAGGTTCATGGCAACACAGTAAGTCATAAGGCTCTCATCAATGGCTCAGCAGCAGCCCGACAGTTTAACTGCCAGCGCGGCGGCTGCCGAGCCACGACTCAGGTTTACTGACCGTGCTGGGTTTGCAACGCTTGCGGGCTGACATGCACCCGCGCATGCATTTGCTCGCTGCCACCGCCACGGCGCATGCCACGTACTGGGCAGGCGTCAAGGTAGTCCAAGCCGACTGCCAGTTTGATATGCCGCTGCGGGCGCGACATGCCATTGGTGACGTCGAAGCTGTACCACACGCCATCCAGCCAGGCCTCGGCCCAGGCGTGGCTGGCCAAATGCGCGCTGTCTTCGCTGCACAAATAACCCGACACATAGCGCGCCGGTACGCCGAGGCTGCGCACGCAGGCCAAAAAGGCGTGGGTGTGGTCTTGGCAGACCCCGGCACCGAGGGCAAAGGCCTCGGCCGCCGTGGTTTCCACCGTGGTGGCGCCGGGGGTGTAGGGCATGGCGGCGGCCAGCGCGTGCATCAACTCGACCAGCACCTTGCGCTCGCGGTGCGCGCCGCAATGGCTGAGGGCAAAGCCCAGCAGGGCAGGGTCGGCCTGAGTTAAACGGGTGCCGCGCAAGAATGGCAACGGCGAGGCGCTGTCGCGTTCACCGTCGCGGTGCTCGTCGATCTCGACCACGCCCCTGGCACCGATGACGATCGAGTCATGGGGTTGGTCGAGGGTCAGTACATGCAAAATATTGCCGTAGGGGTCGATCTGCGCCCGCACTGGGTGAGGCAAGTCGAGCTGCCAATCGAGCACATGTTGGTGGGCGTTTTCCAACGGTGTGAGGCGCAAGTACTGGATGCTGCCGCGCACTTCATCGGCGTAGTTATAGGTGGTGTCGTGACGGATTGAGAGTCTCATGCGGCCTCCATGTAGGCGCTTTGAATGGCGTTAGCCAATTGCCGT
>JAIETJ010000046.1 GCA_019745275.1 Pseudomonadaceae bacterium | reverse complement strand
ATCACCATGCGGCTGTAAGGCAGGACTAAATTGGGCAGCACTTGCAGGCCGCCGGACAGCCAGGCCGGATTGGCCACTTCGACGTTCTGCGCGCCGAACAGTACCCGGACCAGTTGGATCAAGATCAGGCTGATGCCCCAGGTGGCCAGCAGGGTTTCCAGTGGGCGGCCGTACAGGTGACGAATCACCGTGCGCTCCAGCGCCATGCCGATGGCGGCGGTGAGCAAAAAAGCAATCGGCAAGGCCGCCAGCGGGTACAGGGCTAAGTATTCCGGGGCCAGACGCTGGAAGCCGATTTGCACCAGATAGGTGCTGTAGGCGCCGAGCATCAACATCTCGCCGTGGGCCATGTTGATTACCCCGAGCAGGCCGAAGGTGATGGCCAGGCCGAGGGCGGCGAGCAGCAAGATGCTGCCCAGACTCAGGCCGCTGAACGCCTGGCCGAGCAACTCGCCGACCAGCAGGCGACGCTTGACTTGCGCCAAGCTGGTTTCGGCGGCGGTGCGTACGCTGGCATCGGTTTCGCTGTTGCCCTCCAGTAGTGCTTCCAAGCGCGTGCGGGCTAGCGGCTCGCCGGTGTCACCGAGCAAACGCACCGCTTGCAGGCGCACGGCTGGGTCGCTGTCGACCAGTTGCAGGTTGGCCAAGGCCAGCGCTAGGGCGGCGCGCACTGCCTCGTCGGTTTCGCTGGCAACCCGCGCATTCAGTAGCTCCAGTTGCGCCGGCTGGGCATTCTTTTGCAATTGCTGGGCGGCGGCTAAACGCCGCTTCGGCTCGCTGGCGAGCAATTGCTGGCTGGCCTGAGCATTGGCCAGCAGGCCGCGCAGGCGGTTATTTAGTTGTAGTTTTTTCGGTGGGCTGAGCGGCTCGGCTTGGCCCTCAGCGGCACTGAAGGTGCCGGCCTGTTCTATAAAAGCGGTCTTGCCGCTGTCGCTGGCTAGGCGGCCTTGCTGCAGGGCATCCAGTAGCGGTTGGCGCGCAGGGTCGGGTTGTGCGGCCCACTCTTGCAGCAGGCGTGCCTGCTGGCTGGGGTTGGCGCTGACGAAGTCCGCCGCGTCACCGGCGTGGGCAGTCAATGGCAGCAAAACAGCCAGTGACAGGAGAATTCGGTAGAGGGTTGTGGGCATGCTGAAACGGTCCTTCGAGTGGCGCCGTGGCCCGGCAGTGAGCCGGGATGGGCTGCCCCGGATAACATCCGGGCGGCGGGCACCCTAGCCCTGCCCACTCTTAGTTGTTGTTATCGAGAGGGGCAGGGGGCGGGGCTGTTGTGGCTTAGTTGGACTTCATCGCATGGTCCGGTTTCTTGTCGTTGCCGGGGATGTACGGGCTCCATGGCTGAGCACGTACCGGGCCGTCGGTTTGCCAGACCACATTGAACTGCCCGTCGTCTTGCACTTCGCCAATCATCACCGGCTTGTGCAAGTGGTGGTTGGTTTTATCCATGGTCAGGGTGTAACCGCTTGGCGCGGCGTAAGTCTGCCCTGCCATGGCCTCGCGCACTTTGTCGACATTGGTACTGCCGGCTTTAGTCACCGCTTGTGCCCACATGTTAATGCCGACGTAGGTGGCTTCCATCGGGTCGTTGGTTACGGCAGTTTGGTAATTCGGCAGGTTCTGGGCTTTGGCGTAGGCCTTCCAGTCGGTGACGAATTTTTTGTTCACCGGGTTATCCAGTGACTGGAAGTAGTTCCACGCGGCCAATTGGCCGACCAGCGGCTTGGTGTCGATGCCGCGCAGTTCTTCTTCGCCCACCGAGAAGGCCACCACTGGCACGTCGGTGGCTTGAATGCCTTGGTTGCCCAGTTCTTTGTAGAACGGCACGTTGGAGTCGCCGTTGACGGTGGAGATCACCGCGGTTTTGCCGCCGGCGGAGAATTTTTTGATGTTGGCGACGATGGTTTGATAATCGCTATGGCCGAACGGGGTGTAGACCTCTTCGATGTCCTTGTCGGCCACGCCTTTGCTGTGCAGGAACGCGCGCAGAATTTTATTGGTGGTGCGCGGGTAGACGTAGTCGGTGCCGAGCAGGAAGTAGCGCTTGGCCGCGCCGCCATCTTCACTCATCAAGTACTCAACGGCGGGGATGGCCTGCTGGTTGGGCGCCGCGCCGGTGTAAAAGACGTTCGGCGACATTTCTTCGCCTTCGTACTGCACCGGGTAGAACAGCAGCCCATTCAACTCTTCAAACACCGGCAGCACGGACTTGCGTGACACGCTGGTCCAGCAACCGAACACCACGTCAACCTTGTCTTGGGTGAGCAATTGCCGACCCTTCTCGGCGAACAACGGCCAGTTGGATGCGGGGTCAACCACCACCGGCTCCAGTTGTTTGCCGAGTACGCCACCCTTGGCGTTGATCTCGGCGATGGTCATTAGCGCCATGTCTTTCAGTGAGGTTTCGGAGATGGCCATGGTGCCGGACAGTGAGTGCAAAATACCGACCTTAATGGTGTCGGCAGCCTGCGCGCTGAACGGGAACAGACCAGTCAGCAGCAAAGCACTGGCGGCGAGGGTAGCTTGCAATAGAGGACGGCGTTTCATCGTATTAAGGCTCCATGCGCAACGGGTAATGAACCAAAGGGGTCAGTAGCGCTATCGCAGAAAGCGTGCCAAAACTGGCAAAAGCCTGCGCGGCAATGGTTTGATCGGTCAATCAGGTTTTTCTGCTGGAGAGATTGTTCATTTTTGGTGCGAGCCTAGAGCTGTAGGGGCTGCGCTGCGCGCTGTTGGTGCGCAAGATATTTTCAAAGCGGCGTCTTCTGGCGGCTCTGAGGGGTGTGCGGCATGCGAGCCGCTAATGTGTGGCGCATAGTGGCTGCGCGGGCGTGGCGCAAAAGCGTTCCGGGGTATTGAACGTTCTGCTGGCGTTAGTCTCAGATGCAGGGTGCCTGGGATACGGGCAAAATTGCCGATTGTTTAGGTTTATCTCAGGGAGAACCCGGTGTCAGTGTGTTTGCTATCTCGATGGCCTGTCGCGCTCTGCTTGTTTGCGGCCGTTAACGCGCCAGCCGCTTTGGCGTGCCCAGCCGGGCAGACGCAAGTCTGTGTGGTCAATTGTTTCTGTGCGCCGGGTGATCAAGATGAGCTTGGTGCGCTCTTCGGTAACGTGAATCGGTTGGCTGCAGCCGGTTTGCAAACTTGGCTGGAACAATCCCATCGTGCGGCCATGATGACTGAGTTGCAGCGCATTCCGCTGAATATCCGGGTGCAACTGGAGCCTTACTATGGGGTGCAAGTGCTCGATTCGGTGCGCTATAAAATCGGCGATGAGACCCAGCTAAACACCGCCAATGCCATGCTGCAAAACCCCGACGTGAATGCCGTGACCATGCTCGACATCATCGTGTTTCGGCACGCCGAGGATGCGCAAAATAATCTCGCGCTCTGGGCCCATGAACTCAAGCATGTGCAGCAGTATCAAGAGTGGGGCGCCGCCGGTTTTGCCGAGCGCTATACCCGCGACTACCGAATCGTCGAGGCGCCGGCTTATAGCATTCAAAGCCAGGTCACCCGGGCGCTGCGTGCCAGTGCGAGCAAGCCCACGCCGTAACGCGCCGCTGAGGGTAATTACAGCGTGCTGATCAGCTTTTGCAGCAGTGCTTGATTGGGGTAGCCGTCGGCCGGCCAGCCCAGGCTTTGCTGGTAGCGGCGAATGGCTTTGCGGCTGTTGGCGCCAACAATGCCGTCCACGCCGCCAGTGTCAAAACCCTTGGCGCTCAGTTGCTCCTGCAGCACGATGCGTTGCGCACGGCTTAGCGGCAGCTCATCGCGGGGCCATTTACCGATTACTTGGCCGCCGCCGAGCAAACGCTCAGAAAGCAGGCTGACTGCCAGTGCGTACGAGGTGGAGTTGTTGTACTTGAGGATGGCACGAAAGTTATCCAGCACTAAGAAGGCTGGACCGCGGTGCCCCGCCGGGAGCAACAAAGAGGCGCGCGCCTCGGCAAAATTGAGTGGCAGATTCTTTACCCCGAGGGCGCGCCATTCACTCAGCGGCTTACGGATTTGCTCATCGGCGAGGGCGTAGTCAAAGCCCTCGGGCAAGGCCACTTCCATGCCCCATGGTTGCCCCTGCTGCCAGCCGGAGCTGTGCAGGTAGTTGGCGGCCGAGGCTAAGGCATCGGCTGGGCTGCTCCAGATGTCGCGACGGCCATCGCCGTCAAAGTCGACGGCGTAGTGGTTGTAGGTGGTCGGGATAAACTGGGTTTGGCCCATGGCGCCGGCCCATGAGCCGAGCAGTTGAGCTGTCTGCACATCACCGTGCTGGAGGATTTCCAGCGCGGCTAACAATTGGCTTTGCGCAAAGGCCGGACGCCGGCCTTCATAGGCGAGGCTGGCCAGTGAGCGAATGACCGACTTGTCGCCCATAAACTGGCCAAAGCTGCTTTCCATGCCCCAGATAGCGACCAGCACTTGGCGGTCTACGCCATAGCGTTGCTCGATCGCGCTGAGGGTGCTGGCATGCTCGTTGAGCAGCGCTTGGCCACGGCGCACGCGGGTGGTGGAGATGGCGCTGTCGAGGTACTCCCAGACCGGGCGGGTAAATTCTGGCTGGCTGGTGTCGGCCTTGACCACCGCTGGGTCCGGGCTGATGCCGGCGAAGGCTCGATCAAACACCTCGGCTTGAATTCCAGCGGCTAATGCCTGCTGGCGAAACTGTGCCAGCCACTGGGCAAAACTCTGCGCGACTATTGGGCTGCTTGGGCTGACGCGACTGGTGGCAGCGGGTGTGCTTGGCGCGACGGCGGCAGTGTTCGGTGCGCTGCTGATATGTTGTGAGGCGGGCTGTTCGGCGCAGGCGCAAAGCAGGCCTAAGCTCAAAGCCAGAAGACTGTGGCGCAGCGGTATTGGGTAAAGCATGCGAGGTTCTCAGCGCGTCTCAAGTAGGCGCAAACCTTAACATGTTGCTCGGGATTTTACGGTGCGCGGGCGCTTTTAGGCGGCCAGAAATAAAAAAGCCTCCCCGGGATTAGACGGGAAGGCTTCGCGGCGGTAGCTGCCTTTGCCTTTGGCCGGTCGCTCTTGGCGACAGCGAAACAGCGGTTGGGCAACGATGGATTTGGCCTTGTTGGGGCCGTGTTTAAGCGTGCTGGTATTGCTGGATTTGGCCATGGGCGTTCCTTGAGTACTGCTGAGCAGGTTTGGTGCGCGGCCATCTTCACCGTCGTCAAGGCAAAACACCAGTGCTATTGGTCGCGCCGATCGGTTGCGCTATTGCGCCGGCAAACTCAGGCGTTGCCCGGCCATGAGCAGCGCTAAGCGACTCAGGCTGCTCCATGGATCGCCGGTCGCCTGGCCTTTGATTTGCGCGTCGATGTTCTGCGCATCCAGCAACAGTCGATTCCAGCCTTTTGAACTGTGCCGTTGCAGGGCTTTGCTGATCAGCGGCTTGCGTTTATCCCATACGGGTGGGCGCGCTTGGCTGAAGGCTTTTTCCAGTGGCAGGCCACTATTGACCTGTTGGGCGATAGTCGCCAGTAGGCGCAGTTCGCGGGCCAAGGCCCAGAGGATGACCGCGGTTTCCACCCCTTCGCCGCGCAAACCTTCGAGCATGCGCTGGGTGTGCGCGGCTTCGCCGTTGAGGGCTGCATCGAGCAAACCAAACACGTCAAAGCGGGCGCTGTCGGCCACCGCCGCTTGCACGGTGCTGGCGTCGATCTGACCGTTGTCGGTGAGTAGCTTGAGTTTTTCGATTTCTTGCGCGGCCGCCAGCAGATTGCCCTCGACCCGTGCGGCAATTAACTCGATGGCTTCGGGACTGGCAGCCAAGCCGGCTTGGGCCAGGCGTTGGCGAATCCATTGCGGCAGTTGCCCGGCCTCGACCGGCCAGATCTGCACAAACTGGCTGTGGCTGCTGTCGATCAGCGCCTTGGCCCATTTGGTTTTTTGCGTGCTGCCATCAAGCTTGGGCAGGCTGAGCAACAGCACGGTGTCTTCGGGCGGGCGGGCTAGGTAGTCCAAAAGTGCGGCGGCGCCCTTGTCGCCGGGCTTGCCGCCGCTAATGCGCAGTTCAATTAAGCGTTTATCGGCAAACAACGACAAGCTGGCGGCGGCTTGGTAGAGCAGGCCCCAGTCAAAGCTCTTGTCTACATCGAATACTTCGCGCTCGCTAAAACCCTTGCTACGAGCGGCAAGACGAATACTGTCGGCGGCTTCCTGGCAGAGCAAATGCTCATCGCCACTGAGGATATACACCGGCGCTAAGTTGCCTTGCAGGTGTTTGCCGAGTTGCGCAGGATTGAGCTTCATGGCGCACTAAACTCATTGGGCCGCGGGGGCGGCCCAATGAATTTACTCAGTCGGGATTTCGATCGGCGACTGTTGCGGCCGGTCGCGTTCGGCTTTGTTGGCTGCGGCCAGCGCGTCGGCCTCGGCTTTGGCCTTGGCTTGAGCGGTTTTTTGCAGTTGCTCAAGTTGCAGCGGGGTAATCACTTGCAAGTTCTGCGCGAGTTTTTGCACCAAGTTGCGGCGCATTTCTTGGTTTAGCTGTGCTGACTCTTGGCCCGAACCGACAATGTTGTTTTGGTCTTGGCTGTAAATGCTTTGTACTTCGAGTTGGTTTTCCAGCAGCAATAAGTTGTTTGCGCCACGAATTTCATAATTCAGGGTGTTGGTCAGCTCTATTTCTGCGCCGCTGGAGTTACGGGCATAACTGACGGTGCGTTGTCGGCTGTCTTCTTGGGCAATGATCAAGTGGAAGGGGGCGCCACTGGAGACTTTTACGTTATTACTCTCCAGTACTCGGCGTACTTGCTTGACCGTATCGCCGTAAGCATTGCGCGCGCTGACGTCGAGTTCGGTTAAGGCAAAGTGGCTGTCGCCGGTGCCGCGTAGTTGAAAACCGCAGGCGCCCAAGAGGGTCGCGAGGCCGATAACCAGCAGATTGCGTTTGATCATGTTTAATCTTCCTTTGCAGACAATTCCATTGCAGCACAGCGCGCCAACCGGGTTGGCGCGCTCGCTACTCAGCTGGCGACAATATTAACCAATTTGCCCGGCACCACGATGACCTTGCGGATGCTTAGGCCTTCAGTGAAGCGCAAGACGCTTTCGTTGCTGCGCGCCGCCGCTTCAACTTCTTCGCGGCTAGCGCTGGCCGGCATGTCGATTTGCCCGCGTAATTTACCGTTAACTTGAATGACTAAAACCAAGCTGTCTTGCACCAGTGCCGACTCATCGACCTGTGGCCAGTGGGCGTCGATGATTGGCTCGTTATGGCCCAGTTGCCGCCAAAGCTCATGGCTGATATGCGGTGTGATAGGCGCCAGCAGCAGGGCCACGGCTTGCAGGCCTTCTTGTAACAGGCTGCGATCCAAGGTGTTCTCAGTCGGGGCTTTTTCCAGCACGTTCATCAGGGTCATTACTTGGGCAATGGCGGTGTTGAACTTGTGGTGCAGGCCGATATCGTTGCTGGCGTTTTTAATCGCCAGATGGATCGCGCGGCGCACGGCTTTTTGACTGTCGTTCAGTGCGTGCTTGCCCAAACTGCTCGGCAAGCCGGCACTCACGTGGCTGTGGGCCAAGCGCCAAACTCGGCGCAGGAAGCGGTGCGCCCCTTCAACGCCGGAATCGGACCATTCGCAGCTCATGTCGGGTGGCGAGGCGAACATCATAAACAGCCGGCAGGTATCCGCGCCGAACTGATCGATCATGGCTTGCGGGTCGACACCGTTGTTCTTCGACTTGGACATCTTCTCGGTGCCGCCAATTTCCACCGGCAGGCCGTCGGATTTCAGCTTGGCACCAATGACCTTGGCTTTGCCGTCCAGTTCGACCTCGACATCGGCCGGGTTGAACCAGTCTTTGCCGCCGTTTTCCAAGGTGCGGAAGTAGGTGTCGGCAATCACCATGCCTTGGGTCAGCAGGTTCTTGAACGGCTCATTGGATGACACCAAACCTTCGTCACGCATCAGCTTGTGGAAGAAGCGTGCATAGAGCAGATGCAGGATCGCGTGCTCGATGCCGCCGATGTACTGATCGACCGGCAGCCAGTGATTGGCCGCAACTGGATCGACCAGACCACCCTCGTAATGCGGCGAGGCGTAGCGGGCGTAGTACCACGACGACTCGACGAAGGTGTCCATGGTGTCGGTTTCGCGCTTGGCCGGCTTGCCGCATTTCGGGCACTGGCACTCATAGAACTCGGGCATGCGCGCCAATGGCGAACCAGCGCCGTCCGGCACTACGTCTTCCGGCAATACCACCGGCAGCTGTTCTTCCGGCACCGGCACGTCACCGCAACTGTCACAGTGAATAATCGGGATCGGGCAGCCCCAGTAACGCTGGCGGCTGATGCCCCAGTCGCGCAGGCGGAACTGAGTTTTGCGCGCGCCGTGGGCGCTGGCTTCGAGATCCGCAACTATGGCGTCGAAGGCCGCGTTGAAATCGAGGTTGTCGTATTTGCCCGAGTTGATGCTGCTCAGGCCGGATTTATCGCCGTACCAAGCTTGCCACTCGGCGGTCGAGTAATCTTGCTCGGCGGCGGCATACACCTGCTTAATCGGCAGCTGGTATTTGTTGGCAAATTCAAAATCGCGTTCGTCGTGCGCCGGCACCGCCATCACCGCGCCTTCGCCGTAGCCCCACAGCACGTAGTTGGCGACGAACACCGGCAGCTTGTCGCCGGTCAGTGGATGAATGACGAACTGGCCGGTGGCCACGCCTTTTTTCTCCATGGTGGCCATGTCGGCCTCGGCCACCGAGCCGCCTTTGCATTCGGCAATAAAGGCGCTAACGGCAGGGTTGCTGAGCGCCGCGCGCTGGGCCAGCGGGTGCTCGGCGGCCACGGCCACGTAAGTGGCGCCCATCAGGGTGTCGGGGCGAGTGGTGTAGACCTTCAGTTGGCCGTCGATGCCGACGCTGGCGAGGTCGTAGTCGAACACCACGTCGGCGCCGAAACTCTTGCCGATCCAGTTGCGCTGCATGGTCTTGACCTGTTCCGGCCAACCGTCCAGCTCATCCAAGCCACTCAGCAGTTCATCGGCATAGGCGGTGATCTTGAAGTAGTACATCGGGATTTCGCGCTTCTCGACCAGCGCGCCCGAGCGCCAGCCGCGACCGTCGATGACCTGTTCGTTGGCCAGAACGGTCTGATCCACTGGATCCCAGTTGACGCTGCCGTTCTTGCGGTAGATCACGCCTTTTTCGAACAGGCGAGTGAACAACCACTGTTCCCAACGGTAGTAGTCGGGTTTGCAGGTGGTCACTTCACGAGTCCAGTCCACCGCCAGGCCCAGGCTTTGTAGCTGGGTCTTCATGTAGGCGATGTTTTCGTAGGTCCACTTGGCCGGCGCGACGTTGTTTTTCATCGCGGCGTTTTCTGCCGGCATGCCGAACGCGTCCCAACCCATCGGCTGCAGCACGTTCTTGCCCTGCATGCGCTGGTAGCGCGCGATCACGTCACCGATGGTGTAGTTGCGCACATGGCCCATGTGCAGCTTGCCGCTCGGGTAGGGGAACATCGATAGGCAATAGAAAGTTTCTTTGCCGGGCTGTTCGGTCACTACAAAGGATTGCTGCGCGTCCCACAGGGACTGGGCGGCGGCTTCAATTTCGCGGGGCTGATAGAGTTCGTGCATGGCTACTTGGCTTGGCTGCTTGTACTTGAAAGGGGGACTGAACAAACCGTTGAGAATCTAGCGAGCGATGGCTAGGTAAGGCGTAATCGGCCGCTACGCAGCGAAGCGGAGTAACAGCCAAAGGCTGGCCCGCAGGGCGAACGTAGTGAGTCAAAAGCACAGTGCACGCAGTGTGCCCGAACATTTTGAGGCTGATTGCAACGCCGTCTAACCGAGCGCAGTCGTTCTTCAACGGCCTGTTTTGGCTAACGCGCTAGCATACAGGAGGCCACTTAGCTGAGGGAAACGCTGATTGCACCGGTCTCTGCGCCGCTCGCCGTTGGTCGCAGCAAACGGCTGTGTGCGGCTCGCGGGCTAAGCTTGAACTTAGGGCTGGCAGACGTTACGCCAGCGAGAGGTGCTCCTATGGTTGAGTTGCTTCGCACCGATGCTCAGGGAGGATTGTACGGGCGACTGTTAGAACGTTTGGCGCTGGCCTTGGATGAGGCAGATAGCGCCAGCCGACAAGCGACAGAGTCACCCCGTGAGCTGGAAATCAGCGGCCTGAGCCCGGCTGAATTGCAGTTGGTGCGGGCCTATTTAGATCAAGACATGAGCTGGCTGCAGGGCTGGCACGCCGCCGCACAAGAGTTAGCTCTGCGCGAACAGCAGTCCGCGAAGGCGCTAAGGCCTGTGCGTAACAGCATTCGGCCACTGCACAAGGCGTCGCCGCGAGTGAATCCCTTGCTTAAACGCCGGCAACAGCTCTGCTGTGCGCTGTGCGGTACAACCGCTGTTTGGCTGCGCGGGCAGGGCGTGCAAGCATGCAGCGCCTGCGGCTCGCAGTTGTTTCGTGCGGCAAAAACCCCAAGTTAAATTTGCTTGAGGCGCCGTTGCTACCCGCCGAGCGCCCGCGTGTTAGCGCTGGCACAGCGCTTTACAGGGTCTTGGCCATGCGGCTGGCCAGTAATGCCCAGCCAAACAATAACAAGCACACAATTGCCAATGGCCATGAGCCCCAGCGCAGGTATGGGGTGAGGCCTTGCATGGGCACCACTTCGCCGTACAGCACGCCTTGTTCAAACTGCGGCAGCTGCGCGGTGATTTGCCCGAACGGGTCAATCAGTACGGTCATGCCATTGTTGGTGGCGCGCAGCATCCAACGCCCGGCTTCGAGGGCGCGCATCTGGGCCATCTGCAAGTGTTGCAGGGGGCCGATAGAGCTGCCAAACCAAGCATCGTTGCTGACGGTGAGGAGAATATTGCTTTGTGCGGCTAAGCCTGCGGCAAAGTCTGGGTACACCACTTCATAGCAAATGTACGCCGCGATGCTGTAGCCCTGAGCTTGCAGCAGTGGCTGTTCGACAGGTCCACGAGCGAAGTCCGACATGGGTAAGTTGAAGAAGCTAATCAGCCCGCGCAACTGATCTTGCAGCGGCACGTACTCACCAAAGGGCACCAGCTTTTGCTTGAGATAAGTACCCTGGCCTTGGCCTGTTACGGTTATACCGTTGTAGTAGCGTTTTTCCCCGCGCTCATTCAATTGGCGGATCGGCACGCCAGTGATCAGTGTGCTGTTGCGGCTATTGGCGAAAGTGGCCATGCCGGCTAAATAGTCTTCGGCATATTCTTTAAGCACCGGCACGGCGGTTTCTGGCCAGAGCACCAAGTCGGTGGGCTTGGCATTGCGGGTCATGTCGCGGTACAGGTCCAGTTGCGCACGCAGTTGCGCCGGGTCCCATTTCAGGCTTTGTGCCACATTGCCTTGCATCAGCGCTGTGCTTAGCGGCGCGCCGGCAGGCTGGGTCCAGGCGTAGCCTTTGAGGGCTATGCCGGCCAGCCAAGGTGCGCTTAGCAGTAGTAATGCGAGGGCGAAAAAACGCGGCTGAAGGCGCAGGCGTGGCAGGTTGCATAACAGCGCGGCGCTTAGGGCCAGTACAAAAGAAATCAGCCACATACCACCGACGGGTGCGAGGCCGGCCAATGGTCCGTCAAGCTGGCTATAACCGGCATACAGCCATGGGAATCCGGTTAAGAACCAGCCGCGAAACACCTCTTGCGCCAACCACAGCGCAGCGAAGGCTAGGGCGTCGGCCAGCGGCGCCTCGTTACGCCGCAGCCAGCGCGCCCATAACCAGGCGGGTAAGCCAAAGAAAAAACTCAAGGCCGCGCAAAAGGTCAGCATCAGCCCGCCCGCCAGTGGCGCCGAAGCGCCGCCGTGATCGTGGATGCTGACGTAAATCCAGCCAATTCCGGCTAGGTACAGGCCCAAACCGTAGCAGCAGCCGCGCCAGAGTGCGGCTTTCGGTGCCAGTTCGCGCAGGCCCAGATAAAACAGCGCCAGTGACAGCAGTGATAACGGCCAGAAGTCGAAGGGTGCCAGCGCTAACGGCGTGAGCGCGCCCGCCAGCAGGGCGAACAAATTTCCCGGCCAGCCGGGGCGAGTGATCCAGTTCATGGGGGCGTCCTTGTTGGCGCTGCTGTTGCTGCGAGTGGGTTGGTTGAAAGGCGTGGTTGTTCTAGCAGCGGCCAAGGCCGCCGCTAGAAGGGGGTGATCAGCGCGACTCGGGCGTCAGCCGCAGCAAGTGAATGCGCCGGCTGTCGGCGCTCAGTACGCGAAAGCGATAGCTGCCGATTTCGGTCACTTCGTTGCGTTTAGGTAAGTGGCCGAAGGCACTCATCACCAAGCCGCCGACGGTATCGAACTCGTCGTCCGACAAGCTGCTGTCGAAGAATTCATTAAAACGCTCGATCGGGGTCAGGGCCTTGATCAGAAAATCGCCGCTGGGCAGCGGTTTGATAAAACTGTCTTCTTCGATGTCGTGTTCGTCTTCGATTTCGCCGACGATTTGCTCAAGCACGTCCTCGATAGTCACCAAACCTGCCACACCACCATATTCGTCGATCACCACGGCCATATGATTGTGGTTGGCGCGAAACTCGCGCAGCAGCACATTGAGGCGCTTGGACTCGGGCACGAAGGTGGCCGGGCGCACCAGTTTGCTGATTTCAAGGCCGCTGCCAGGCTCTTGCAGCACCAGTGGCAGCAAGTCTTTGGCCAGCAAGATGCCGATCACGTCATCGAGGTTTTCACCGATCACCGGGTAGCGCGAGTGCGCCGATGCGAGGATCGCCGGGAGGAACTCTTGCGGGCTCTGGGCGGCTTTGATGCTGATCATCTGCGAACGCGGCACCATGATGTCGCGTACTTGCAGGTCAGCCACCTGAATGGCGCCTTCAACGATGGCCAGAGCCTCGCTGTCGAGCAATTTGTTTTGATGGGCTTCGCGCAAGAGCTGCAGCAGCTCTTGGCGGTTTTTCGGTTCGTGGGTAAAAGCCTGGGTGATTTTGCCCAGCCAGGTCTTTTGCCCGCTGCTCGATCGGTCTTCGCTCATGCGTGTGTACTCACGGCTCCTTAGTGATGATTAACAAGTTGTTGAAAGTGTACGGGTAACATAAGGCGAGTTATTGCTCGTCGCCTGTTGTCTCGGCTTCATAGGGGTCGGGATAACCGAGTTCAGCCAGTAGCTTACGCTCTAAGTCTTCCATTTCTAGGGCCTCATCGTCGTCGATATGGTCGTAACCCAGCAAATGCAGGCAGCCGTGGATGACCAAATGCGCCCAGTGCGCAGCCAGTTCTTTGCCTTGTTCGGCGGCCTCGCGTTCAACCACGGCGATGCAGATGACTAAGTCGCCGAGCAGCGGAATATCCAGCAATCCGTCGGGAATGTCGGCCGGAAATGACAACACGTTAGTCGGGTAATCCTTGCCGCGCCAAGTGTTATTCAGCTCGCGGGCCTCGGCGTCGTCGACTAAGCGGATGGTCAGCTCGGAGTCGGCACTGCGCGGGCTTAAGCCTTTGCTGCACCACAGTTGCAGCTGCTCAAGGCTGGGCGCTGCGCCCTCGCTGGCCAATTGCAGGTCGAGTTCAATCATGTTTGCGGCTCTTGTTCTGCGAGTGCGAGTCTTGATGGCTCAGCTCGTAACGTTCGTAAGCTTCGACGATGCGTTGCACCAGTGGGTGGCGCACCACATCCTTGGACTGAAAGTGGCTGAAGGCGATGCCGGGCACCCCGTGCAGCACCTCAATCACATGGTTTAAGCCTGATTTAGTGCCGCGCGGCAGGTCGATCTGGGTAATGTCGCCGGTGATCACCGCGGTGGAGCCAAAGCCGATGCGGGTGAGGAACATTTTCATCTGTTCCACAGTGGTGTTTTGGCTTTCGTCGAGGATGATAAAGCTGTTGTTCAGGGTGCGTCCGCGCATATAGGCCAGCGGCGCAACCTCAATGACCTGCTTCTCGATCAGTTTGTTGACCTGCTCGAAGCCGAGCATTTCATACAGGGCGTCGTACAGCGGGCGCAGGTACGGGTCGATTTTTTGCGCCAAGTCGCCGGGTAAGAAACCAAGTTTTTCCCCAGCTTCGACCGCTGGACGCACCAGCAAAATACGCCGGATCTGCTCGCGCTCCAGCGCATCTACCGCGCAAGCCACGGCCAAATAGGTTTTGCCGGTGCCGGCCGGGCCGATGCCGAAATTAATGTCGTGATCGAGAATCGACTGAACGTAGCGCTGCTGATTCACTCCGCGCGGGCGAATCATGCCCTTGCGGGTGCGCAGGGCAAGGTTCGGCGTGCTGGTGTCGCGCGCAAGGTGCTCATCGGCTGACTCTTGCAAGAACAAGTGAACTACGTCCGGTGACAACTCATGGGCCACAGTTTCGCGGTACAGGCGCAGAATCAGTTGCTCGGCGGCGCGCAGGGTGGC
>JAIETJ010000055.1 GCA_019745275.1 Pseudomonadaceae bacterium | reverse complement strand
AACGCCAGTTGGGTGGTGACCTTGGATCAACAACGGGCGATTTTCCACACCCCTGACACGGGTGCGGATCAGGAAAGTAGCCTGTCGGCAGCGAACTTGGTGCAACTGACCGCCACCATCACCGACAAGGACGGTGACAGCACCTCGGCCACGGTCGACCTGGGCAGCGCCATCAGCTTCAGAGACGATGGCCCAACTGCTGCGAGTATCGTTAAAACCGGCCAAGCAGCGGTGGGTACGGATACCAATCTGCTGATTGTGTTGGATAACTCCGGCAGCATGGGTGACAACTCTGGCACCCCCGGCATGAGCCGTTTAGATGTGGCGAAGAATGCGCTGCTAGAGCTTTTTGAGCAGTATGACGCCTTGGGTAACGTCAAGGTTTGCTTGGTGTCCTTTGACACTACAGCCAATATTGAGACGCTTACTTGGGTAACTATTGCCACTGCAAAAGCTGTAGTTTTGGCTCTAGGTCCGGAAAACAGTACTAACTATGACGATGCTCTGATCAAGGCAATCGATGCCTATGGTGAAACTGGCAAAATACCGGCAGGGGCCAACGTACAGAATGTTGCGTACTTCCTTTCGGATGGTTTGCCTAATCAGCCTTCCGGGGATGCGGGGATTTCCAACGTCAATGGCACGGCTACAACTTGGCAGACGGCCTATAACGATATAACTCCAGGCGACAACAATGCTTCGGAGGAGCAGACCTGGATCAACTTTCTCAATGCTAATGATATTCGGGCTTACGCATTGGGTATGGGGACGGGCATAGGACCAGGAGCCGCCGCAGCGCTCAACCCTATTGCCTATGATGCGGTTGGCGCGGGTACAGGTACTAATACCAACGCTATTTTGGTGACTGACCTCTCGCAATTGACCGCGACTTTGGTTGCGACGGCGCATGCTTCGCCCATCAATGGCAATTTAACCGACGCTGGTGGAGGCTTCGGTGCGGATGGTGGCTATGTCCGCTCCATTACTGTGGGAGGGATTACTTATTCTTACACTCAAGCAACTGACACCAGTAGTCAAAGTGGCGCCGGCACTAGTGCGGGGTCGTTTAATACCGGCACTAATGAGTGGACGGTAACCTCAGTAACGGGTGGTGTGATTAAAGTCGATATGGATAACGGCGCGTTTACCTATACGCCGCCGTCCACTATTGGTGCGGTGGTCAATGAAAATATTGTCTATGTGCTTATCGATACTGATGGTGACACTGCGAGTCAAACACTCAACGTGCATATCGACCCTGCAAGTGGGCCGCTGATTGTGCGTGATGATTTGGTGGTAACCAATGCGCCTTCAGTCTCGGGCTCAGATCCAATCCTGATACCTAAGTGGGCCTTACTGTCGAATGATACTGGCCCTAATAGTACGCTGTTGGCTATTGCTGCGATCACGGCAATAACCGATAGCGTTGCGCCTTTGGTGCTGGCGGACCCTAGCGTTACTTTTAATGATGGCAGCAGTAATGGTGGTTCGTTCCAATACACGGTTACCGGTGGAGAAACGGCTGTAGTAGATGTGGCACGTGATCTCTCTGGGGCTCTGGATGGCAGTTTCCGCAATGAAATACTCCTCGGAACTAGCTCGGGAGAAACCCTTAATGCTAATGGTGGCGACGATATTCTGATTGGCGGCGGGGGTAACGATACCCTCAACGCCGGTGAGGGCAATGACATTCTGGTCGGTGGGCTTGGCAACGATAGCCTGGTCGGCGGTAGCGGTAACGACACTGCCAGCTACATCGATTCGGCATCTGGTGTTACTGCGACCATGCTGACGGCCACAGGTGCCGGGACTGATACTCTGAGCGGCATGGAAAATCTGATTGGTTCCAACTTCGCAGATAGTCTTACCGGGGATAGCAGTTCCAATATCTTGGCGGGCTTGGCAGGCATGGACACTCTGATCGGTGATGGTGGTAATGACTTCCTGATCGGCGGTCTAGGTAACGATAGCCTGACAGGCGGCACAGGTGCGGATACCTTCGTTTGGCAGGCTGGTGATAGCGGCACGGATGTGGTCACTGACTTCGTCGCTGGTACTGATACGTTGGATCTGTCGGCGCTTTTGGATGGGGAGGCCAGCACTGTCGCGAGCCTGAATACCTATCTAACCTTCAGCTTTGGTGCCACTACAACCATTACCGCTGATAGTAATGGTGCGAGTGCCGGTGGTGACTTGCAGGTCATCCAGTTGGCGGGGGCTGACCTTGCGGCTCACTACGGCAGTGCAACTGCAGCGACAGTAATCGCGGGGATGTTGGCTGATGACTCGCTGTTAGTTGCGGCTTAACCAGCGCTACGCAACTTAGCCCGCTACCCTAATGGGTGGCGGGCTTTTTTGTGGATTCCGGCAGGAGGCAACATGGTTTATGTGCAACGTGATACTGCAGGTCGCTTGCTACGGGTCGAGCATGTAGCTTTTAGCGAGATGACTGAAACCTTGGCGGTTGAGGATGAGGAGTTACATAGCTGGCTGGCCCTGCGTGAAGACGTGCATGAGCGACTCGCCAAGCTTAAAGACTCCGATCTTGAATTGGTTCGCGTGCTGGAAGATTTGGTTGATGTGCTGGTTAATCGCGGAGTGGTGCGCTACACCGACTTGCCTGAGGCCGCTCGCGAGAAGTTACATAAACGTGCCGAAGCGCGGGCCAAGCTGGAAGGGCTTAGCGGCCTGTTGGGCGATGAAGAGCATAAGTTTATTTAGCGTGCTCGCGCGTTGCAGATCTATACCTGCATGGCGGTCGTCTAAGATCTGGTTTAGCGCTTTGATCTTAAATGGGGGCGAAAATCTGTGTAAACGCAATGTCGCACGCGTAGCCCGGATAAATGCATCGCAATCCGGGATATTTGACTGTGCGAGGTGCAGGAACCCTGATTGCGCCTATCGCTAATCAGGGCTACGGAGCATCTGTGTAAGTAAAAGGAGGCAATACAAAAGCGCGTCGCTGTTAACGGTTACTCAGCCTAAATAGTTGCTTGGCTGCACATGCCCAAACAGCTCTTGAGCAAAGCGTACGCGTTCGGCTGGAGTTTCCTTGATGCCTTGCTTTTCCAGTTCGGCGAGCCGTGCTTCTACCGCATGCGCCCGCAAAGTCAAACCACAGTCATTGGCAACCTGAATGCTCAAGCCGGGGCGGGCGTTGAGTTCGAGGATCATCGGGCCTTTATCTTGGTCCAATACCATATCCACGCCGATGTAGCCCAGCCCGCACAATTCGTAACAGCCGGCGGCTAACTGCATAAAGCCATCCCAGCCCGGCAGTTGCACACCTTCAACCGGGTTGGTGGTGTCCGGGTGCTTGCTGATCATGTTGTTGAGCCAGGTGCCGCGCAATGTCAGGCCGGTGGCGAGGTCTACACCGACACCAATAGCACCTTGGTGCAGGTTGGCTTTGCCGCCTGATTGGCGGGTTGGCAAACGCAGCATGGCCATGATCGGGTAGCCCATCAGCACGATAATGCGGATGTCGGGCACGCCTTCGTAGCTGATGCTTTTGAAGATTTGGTCGGGGGTCACCCGGTACTCGATTAGGGCGCGGTCGCGATGTCCGCCGAGCGAGTAGAGGCCGGTGAGAATGCTGGAAATTTGGTGCTCAATCTCCTCATGGCTCATTAGCTTGCCGGAAACGGTGCGATAGCGATCTTCAAAACGATCGGCAATCACGATGATGCCGTCGCCACCGGCGCCCTGGGCCGGTTTGATCACGAAGTCGCTGCGGCCTTCGATGATCTTGCCGAGGTTATCGATCTCTTTTTCGGTGGAGATAATCCCATACATTTCCGGCACGTGAATGCCGGCTTCGATGGCGCGCATTTTGGTGATGATTTTGTCATCTACCACCGGGTACAGGCTGCGCTTGTTGTACTTGAGCACGTAGTCGGCGTTGCGTCGATTGATGCCCATGATGCCGCGCGCCTCTAGGGCTTTCCAACGTTTCCAAAGTCCAAACATGGCCTAGTCCTTCAGAAAAGCTTTGAAGCGGAACAACTCAGTCAGGCGGTAGCCGCGATAGCGACCCATGGCCAGCATAAAACCAACCATGATCAGCAATACGGCCGGGAAGGTGAACATGAAGTAAATAACCTCAGGAATACTCATCACCAAGTACGCCAGTGAGGCCGCCGCCATGGTGCCAAGAGCAACCTTGAAGGCATGCCCACCGCCACGCTCCTCCCAGGTGATGGAAAGGCGTTCGATGGTCATGGTCAAAATTACCATTGGGAATAGGGCCACAGATAAGCCGCGTTCAAGCCCCAGTTTGTGGCTAAACAAGCTGATCACGGCAATCAAGACCACGACAAAGGTCAGGACCACCGAGAGGCGGGGCAGCATCTGCAGTTTTAGATGCTCCAGGTAGGAACGCAGCGATAAGCCCAGCGCGGTGATGATGGTGAACAGCATGATGCCGAAACCCAGCTGGGTTTCGCGAAATGCCAAAGCGATTAGCACGGGGGTAAAGGTGCCGAGCGTCTGCAGGCCGCCGAGGTTGCGCAGGATCAGAATCAGCATGACCCCAAGCGGCAGCACGATAAGAATTTGATAGGTCTGCTGGGTTTGTAACGGTAGACCGTACAGCGAGTATTCGAGGAATTTAACATCGGTGGTGGCGTCGGTGCGTTTAGCCAGCTGAATGGCGTTTAGCTCGCTGTTGCTGAGGCTGAAGGTAACCTTGGCTTTTTTACCGCCCTCAACGCTGAGCAGCGGTTCGTCACCGGTCCACCAGATCATCCGGTCGCTCGGTAAGCCTTGTTCGCCAGTTTGCGGGTTGAAGTACAGCCAGTCATTGCCATTAAAGCTGCGCAGCCACAGTTCAGGGGTTTGTGGCTGGTCGGCGATTAGCTGAATGGTGTGCACGCGCTCCATGGGTACATGGGCGATGGACAGCAACAGTTCGATGATGCGGGCTTTATTGCCGATCGAGTCGTTACCGGCAAACAGCAGTTTTACGTTGTCGTCACTCTTGTTGTTTACCCGTTGAATGGCTTCGGTAATGAAGGTTTCGACGTCGGCGGAGTGTTGACGAATCGGCGCGAGCAAGGCGTCTGCGGCGATTTTCTCGGCACCTTCAACGGCAATGCTTTCGCGGAAGATCGGCCCTTTGGCTTTAGGTTTTTCGCCGCTGTAACGCTTGGTCAGCACTAGGCGGTAATACAGAGTTTGCGCGCCGTTAACCTTGCGGGCCGACCAGGTTACTTTGCGGTTGCCATCGACGCGGTTGATACCAACGCCGTAGTTATTGGAGATAAAACTCTCGTTGAGGCTGACGTAGTCTTGATTGAGCGGTGGAACGAACATCTGCAGTTTGACCGGCTCGCGCGGATTGGCTTGAAACTCAACCTTGGCATCGACGTTCCACAGATAGTCGGTTTCGTCGGTGGTTACCGGGATGCCAAGAAAGAAAATTTGATAGGCCGTGACCAGAATGCCCACACTCACCAATAAGGTGATTAGGACTTTCAAATGCAGGTTGAGTGAGCGCATGTGAATTACTCGGCAGCTGGGGCGGCAGTGGCACAGGCAGGTTTACCTGCTGCGTATTTTAAGTTGGGGTCGATCAGGGCGTCGAAGTGTTTTAAGGCTTCGGAGCCAATTAACAGTGGGTACTGAAAGGCGCTGCGGTCGGTTAAGTTGACCTCAATGCGGCCCAAGGTTTTCCCCATGCACACGCGCAGTTCAATCACCGGGCGGGCAGTATAGGTTTTACCTTCTTCGCTATCTATGTCGCCGGCGCGCCTTTTGATTTTACTGATGCGTGCCAGTGGGCGTTCGATCGGATGGGCGTGGGCTTCATCGATGGCCAAGTAAAAGCGTACCCAAGTTTCACCGTCGCGCTTAAAGCGCTTGATGTCGCGCGCGCTCAGCGAGGCGGTTTTGGCACCGGTATCTAGCTTGGCTGCTACTTCAAGGTCTAGCCCCACCAGTAGGGCGTACTCGTTCAAGCCAAAAATGGGCTTGTCGGCGGCAATGCCCAGAGCCGGCAAGATCATCAGGCTCAGCAGTGCAGTCAGGTGCTTGAGAGTCATAAATCCAAACGCTTAATAGGGTCGATTAGGCTAGCGCTTGGCAGATTGCCTCGCGTGCAGTCGTTGAATTCTAGCCGGTTTAATTCTAGTCGCTCAGGCTGTTGCGCCCGGGAAATTATTAGATGCCCATTCTAGCATGGGCTTTTTCAGTCGTGACAGGCACTTAGCGCGCTATTCGGTGGTGTTGCATGAGCTGTAGAGGTTCGCGGCGATTTAAATATTGTCGACACTCGATCTGTTTATGTTGACGATAATGCTGTTTGGCGGTAATTTTTGCCGTATTAAATGACTTGGTGTCAACACTATGCAATCGGTTAGCGACCCAGTAGGCAATCTGCAAGATGAGGGTGAGACCCTCGCTGAACAAGTGTTTCGGCTGATTCAGGCGGCCATTGTTAAAGGTGAGATCGCTCCCGGCAGCAAGATTTCTGAGCCGGAGTTGGCGCGGGTGTATGGCATTAGCCGTGGCCCGCTGCGCGAGGCAATCCATCGGTTGGAAGGCCAGCGCTTATTGGTGCGGGTGCCGCATGTGGGTGCGCGGGTGGTGTCGCTCAGTCATGCCGAGTTAATTGAGCTGTATGAGATTCGTGAGTCGCTGGAGGGTATGGCCTGTCGTTTGGCCGCTGAGCGCATGAGCGATGGCGAGATTGCCGAGCTACGCCGAGTGCTCGAGACCCACGAACAGGACGCGGCGTTTCAAGCCGGTGTTGGTTATTACCAGCAAGAAGGCGATTTCGATTTTCACTACCGGATCATTCAAGGCAGTGGTAATCGCACACTGACGCAGATGCTCTGCGGTGAGTTGTATCAACTGGTTCGGATGTACCGCATCCAGTTTTCGGCGGTACCTAATCGCCCGCGCCAAGCCTTCGCCGAGCACCATCGGATTCTCGATGCGATTGCCGAGCGCGACGGTGAGTTGGCCGAATTACTGATGCGCCGGCATATCGGCGCTTCTAAACGCAATATCGAGCGCCACTATAAAGGCGCAATCGAACCGCACGCTGCAGCAGTCAAACTCAGCAAATCAGGAGCGCCGTCATGAGTTCAGTTAAAACCACCCCCGGTCAACGTTTTCGCGACGCAGTGGCAAATGAGCACCCCTTACAAGTGGTCGGCGCGATTAATGCCAACCACGCTTTGCTGGCCCAGCGCGCCGGCTTTAAGGCGATTTACCTGTCCGGTGGCGGGGTGGCTGCCGGCTCTTTGGGTTTGCCGGACCTCGGTATTACCGGGCTGGACGATGTGCTCACCGACGTGCGGCGGATTACCGATGTGTGCGATCTACCGTTGCTGGTGGATGTGGACACCGGTTTTGGCTCCTCGGCGTTTAACGTGGCGCGCACGGTTAAGTCGATGATCAAGTTCGGTGCGGCGGCTATTCATATCGAGGACCAAGTGGGCGCCAAGCGCTGCGGTCATCGCCCGAATAAAGAAATCGTCACGCTGCAGGAAATGGTCGATCGGATTAAGGCCGCTGTCGATGCCCGTACCGATGACAGCTTTGTGATTATGGCGCGTACCGATGCGCTGGCGGTTGAGGGTTTGCAGTCGGCACTGGACCGTGCCGCCGCCTGCATCGAGGCCGGCGCCGACATGATCTTCCCGGAAGCGATCACCGAGTTGGATATGTACAAGCTGTTCGCCGCCAAGGTTAAGGCGCCGATTTTGGCCAATATCACCGAGTTTGGCGCCACTCCGCTGTACACCACCGAAGAGCTTGGCGCCGCCGATGTATCCCTAGTGCTCTATCCCTTGTCGGCCTTTCGCGCCATGAACAAGGCCGCGGAAAACGTCTACACCGCGATTCGCCGTGACGGCAGCCAAAAAAATGTGATCGATACCATGCAAACCCGCATGGAGCTGTACGAGCGCATCAATTATCACGCCTTCGAGCAAAGCCTCGACGCGTTGTTTGCCGCCAAGAAGTGACCGGCTGACAGGCGGCCCAACGAGGCGGCCTGCATACAACAAGCTACACCTAACCGGATTTGATCAGGAGATACCCGCGATGAGCGCAATTCAAGAGACCACCGCGTCGGGCTTCAAGCCCAAGAAATCAGTTGCCCTGAGCGGCACCACTGCCGGCAATACCGCCCTGTGTACCGTTGGCCGTACCGGCAATGATCTGCACTACCGTGGCTATGACATTCTGGATGTCGCCACTAGCTGCGAATTTGAAGAGATCGCCCACCTGCTGGTCCACGGCAAATTACCCAACGTGGCGGAACTGGCGACTTACAAAGCCAAGTTAAAGGCGCTGCGTGGTCTGCCGGCGGCGTTGAAAACCGCGTTGGAGCAACTGCCGCCCTCGGCTCATCCTATGGATGTGCTGCGTACCGGCGTCTCTGTGTTGGGCTGCCTGTCGCCTGAGAAGGACGATCATAATCATCCGGGTGCCCGTGACATCGCCGACAAGCTGATGGCATCCCAGGGCTCGATGCTGCTGTATTGGTATCACTTCAGCCACAACGGTAAGCGTATCGATGTGGAAACCGACGATGAGACTATCGGTGGGCACTTTTTGCATCTGCTGCACGGTCAAACGCCGAGTGACAGCTGGGTGCGCGCAATGCACGTTTCCCTGATTCTGTACGCCGAGCACGAGTTCAATGCCTCCACCTTTGCGTCGCGCGTAGTCGCCGGCACCGGCTCCGATATGTTTTCCGCGATCTGCGCTGGCATCGGCGCGCTGCGTGGCCCCAAACATGGCGGTGCCAATGAGGTGGCCTTCGAGATCCAGAAACGTTACGACAGCCCGGACGAGGCTGAAGCCGATATCCGTGCGCGGGTCGAGAAGAAGGAAGTGGTGATTGGTTTTGGTCATCCGGTCTACACCGTGGCCGACCCGCGCAATAAAGTCATCAAAGAAGTAGCCCGCGAGCTCTCCGCCGAGCAGTCCAACAGCAAGATGTTCGACATTGCCGAGCGACTGGAATCGGTGATGGCGGACATCAAGAAAATGTTCCCCAACCTCGATTGGTTCAGTGCCGTTAGCTACCACATGATGGGCGTGCCGACTGCCATGTTCACGCCGCTGTTCGTGATCGCCCGCACCTCGGGCTGGTCATCCCACGTCATCGAGCAGCGTATTGACGGCAAGATCATCCGCCCGAGCGCCAACTATGTCGGCCCGGAAGACCTGACCTTCTTGCCGCTCAAGGAGCGCCCATAACCATGAGCAGCATGATGAATACTCAGTTTCGCAAGAACCTGCCGGGCACGCCGCTGGATTATTTTGATACCCGTGAGGCGGTGGATGCAATCCAGCCCGGCGCGTACGCCAAACTCCCTTACACCTCGCGCGTATTGGCCGAGCAACTGGTGCGCCGCTGTGCTCCGGCGAGCCTGACTGACTCGCTCAAACAGTTGATCGAGCGTAAACAGGACCTCGATTTCCCTTGGTATCCGGCCCGCGTGGTGTGCCACGACATCCTTGGTCAGACCGCACTGGTCGACTTGGCCGGCCTGCGTGATGCGATTGCCGACATGGGCGGCGACCCGTCCAAGGTCAACCCAGTAGTACCGACCCAGCTGATCGTCGATCATTCGCTGGCCGTTGAATGCGGTGGTTTTGACCCGGATGCGTTCACCAAGAACCGCGCCATCGAAGACCGTCGTAACGAAGACCGTTTCCACTTTATCGAGTGGACCAAGACCGCCTTTAAGAACGTCGACGTGATCCCGGCCGGTAACGGCATCATGCACCAGATCAATCTGGAGAAAATGTCGCCGGTCATTCAGGCCCGTGACGGCGTGGCTTTTCCGGATACCTGCGTGGGTACCGACAGCCACACCCCGCATGTGGATGCGCTGGGCGTAATCGCCGTGGGCGTTGGCGGTCTGGAAGCGGAAACGGTAATGCTCGGCCGTGCCTCGATGATGCGTCTGCCGGATATCGTCGGTGTCGAGCTGACCGGCAAGCGCCAGCCCGGCATTACCGCCACCGATATTGTCTTAGAGCTGACGGCATTTCTGCGCAAGCAACGCGTGGTCGGTGCTTGGCTGGAATTCTTCGGCGCAGGAGCGGCCAGCCTGAGCATTGGCGACCGTGCGACTATCTCCAACATGACGCCAGAGTACGGCGCCACTGCCGGCCTGTTTTATATCGATGAACAAACCATCGACTATCTCAAACTCACTGGCCGTGAAGCACAGCAGGTGGCACTGGTCGAAAATTACGCCAAGACCGCTGGCCTGTGGGCCGATACGCTCAAGCAGGCCGAGTACGAGCGGGTACTGAGTTTTGATCTGTCCACGGTTGGCCGCAACATGGCTGGTCCGTCCAACCCGCATGCGCTGTTGGCCACCCGTGATCTGGCTGCCAAGGGCGTTGCTGGATCTTGGACTGAGACGCCCGGTGAAATGCCGGATGGCGCGGTAATCATCGCCGCCATCACCAGTTGCACCAATACCAGTAACCCGCGCAACGTGGTGGCTGCCGCGCTGCTCGCGCGCAACGCCAACAAGCTTGGCTTACTGCGCAAGCCTTGGGTCAAGACGTCCTTCGCGCCGGGTTCAAAGGTGGCTGAGCTGTATCTGAAAGACGCCGGGCTACTGACGGAGTTGGAGCAGCTCGGTTTCGGCATCGTCGGTTTTGCCTGCACCACCTGCAACGGCATGAGCGGTGCGCTGGATCCTGTTATCCAACAAGAAATTATCGACCGTGACCTGTACGCCACTGCCGTGTTGTCGGGCAACCGCAACTTCGACGGACGCATCCATCCGTATGCCAAGCAGGCGTTCCTCGCCTCGCCGCCGCTGGTGGTGGCGTATGCGATTGCCGGCACCATCCGCTTCGATATCGAGCTGGACGTGCTGGGCGTGGTCGCTGGCCGCGAAATCCGCTTGAAGGACATCTGGCCGTCGGATGAAGAAATCGATGCCATCGTCAAGGAAAGCGTCAAGCCTGAGCAGTTTCGCGAAATCTACATTCCGATGTTTGATCTGGGCACTGTCGAAGAGGCGGCGAGCCCGTTGTATGACTGGCGTGAGATGAGCACCTATATCCGCCGTCCGCCGTATTGGGAAGGCGCCTTGGCCGGTGAGCGTACGCTGAAGGGCATGCGCCCGCTGGCCGTGCTACCGGACAACATCACCACCGATCACTTGTCGCCATCCAACGCCATCATGTTGGACAGCGCCGCCGGTGAGTACCTGCACAAAATGGGTCTACCGGAAGAGGACTTCAACTCCTACGCGACGCATAGGGGTGACCATTTGACGGCGCAGCGTGCCACCTTCGCTAACCCGCAACTGGTCAACGAGATGGCGGTGGTCGACGGCAAAGTGCAGAAAGGTTCGCTGACCCGCATCGAGCCGGAAGGCAAAGTAACGCGCATGTGGGAGGCGATCGAAACCTATATGCAGCGCAAACAGCCGCTGATTATCGTCGCCGGTGCCGATTACGGTCAGGGTTCGTCCCGCGACTGGGCCGCCAAAGGCGTACGTCTGGCCGGTGTCGAGGTGATTGCCGCCGAGGGCTTTGAGCGCATTCACCGGACCAATCTGGTCGGAATGGGCGTGTTGCCGCTGGAGTTTATGCCAGGGGTTAACCGCCTGACGTTGGGCATCGATGGCACTGAAGTCTATGACGTGATTGGCGAACGCACCCCGCGCGCGATCATGACCCTAGTCATCACCCGCAAGAATGGTGAACGCGTCGAAGTGCCGATGATCTGCCGTTTAGACAGCGATGAAGAAGTGTTGATCTACGAAGCTGGCGGAGTATTGCAGCGCTTCGCTCAGGACTTCCTCGAAGCGACGGTAGCGACGCACTGATGCAGCGCGCTCAGGTGCTAGGGGCAACCTAGCGCCTGAGTCTTTTGCGGGCACTTCTATTCAGAGAAGGGTTTATGAGCCAGGTTCCCCAGATCAAAATTGCCGCCACCTATATGCGTGGCGGCACCAGTAAAGGCGTATTTTTCCGCCTGCAGGATTTGCCCGAGAGCGCTCAGGTGCCGGGCGCGGCGCGGGATAATTTGTTCCTGCGGGTGATCGGCAGCCCGGATGCTTATGGCGCGCATATCGACGGCATGGGTAGCGCCACTTCCAGTACCAGCAAGTGCGTGATCCTGTGCAAAAGCAGCGTGCCCGAGCATGACGTGGACTACCTCTATGGGCAGGTTTCAATCGACAAGGCTTTTGTCGACTGGAGCGGCAACTGCGGCAACCTGTCGACTGCGGCCGGGGCGTTTGCGATTCACGCAGGCCTGGTTGATCCGGCCCGCATTCCTTCAAGTGGCACCTGTGTGGTGCGTATCTGGCAGGCCAATATCGGCAAGACCATTATCGCCCATGTGCCCGTCACTAACGGCCTGGTCCAGGAAACCGGCGACTTCGAGTTGGACGGGGTGACCTTTCCAGCGGCCGAGATCGTGCTGGAGTTTATTGCCCCCTCCGATGACGCGGAGGAGGGTGGTTCGATGTTCCCCACCGGCAATTTGATCGACGATCTTCAGGTGCCAGCTGATGTTGTAACGGGCGGTACGCTCAAGGCGACCATGATTACGGCAGGCATCCCGACCATCTTCGTCAACGCTGAAGACATCGGTTACACCGGCACTGAACTGCGTGAGGCGATCAACACTGACCCTAAGGCGCTGGCGAAATTCGAACAGATTCGTATCGCCGGGGCTTTGCGCATGGGACTGATCAAGACGCCGGAAGAGGCGGCCCAGCGTCAGCACACACCGAAGATTGCCTTTGTCGCCAAACCTAAGGATTACCTCGCCTCCAGCGGCAAACTGATCACTGCGGGCGAGGTCGACCTACTGGTGCGGGCGCTGTCCATGGGCAAACTGCATCACGCCATGATGGGCACGGCGGCCGTGGCCATCGGTACGGCTGCGGCAATTCCGGGCACTTTGGTGAACCTTGCGGCGGGCGGTGGTGCGCCTAGCGCCGTGCGTTTTGGTCATCCGTCCGGCACCTTGCGCGTCGGCGCCGAAGCGACTCAGGTCAAAGGTGAGTGGACGGTGAGCAAGGCCATCATGAGTCGCAGTGCGCGGGTGTTGATGGAAGGCTGGGTGCGGGTACCAGGCGATTGTTTCTAAGGAAGGCTAGCGCTGACCGCTGAGCTAGCGATAGCTCAGCGCTTGGTTCGCGTCATTTCAAACGGCGTTCAACACCTTTTTCCACGAGGATTTTGGCGGAGATTTCTTCCACCGAGAAATGCGTGGAGTTGATATGTGGGATGTTCTCGCGGCGGAACAGGTTTTCCACTTCGCGCACTTCAAACTCGCACTGGGCGAAGCTGGCGTAGCGGCTGTTAGGTTTGCGTTCATTGCGGATGGCGGTCAGCCGGTCGGGGTCGATGGTTAGGCCAAACAGTTTGTGTTTGTAAGTTTTCAGGGCTGCGGGCAGTTGCAGGTGTTCCATGTCATCTTCGGTCAGCGGGTAGTTCGCCGCGCGAATGCCATATTGCAGGGCCATGTACAAACACGTTGGGGTTTTACCGCAGCGTGAGACGCCGACCAAGATCAAATCGGCCTTGTCGTAATAGTGCGTGCGGGCGCCATCGTCGTTGTCGAGGGCAAAGTTAACCGCGTCGATGCGCTCCATATAATTGGAGTTGGAGTTAATAGAGTGGGATTTGCCCACCGAATAAGACGAGTGTGAGGTTAACTCTTGCTCCAGTGGGGCTAAGAAACTGGAGAAAATATCGATCATAAAACCGTCGGACTTGGCCAAGATTTCACGAATATCTTGGTTAACAACGGTGTCAAAGATGATCGGGCGGGTGCCGTCGACAATGGCGGCAGCATTAATTTGCTGAACCATAGCGTGGGCTTTTTCAACGCTGTCGATATACGGGCGAGTGAGTTTATCGAAACTGATATTTTCGAATTGCGCCAACAAACTTTGACCGAGGGCTTCGGCGGTTATGCCGGTACCATCGGAGATGAAAAAAGCGGATCGTTTCATTTGCGCCAAAGGCCTTAAGGTTGTGACGATTCTTGGCTATTATGGGCGGCGCCTTAGCGGCCCTTGCGGGTCGGTATTGTTACTTATTTTTACCCTAGCGGCCACCGCAGCACGAAGCTACAGGGTTCGCAGCCTGTCGGTACGCTGAGCTTATCCACTAGCTACCTTTTCAAAACATCACTGGAGAGATCACCTTGGTCGATTACGTAGTTTCCCTCGATAAGCTCGGCATTGCTGATGTAGAGCATGTGGGGGGCAAGAACGCATCCCTCGGCGAGATGATCAGCAATCTTGCTGGCGCCGGTGTCTCGGTTCCCGGCGGCTTTGCCACCACCGCTCAGGCGTATCGTGATTTTCTCGAGCTCAGTGGCTTGAA